>NZ_JBEFTW010000036.1:0-84320 GCF_040196095.1 Actinopolymorpha sp. B17G11
TTCGCGTTGTGCGGGTGATTTTTCTCGGCGGAGGAGGCGTGTGAAGGCGGCGGGGGCGTTGCCGCGGCCGGCGGTGGCGCCGAGGACGCGGTAGATGATGTGCAGGTCATCCACGATCACCGTCGGCGCCGGATCGTGCAGGTCGGTCAGGCTGCCCGTTCCTGCGAGACCGTCAGGGTCGGTGAGGCCGGCGCTGTGGCCCGGGTCGTCAGCCACGGCCGTACCGCTCCTCCCCGGCCCAGAAGTACATGATGCCGGCGCAGAACGCGACGACCGCCCAGCCGGCCGCGAGCACCCAGGCCAGCTGCGGGGCGGAGTGGGTGTCGATGAGCGCGTCGCGGACCAGCTCGATGTAGATCGCACCCGGGTTGGCCTGCATGATGTCGCGCAACGGTCCCGCCGGAATGCGGTCGGGGATGACGAAGAAGACCCCTGACATGTAGAGCCAGGTACGCGTGATGAACGGCAGCAGCTGGCTGATGTCAGGCAGTCTCGACCCGACCCGCGCGATGAACAGGCTCAGGCCGAGGTTGAAGACCGTCTGCAGCGCCAGGGCCGGAATGGCGAGCAGCCAGGCGAACGTCAACGGCTCGCCGGTCGCCAGCACGATGATGCACAGCACGACCATCGAGACCAGCAGCTGCTGAAGCTCCACGATGGTGAAGGCCAGCGGCAGCGCCGCCCGCGGGAAGTGCAGCGCACGGATCAGCGCAAGGTTTCCTGAGATCGACCGTGCGCCCGAGGTCACCGACCGCTGCGTGAAGGTGAAGACGAACACACCAGTCACCAGGAACGCGACGAAGTTCTCGACGCTCTTCGCGGTCTGGAAGAGGATTCCGAAGATCAGGAAGTAGACGGCGGCATTCATCAGCGGCGTCAACACCTGCCACAGCTGCCCCAGCGTGGAGCTGGAGTACTGCGAGACCGTCCGCGAGGTCGCGAATGCCGTGATGAAGTGCCGGCGTTGCCACAGCTGGGCGAGGTAGGCGCCGAACGACGGTCGGGCCGAGCTCGGCGAGAGACCGTGGCGCTCGGCCAGCTCCGCCGCCGGGGCTGGGCTGGTGATCGTGGTCACAGGCAGCCCCGGTCGCGCGCCGATCTCATGGCGACGAGAGTACGACATGCAAGGTGGCCTACCCGGTTAGCCGGGCGCGGCGAACACGGTCCGTTTCGAGGGTGCATGTCGGATGAGGCGGGTCACCTGCTGGTGGCGTTGTTGTAGGCCTTGGTGACGGTTTCTGCGTCGTCGTCCATTTTGATGGTGCCTTTGTCGAGCCAGATGGCGCGGGTGCAGGTTTTGGTGATGGTGTCGAGGCTGTGGCTGACGAGGAAGACGGTGCCGGCTTCGTCGCGGAGTTCGCGGATGCGTTGTTCGCTGCGGCGGCGGAATTCTGCGTCGCCGGTGGCGAGGGCTTCGTCGATGAGGAGGACGTCGTGGGATTTGACGGCGGCGATGGCGAAGCGGAGGCGTTGGGACATGCCGGAGGAGTAGGTGCGCATGGGGAGGTCGATGAAGTCTTCGAGGCCGGAGAATTCGACGATGTCGTCGTAGCGGGCTTTTGCTTGGGTGGGGGTGAGTCCCATGGCGAGGCAGCCGAGGAGGATGTTGCGTTCGCCGGTGAGGTCGTTCATGAGGGCGGCGTTGACGCCGAGGAGGGTGGGTTGGCCGTCGGTGTAGACGGCTCCTCGGGTGGCGGGGAGGAGGCCGGCGACGGCTTTGAGGAGGGTGGATTTTCCGGAGCCGTTGCGGCCGATGAGGCCGATGGATTCGCCGCGGTGGGCGGTGAAGGAGACGCCGCGGACGGCGTGGACTTCGCGTTGTGCGGGTGATTTTTCTCGGCGGAGGAGGCGTGTGAAGGCGGCGGGGGCGTTGCCGCGGCCGGCGGTGGCGCCGAGGACGCGGTAGATGATGTGCAGGTCATCCACGATCACCGTCGGCCGCCTGACCTCGCCGCTGTCACCAGGACGTACACCGGCCGGGTCGACGCCGCCGCCTGCGGCGACGGCGGCGCTGCCGGCGATCTCGCGGCGATCGGCGTTGGTGACGAACTGCTCGGCCACGACCATCTTTCTCCTCGGCTTCCGCACCGGCGCAGCTGGAACGAAGGCCGCGCAGATGGCGATGATGACGCAGCCAGCGCCTCAGTTACCACGTAGCGGCGGGCGTGTCGGCAGGCGCCGTCCCGGTGCGTCGTGTGACGCCCCGGTTCAGCGGGCTCTCGGAGCTCTTCCGACGGCCTTCCCCAGGGTCTTCTCGGCTACTGCCTCTTGGTAGGCCTCCACGACCGATGCGGCATCGCCGTCCTGCTGGATCTTGCCGCGGTCCAGCCAGATCGCGCGGTTGCAGGTGGCTACGACTGTCTTGAGGCTGTGACTGACCAGGAAGATCGTGCCGGCCTCATCACGCAGCTGTTCGATCCGTTCCTGACTGCGCCGCCGGAAGTCGGCGTCGCCGGTGGCAAGGGCCTCGTCGATGAGCAGGACGTCGTGCGACTTGGCTGCGGCGATGGCGAACCGTAACCGTGAGGCCATGCCCGCCGAGTACGTCCGCATGGGCAGGTCGATGAACTCGCCGAGACCGGAGAACTCCACGATGTCGTCGTACTTCTCCTTGGCCTCGGCCGGTGTCATGCCCATGGCCAGGCAGCCGAGCACGACGTTGCGTTCGCCGGTGAGGGAGTTCAGCAGCGCGGCATTGACGCCGAGCAGGGACGGTTGGGCGCTGGTGTAGACCGCGCCCTGTGTCGGTGGCAGCAGACCGGCGATCGCCCGCAGCAGCGTGGACTTGCCGGAGCCGTTCCGCCCGATCAGGCCGATCGACTCACCCTCGTAGGCGGTGAACGAAACGCCGCGGATCGCCTTCACCTCGCGCAGGGCCGGCGAGTTCGCCCGCGTCAGCACCCGCTTGAGCGCCTTGGTGGCGCTCCCCTTGCCGGAGGTGCTGCCGTACACCCGGTAGGTGATGTGCAGGTCATGGGCGACGATCGTGGGCACCCGCTTGGGGGCCTCGATCGTCGTCTGGTCGTCTCGCACCATCTGCTCAGCCACGCCCGTACTTCTCCTCGGCACCCCAGAAATACACGAACCCCGCGCCGAACAGCACCAACGCCCAGACCGCGGCGAGCAGCCAGGTGAACTGCCCGAACCACGCGTCGTGGGTCTGCATCAGCAAGGATCGGACCAGCTCGATGTAGACGGCAGCAGGGTTGGCCATGACGACGTCGATCGCCCATTCCGGGACCCTGCCTTCCAGCCGTGGACCCAGGGGAAAGATCACGCCGGAGGAGTACAACCAGACCCGGAGCGCGAACGGCAGCAGCTGCTGGATGTCGGTGACGGCAGCGCCGACCCGCGCCATGATGAAAGCGAGCCCGATGTTGAACACCGTTTGCAGGAACAGCGCGGGAACGAGGAGCAGCCAGAGCCAGGTGATCGGCTCCGGCGCCGTCATGGGTTCGTCGCCGACCAGGTTGACCGGCGTGACCAGGACGATCGTGACCAGGACAAGCATCGAGAACATCAGCTGACGGAGCTCGATCAGTGTCGACGACAGCGGGAGGGACGCGCGCGGGAAGTGCAGCGCGCGGATGAGCGAGAGGTTGCCCGAGATCGAGCGGGCGCCGGAGGTCACCGAGCTCGTGCTGTAGTTCATCACGAAGACTCCGGTGACCAGGAAAGCCAGATAGTTGGGGATGCCGCGGTCCACCCGCAGCACGAGCCCGAAGATCAGCAGGTAGACGCCGGCGTTGAACAGCGGCGTCAGCACGTGCCAGAGTCCGCCCAGCATCGACTGGGAATACTTCGTGACCGACCGGGACGTGGCGTAGACCCGGATGAAGTGCCGGCGCTCCCAGAGCTGCTTGACGTAGGTCAACAGCGGCGGCCGTGCCGAACTCGCCTTCAAGCCGTAGCTTTCGGCCAGTGCGACCGGAGACTCCGGAGGTGGGACCAGCGTCATACCAGAGGTGGCCTTCCTAGACGGGTCATTCGCCAGACGGTACGCCAGGCGATCGGTTTGCGACGGCCGCACGGCTGCCGGACACCCTCGACCAGACCGCCGCACCAGGCCCTCAGCCCAGTGAGACTACGCGTACGACCGAAGGTGAGGAGAATCCAGGTCGCCAGGTAGACCACCGCGACCGGGAGCGGAAGGTTGCGTTTGGCCAACCACACGCGGTTGCGGGCATTGAACCGGAAGTACGTCGGATGCCGGGTCGGCGAGGTCGCCGGATGGGCGAGGACGCAGTGCGTGTCGTAGCGGATCCGCCAGCCGGCATCGAGCGCCCGCCAGGCGAAGTCGGTCTCCTCGTGGGCGTAGAAGAACGCCGCCGGGAAGACACCCACCTCGTCGAAGACCCGCCGGTGGATCGCGGACGCGCCGCCGAGGAACGTCGTGACCTCCGACGGCGCGAGGGGATCGCCGACCCGGATCCGCGGGACGTGCCGGCGGGCGATCACACCGCTCTCGGGGTCGGTGATGCAGAACGACACGATGCCCAGCCTGGGATCGTTGGTGAAGAGCTCGCGCAGCCGCTCGGCCGTGTCCGGGGCCGGGAGCCAACCGTCGTCGTCGACGAACATGAGGACGTCGGCGTTGGCCGCCTGCACGCCGGCGTTGCGACCGCCCGGGATACCGGCGTTGGTCGGGAGCTCGACCACCTGGACGCCGCCCGGTACCTTCGGCGCCTCGACGCCGTTGGCGACGACGATGATCTCGATCGGGTCGCCGATCTGGTCCTGCACGCTGTGGATCGCGCGCTGGAGTTCGTCGGGGCGGTCACCCATCGTGAGGAACACGCAGGCAAGCCGCGGTGGGCTCATCCGAGTCGCCTCGAGACCAGCACGCTGACCAGGTGCAGCACCACCTGGACGGCGGCGACGACGGCGACCGTCACAGTGAGCACCTGGGTGGCGACGAGGCTGTCGGTGAGCGCGTCGACGACGGCCGCCAGCACGATGATCAGGGACAGCTCGATGGCCAGGATGATCCGGTAGAACTTCAGCACCAGCGCGACCCGTCGCAGGCTCGCCAGCCGTGGGCTGCGCGGCTCGGCAGCGTCCTCGGTCACCGCAGGCAGGCCGGACTGCACCCGCGCGATGTCGACCAGGTCCGTCTCGGACTTGATCAGCACGGCACCGAGAGCGGCCGCCAGGCCCAGCACGGCGTAGCCGTTCGCCTCCAGCTCGGCCGCCCGGAAGCCGAGGCCGACGAGCAGGGCGGCCTCACAGAGGTAGTGGCCCACCCGGTCGAGGTACTTGCCGGTGACGCTGGTCTTGCCGGTCCACCGGGCGAGCTCGCCGTCGCTGCAGTCGAGCAGGAGGTAGACCTGGACGAGCACAGCGGCGAGGAGCGCGCCGGGAAGGCCGGGCAGCAGCACGGCAAATCCGGCCGCAATGCCGGCGACGATCATCAACCCGGTGACCTGGTTGGGGGCCAACCCCCAGGCGGCGAGAACCCGGGTGGCGTACGGCGAGATCCTGCGCATGTACAGCCGACCGGCCCAGTGCTCGCCACTGCGCCTCTCGAGCAGGCCGGGCGGCTGGGTCTTGGTCCGCAGCTCAGCGATGGACGGCAGGGAAGTCATGAGTCGCTTCTGCTCTCCTCATTCCGGCTGGGCGGGTCCGGCGGCGGCGTAGTCGTAGACGGCTGCCATCACCGCGTCCTTGTCGAGGTCGCGGTGCTCCAGGATGGTGAAACGACCGGGGCGGGTGTCGGGTGCCCGCACCACGGCGGCGGCGAACTCCTCCAGCGAGAAGCCCAGCTCGTCCGGTCCGACCGGTAGATCGTGGCGGGCGAGACACTCCGCGATCAGGGCACCCCTGGCGCGGCTCGCGGGATCCTCCCACAGCGTCGACGCGAACGCCGCACCGACACCTACCTGCTCGCCGTGGTAGCACGCCCGGTCGGGATAGAGCAGATCGATCGCGTGGGAGATCTCGTGGCAGGCGCCACTGCTCGGGCGCGACGTGCCGGCGACGACCATCGCCAGTCCGGACAGGACGAGACCCTCGGCGAGCACCCGCAGGAAGTCGTCGTCGGCGATCGTGCCCGGATGGTGGACGATCGCCTCGGCCGCGGTGCGGGCCAGCGTCACCGCCAGCCCGTCGATCGGCTCGCCGCGCAGATCGTGGGAAAGCTCCCAGTCGGCGATCGCGGACAGGTTGGACGCCACTTCACCGACGCCGGCGCGCACCGAACGCACCGGTGCCTGGCGTACGACATCGAGGTCGACCACCACCGCGATCGGCGCCGGCACACCGTAGGAGCCGCGGCCCGCGTCGTTGTCGAGGGTGCTCACCGGCGAGGCGATCCCGTCATGGGCGAGGTTGGTGGCGACGGCGACCATCGGCAGGCCGAGCCGGGCGGCGGCGTACTTCGTCACGTCGATCATCCGACCGCCGCCAATGCCGACGATCGCGTCGTAGGACCGGGTGCGGGCCCGGGTCGCGAGGTCGAGGGCCGCGTCGACCGTGCCGCCGTCGACGGTGTAGAAGTCGGCCTCGACCAGGTGGGTGCGAAGGTCCTCGGCGATGCGGGCGCCTGAGCGCGGACCGACCGCGACCGCGACCCGCCCGGCGGTGGAGATCCGCTGGTCGGCGAGGAGCTCACCGAGGTCGGCGATGGCACCACGGCGTACATCGATCACCACCGGCGTGGTGATCATCCGCGCTAGCAGCGGCACTCTGGCTCCGTCATCCCCGTGCTCGTCGCTGGATGTGTCCCCGTGCTCGTCGCTGGATGCCTCACTGTACGCATGTGGCCCCTGATCATCGCTGGGCCTCCCTGATCGCGGCGACGACGCTCATGGCGCGGGCGAGGTCGGCGGTGTCGTCGATCTCGACCCACGGCACGTCGCCGATCGGCGCGACGTCGATCGTGAAGTCACGCCGGTCGACGAACTCCTGGAACCCGTCCTCGTAGTACAGGCTCGGGTCGCGCCGCCACGTCGCCTCGAGCGCCCCCGTCAGCGCGGGGCCGACCTCGGCGCGGAGGAGGGCCACCCCGATGTACTCGCCGTATGCCTCCGCCGGGTCCATCAGCTTGGTGATGCGGGTGACGCTGCGCTTGTCGGGGACGGTGACCTTCATCTCCTCGGCCCCGAGATCCTTCGTGGTGTCGACGGCAAGCAGCAGCGAGGAGTCGGCCATGCCGTCGATCAGCACGTGCTCGACGGAGACCGGGTGCACGGTGTCTCCGTTGGCCATCAGGACGTCCTGGCCGCTGAACCACTGTCGGGCGCACCACAACGAGTAGCAGTTGTTCCACCGAAGCGCGTGCTCGTTGTGGATGAGCTCGAGGCTCACGCCGTAGCGACGCTCGAGGGTCCGCTTCCGCTCGCGGACCGCCTCGGCTGCGTGGCCGACCACCACGGCGACGTCGCTCACGCCGACCTTGGCGAAGTTGCCGAGGATGACGTCGAGCGGCGTGAGCGCTTCGTCGGGATCCGACGGGTCGGCGGGAGCGCCCAGGGGGACGAGCGTCTTCGGCAGGTCCTCGGTGTAAGGGTGCAGGCGGCGGCCGGTGCCGGCCGCGAGGACGAGGCCGATCATCGGATCACCTCGCTCTGGCTCGCCGCTGCGCCGAGCGCATCAACGGCGGGAGGCGTGCGTTCGGCACGGACGTCGGCGAGGGTCGCCGTCACACTCTCGCCGACGACGATCGCGGCGAGTGCCGCGGTCACGACGACGAGGCCGACGTGCAGCACGGTGGCGCCACCCGTCGCGAGGAGGGCGAGCAGGACCATCCGGCCGTCATGGCCGCCGGTCGCGATGAGGAACCACTTCCGCGGGACCGCACCGGACTCGCGGAGGCGGTAGACCGCGTCGTAGTGGTGGAAGGCGCAGGCGGCGACGTAGCAGAAGGCCACCGGCAGGGCGCTGGGCACGACGAGCGTGGTGACGGTGATGGCGAGGGCGTACTCCGCGGCGCGGAACGACGGCGGCAGCACCCAGTCGGCCCAGCCGTTGAGCGGTTGCTGGCTCGCGAAGCCCACGAGCAGGACGTACCACAGCACGCCGACGATCAGCCAGGACGCACCCACGACGGGGATCACCGTCAGCGAGAACGTCAACGCCGCCAGCGCGATCAGCGTCGTGAGTGGGGCAGGAAGCGAACGGCCCGGCAGGGCGTGGTGGACCGCCCAGCCGATCGGACCGACGTCCACCATCGCGCCCAGAGCCTGCCCGGCCGGCTTCGACCACGGCCGGTGCAGCCGACGCAGGCTCCGCAGGAGCCGGCCCAGGAAGGCGTAGCTGGCCGCGAGCGACCCGACGACCAGCAGGACGACGAAGACGGCACGCGGTGTCGTGAAGGCCACCAGCAGGCAGATCAGCGCCGAGCGCTCGCCCTGGGGCAGGACGATGGCCCGCCGGAGCCAGACCTTCCACCTGCCGCCACGGAGTCGGGAGCGCACCTGGTCGGCCAGCGCGGGAGCCGCCTCGGGTCCTGCCGTGACCTCGTCGTACGCGAAGTGCATCTGGTGCCGGACCGTCTGGACCGCCATCGCGGCCGCGGCGAGCCACCAGATCGCACTGTCGGCGGGCGCGGCGCCGATCGCCAGGCCGGCGAACAGGACGTACTCCTTCACCCGGTCCGCGCTCAGGTCGAGCCGGCTCCCGATCGTGCTGAACCGCACGGTGTAGCGGGCCAGGTCGCCGTCGATGCAGTCGAGGGCGAACGACAGGTGGAACAACACCGCACCCACGACGAGGCCGGTACGCGAGCCGGTGGCGCAGAAGCCCGCGGCTCCTAGCGCGACGGCGAGGGACATGATCGTGACCTGGTTGGGGGTGAATCCGAGGCGGGCGAACCAGCGGGCCACATAGCCCGAGTAGCTGCGAACGAAGAAGGTCGTGAACGCGGTGTCGTCGGCCTTCACCGCACCACGCAGCCGGATCGGTTCCTCGTCGACGGCGGCGACCCGGGCGAAGAGGGCGTCGCGTTCGGCCTGGGTGTCGGCGAGTCCGGCGACGAGCGGCGCCGGGTCGGTGCGGGCGACGTCGGTGTCGGCGGCGAGGGCCTCGGTCACCTCGCCGACGTCGATGCGGGTGCCTGGAACAGGGCCGGTAGAAGCACTGCTGGTGGGACCACTGCTGGCGGGAGCACTGCTGGTAGAAGCACTGCTGGTGGGACCACTGCTGGTGGGAGCACTGCTGGTGGAAGCACTGCTGGTGGAAGCACTGCTGGTGGAAGCACTGCTGGGCGTCTCCTGCCGTCCGGGCGGTCCGGCGTCGGCGCCGGCCAGCATCCGGGTGAGGACCGACACCAGCCGCGCCCGGGCAACCGTCGTCGCGGTGAGCGTCCCTGGCCCTGCCCTGACGTCGCTCCTGGTGTCGCAGACCGCCCGGCGGAGAGCGTGTAGGTGGCCGATGTAGCGCCGGTCGACCAGGGCCACCGGCCCGGCCGTCGCCGTCGTGATGGCGGCGGCGAGATCGTCGACCGTGCTCGCGTCGACCACGGTGTAGCCGAGCGCGTGCAACTGCCCGGCCACGGGGGGTTCCCCTGGCTCGGCAGACACGACGTGTCCGACGAGGAACGCGGTCGGCAGCGCCATCACCCCTGACTGGTTGAAGCGGCTCATCTTAGAAGGCGGATCCCCCATTTTCGGCCCCCCGACCGTAGCGGTGTTGGCTGCGCGCCGCATCGGGAGTGTCCGAACTCGTCAGTACGACGGGAAGCGGCGCGCGGCGGCGCGGCCGCGTTCCGCTGCCGAGTAAAGAGATGATCTAATAACACTCAGTACCGTCACGTGTACGCGTAGCTGATCGTTAAGGGGTGAAGGCCCGAGCCGGGCGGGTCGAACCGACACATAGAGGCAAGGCCACGAAAGGAAGGTCGATGTCGATGGCGACGTCTCTGACGGCGTCGGCGACCGTGCCTTCGGCCACACGAGAGACGCCAGTCTTCGTCCCCGGCTACGGCTGGGTGCAATGGTCGAGAGCACTCCTGGATGCCCAAGCCCGGTATCTCCTGCTGTTGCACCGGCCCGACCAGAGTTGGTCGAAGTTCCGGCGCGTGGGGGGACGACGGCAGGTCGAGGGCGCCAGATGTCTGTACTGCGGACGGGAATGGACCTGTCCGGAAGCAGTGTGGGCGAACGCCTGGCTGTCCCCCATGTCCCGCGTGTGGGGGAGACCCGCACGGAGCCGGGGCGGGCGCCATCGCGCGCCCGGGTACGCCCGGGTGAGCGGAGGCGCCGGCCGCCGCCTCTCCGTCCGACGTGGGGCCAAGGAAGCGGCAATGACCGCGCATCCTTCCGCGGCCCGATGAGAACCACCGGCTGACGCCGCCTCCGCCGTACGCGTTCCCAGGTACGGCGGAGGCGTGCCCCTAGTCGACCCGTTGGTGGGCCAGGCGTGCCTCGCAGTGATCGAGCCAGCGCACCTCGGCCTCGGCGGCGAAGATCATCGAGTCGAGGACGAGCAGCCAAGGCAGGTCGTCGTCGCCGGTGCCCTTCTTCAGCCGGGTGAGCTCCTGCAGACCGCGCATGGTGGCTGTCCGTTGGGCCTGCACGATCGCCGCGACGTCGACGCCGGGCACGGTCACCGCAAGGGCGAACTTGATGGCCAGCTCGTCCCGCGGCCGCGACGCCCGCTCGACGGGGGTGGCGAACCAGCGCCTCAGTTCCTCACGTCCTGCCGTGGTGAGGCCGTAGCTGATCCGACCGGCGTCGTCTGTGCCGGTCCCGTGCACGAGGCCGTCGCGTTCGAGCCTGCTGAGGGTCGTGTAGACCTGTCCGATGTTGAGCGGCCACGTGGATCCGGTGGCGCGCTCGAACTCCTGGCGGAGCTGGTAGCCGTACTTCGGCTCCTCGTCGAGGAGGGCAAGAAGACCGTGGCGGATCGACATGCCTACTGAGTATGTATACCGGGTAGGCCCAGAGCAAGTTGCCAGGCATACCGCGGCTGTCGCTGACTCTCCGTGACGCTTTGTGTGAAAGCCCTAGGCTGTGCTGCCATGACCTGGCTTGTCACCGGAGGCGCCGGCTTCATCGGCGCACATGTCGTCCATGCCCTGCACGAGGCCGGGGAGCAGGTGGTCGTCCTCGACGACCTGTCCGCCGGCATCCCCGAGCGGATCAGCGGCCTGGAGGACGTCCCGCTGGTCCGTGGCAGTGTCCAGGCGAGCAGCCTGGTGGCGAAGCTGCTCAGGGAGTACGAAATCGAAGGCGTCGTCCACGTCGCGGCCCGAAAACAGCCGGGCGAGTCGGTCGAGAAGCCGCTGCTGTACTACCGCGAGAACCTCGGCGGGCTCGAGTCCGTCCTGCGCGCCATGACAGACGTCGGCGTCGACGCGCTGGTCTTCTCCTCGAGTGCCGCGATCTACGGCAACCAGGACGTCGACGTGCTCACCGAGGACCTCGCCTGCCACCCCGAGAACCCGTACGGCGAAACGAAGCTCGTCAGCGAGTGGCTCGTCGCGTCGACCGCCCGCGCGACCGGGCTGCGCTACGCCAACCTGCGCTACTTCAACGCCGCGGGCTCCGCACGACCGGCACTCGCCGACACCGGTGCGTTCAACCTCATCCCGATCGTGTTCAGCCGCCTGACCGAGGGGAAGCCGCCGCAGATCTACGGCGACGACTATCCGACGCCCGACGGTACGACGATCCGCGACTACATCCACGTCGCGGACATCGCCTCCGCCCACGTCGCCGCGGCCCGGCACCTGCAGGACGGCCGCGAGGCCCGGCTCACACTGAACGTCGGCACCGGTCGAGGGTCCTCGACCCGGGAGATCGTCGAGACGATCCTGGACGTGTCCGGTTACTCCGACCTCGCGCCCGAGGTGCTCGACCGGCGTCCCGGCGATCCGGCCGCCTCGATCGCCTCGGCCGACCGGATCCGCGACGTCCTCGGCTGGTCGGCGGCACATGATCGCCGCGCGATTGTCGCGGCCGCGTGGGAAGGTTGGCTGCATCACCATCCGGAGGCACGTCGGGACTGAGGGCGCCACGCCTGCGAGACGGAGGGAGTCGGCGAGGAATGACGGAGCCGGGCACGATCTGCTGGAAACCGCCGGCCGACGCCCGTGAGCGGAGCCGGGTCGGCCACTACCTCGCCTGGCTGGAACGCGAACGCGGCCTGGCCTTCGACGACTACCACGCCCTGTGGCGCTGGTCCGTCGACGACCTCCCCGGGTTCTGGGGCAGCATCTGGGACTACTTCGGTGTGTCGTCCGATTCCCGCGTCACGTCCGTGCTCGCGAGCGACGCCATGCCGGGGGCGGAGTGGTTTCCCGGCGTAGGACTGAACTACGCCGAACGCATGCTCGCCGACCTGCAGGAGACCGGCCCGGTCGTGGTGGCGCGGTCACAGACGCGGAAGCCGGTCGAGCTCACCGCCGCAGAGTTGCGGGCCGCGGTGGCCATGGCCCGCGCCGGCCTGCAGCGCCTCGGTGTCGGCCGGGGTGACCGGGTTGCCGCGTACCTCCCGAACATCCCCGAAGCGCTCGTGCTGCTGCTCGCCACCGCGAGCCTGGGTGCGGTGTTCTCTTCGTGCGCGCCGGAGTTCGGTACGCGGAGCGTCGTCGACCGGTGGAGCCAGATCGAACCGACGGTGCTGGTCGCGGTCGACGGCTACGTCTACGGCCCGAAGGAGATCGACCGGACCGCCGAGGTAGCCGCGATCCGGGCCGCGCTGCCGGGGCTGCGGCACGTCGTGGTGGTGCCGTACCTCTCGGCGGAGCGGGCCGCCGCGATCCCCGACGTCCTGGCGTGGGACGACCTGCTGGGTGGAGGCAGTGGCGGAGTCGCGGCCGGGGAGACGCCGGAGTTGACGTTCGAGCGGGTGCCGTTCGACCACCCGCTCTACGTTCTCTACTCGTCGGGGACGACCGGACTGCCGAAGCCGATCGTCCACGGGCACGGCGGGATCCTGCTCGAACACCTCAAGACCCTGGCCCTGCACTTCGACCTGGGCCCGGGAGACCGGTTCTTCTGGTTCTCGACGACCGGCTGGATGATGTGGAACGCCCTGGTCTCGGGCCTGCTCGTCGGAGCGACGGTGGTGCTCGTCGACGGCAATCCCGCGCATCCCGACCTCGGCTACCTCTGGCGGTTGGCCGACGAGTGCGGGGTCACGTTCTTCGGGACGAGCGCGCCGTTCCTGATGAGCTGCCGCAAGGCCGGGTTGCGTCCCGCGGACATCGCCGACCTGTCGCGGATCCGCGGCCTGGGCTCGACCGGCGCGCCACTGCCGGCGGACGGCTTCACCTACGTCTACGAGAACGTCAACCCCGACCTGCTGCTGCAGTCGTTCTCCGGCGGTACGGACCTGTGCACGGGTTTCATCGGCGGCTCGCCCCTGCTACCCGTCTATGCCGGCGAGCTGGCGTGCCCGTGCCTGGGCGCGGCGGTGGCGGCGTACGACCCGGCCGGCCACAGGGTCGTAGGGCAACTCGGCGAGCTCGTGATCGAACGCCCGATGCCGTCGATGCCCGTCGGCTTCTGGGGCGACACCGACAGTTCCCGTTACCGCGCGGCGTACTTCGCGGACTTCCCCGGCGTGTGGCGCCACGGCGACTGGATCGAGATCACCGAGCGCGGTACCTGCGTCATCACCGGGCGGTCCGACGCGACCCTCAACCGGGGCGGGGTCCGGATGGGCACGGCGGAGTTCTACTCGGCCGTCGAGGCTCTGCCGGAGATCGTCGACAGTCTGGTCATCCACCTGGACGACCCGGCAGCGGGTACGGAGGAGCTGTTGCTGTTCGTCGTCCTTCCCGAAGGCGTCCAGCTCGACGACGCGTTGCGGGCGAAGCTGGCCACGGAGCTGCGCCGGAACCTGTCCCCGCGGCACGTTCCGGACCAGATCGTCCGCGTTGCCGCCGTACCCCGCACCCTGTCGGGCAAGAAGCTCGAGGTCCCGGTGAAGCGGATCCTGGAGGGCCGGCCGCCCGAGGAGGCGGCGAGCGCCGGCGCCCTCGCCGATCCCACGGCACTGCGGGCGTACGAAGAGTTCGCCCACACGCGCCGCGACCACTGATGCCGGCAGACCCGTCGTGGGAGCCACTCAACCAAACGTGACGTCCTGCTCGAACGGCCACAGGGGATAGCGCCGCCGCCGGTAGGACAACCGCCGCAGGTCCGCGCTCGTCACGCCGGGGGTGTCGACCGCGATGATCTCGGTGGCGAGAGGTGCGTACGCCGCGAGCGGCGCGTGCACGCCCTTCGCCACGATGGCGCGGAAACCCGTGGGATCCAGGCCGAGGCAGGTGAGCTGCACCAGGCTGGTCGGCGGCGTCGGCCGGGTGGTCAGCACCAGCGTCGGCCCACCGTCGACCTCGACGACCGCGGTCGGCCCGGCGTCGTAGTGCCGATGCCCGGCATGGGTCGGCCCAGGGTCCTCGTACCGTCCGGCGTGCAACCTACGGACGACCCCACCGACGGTGAGCGGTGGGCCCACGCGCGGATCGGTCCGCGCGCCGACGAGCAGTTCGACCCGCCCGCCCGTGCCCGCCCGGTGGCAGCGGGTCACCCCGTCGGCGTCGACGAGGATCGCGAGCAGACCGGTGAGACCGACCTGCCGGGCGGCCGCGACGATCACCACCGAGTCGCCCGGAGCACCGGCGCCGATGTTGTCGCCGACGTCCAGTAACAGGACCGGCCCTTTCCTCGCCGTCGCCGCCCGGTGGAGCGCCTCGGCGAGCCGTGCCGACCGGCCGCTGAACTCGTGCCGCCGCGACCACACCTGCCGCGCCAGGGCGGCGGCCCAGGAGCGGGCAGCGCTCGGATCGCCGTCGGTGACGACCAGGGTGGCCATGCCCATGTGGGGCACGTCGGCATACGGGCAGCCCTGGGCGACGGAGGCGGTCAGGACACCCGGCGACGCGAGCACCTCGTCGAGCCCGGCGAGGATCTCGCGCATCGGCGGCTCGCCGGTGTTCTGCGCGAGGATGCCAAGAGCCGCGGGCACCTGGACCAGCGCCTGTCTGGGGCGGATCTCGTCCCGCGCGGTGCGTACGACGAGGGCCGCGAGCTCCTCGGCCCGCAGTCGGGCGTCCAGGTGCGGGTTCGTGCGGTGGGTGGTCACGATGTCGGCGTACGCACAGACCGCGGCGCTCAGGTTGGCGTGCAGGTCGAGTGCGGCTCCGACCACCGTGTCGGGTCCTACCGCCACCCGGACCTGCCGGAGGAGGTAGCCGTCCGCGTCGTCGCGGTGCTCGGCGACGGCGGCACCATGGAGCGCGGCGAGGACGCCGTCCCAGGGTCCGGTCTCGGCAAGCGTGCTGAGGATCTCGTCCGCGAGGGTCTCGAGGGCATCCGGTGTGATCGGACCGCCCGGCGTGGTGGTGGTGAAGACCAGCGGAACGACCTCGACACCGGGCGCGGACCCGGCGGCGAGGAATCCCGCCATGGTCGTGTCGGCATCACCGTGCCGGTCGACGATCTCGGGACCGCGCAGGATCCCGTCCGCGGCGAAGTCCACGAGGTCGACCCGCGACGGCGCGAAGGTGTTCGCCTCGTGGACCAGGCCCACCGCCGCGAGTCGCACCATGATCATCAGCCTGCACGCAGGTCACTGAGATGTCTCCCATATGCGGTGTGTCGTCAGATGTCGGACGGACACCGTGGCCTGGCTGGGACGAACCAAGCCACGCCATCGGGGGAGACGCATGAACCGACGCCTGCTGACCGTGACCGACGAGGCTGTCCGCGGACCGGAGCAGTCGCAACGTCGCTCGCGACGCCCGGGACGAGCGCGACGCCCGGGACGAGCGCGGTGGACACGGCCGCCGGCGGTGGCGCTGGCCGCCCTGGCGACGGTGGCCGGTGCCCTGATCGGACCGGTGAACGCCGCGGAGGCTTCGACCGGGACCCTGGCGCCGGTAGCGCTCGCCCAGGGCGTACGCCCTGACGACGGCGTGTTCCGCGTCACCGGATACGGCTGGGGGCACGGGCGCGGCATGTCCCAGTGGGGTGCGTTCGCGGCGGCGAAGGCAGGGCGCACCTACCCCGAGATCCTCCGCTTCTACTACCCGGGGACGAAGCTCGTCGCCCGGAGTACGCCGGCTCAGATCAGGGTCCGGCTCAGCCACGACCTCGGGGCGTTCCGGGTCCGCCCCGAACCGGGACTCACCCTGTGGTGGACCAACGAGAGCGGCCAGACCCGGCCGGTCCGCCTGCCGGTCTCCTACCTCGGCTGCCGCGTGAGTACCTGGCGGGTCCGCGCCGTGTACCGCCGCGACATGGCGGTCGATGCGTACACCTGCGGACGGTGGCACGCCTACGTGGGGTCGGGCCGCCTCTCGGCGACGGGGCGGGCGTCGTTCGTCGCGACGGACGGCAAGGTGCAGGTCGAACGGCAACTCGGCGACGGCACCAGGATCCGGCGCGGCTACCGCGGCTTCGTGCGGGTGGTCCTGCGGAGTGGGCGGGTACGCCCGGTGAACGTCGTGCCGTACGAGGACTACCTCCGCTCCGTCGTACCCGCCGAGTCGCCGGCCAGTTGGCCCCGCGCGGCGTTGCGGGCGCAGACGATCGCGGCCCGCACGTACGCGGTCCGGTCCTCCTCCAACCGGTCGTCGAGCTACTACGACGTCTACGACACGTCGGCGTCGCAGGTCTATCCCGGCATGGTGGGCTACGGCGCGACCTGGAACGTCATCCGGCAGTACGAGTTCGCCGGCACCAACGAGGCGATCAAGGCGACCCGCGGAACGACGCTGCGCTACGGGAGCCAGGCCGCCTTCACCGAGTTCGGCTCGTCGAACGGGGGCTGGACCGCGGACGGTGGCCTGCCGTATCTGCGCGCCGCGCAGGACGGCTGGGACAGCGCGGCGACCGCCAATCCCTACCGCACCTGGACCGACACGGTGAGCGCCCGGTCCCTGAGAAACCGCTATCCGTCCATCGGCACGATCGTCGAGATCCGGGTCGCCAAGAGGTCAGGGGGCGGCCGGTGGGGAGGCCGGGTCAGCCGGCTGTTGATCATCGGCAGCAGCGGTACGCAGGAGATCCGGGGAGAGGACCGGGTCCGGTCGGTGCTCGGCCTACGTTCGGCGTACTTCGCGTTCGGGTCCTAGGCGACCAGGTGGGTGTGGGTGACCTTCTCGTCGTGCGTACGCCGGTCGAGAAGGTTTCGGTCGAGGTTCCGGACGAGGACCACCGAAGCCTTCCGGGCAAGGGGAGCCAGCAGGGCGTCGAGGTAACCACCGGGGTCCGCCGGGTTCGTGTCGGTCAGCAGGCGGGAGCCCGGCTGCAACCCGAGGTGGTCGGCGCGCGCCTGCGCGGCGGCGACCAAGGCTGCGCCGGACACCGGCGTTCCGGGGTCGCCGACGATCGTGGACGGCGCGTCGGGATCGACCGGGACGTACGGATGGAACTCGTCGGCGTAGCTCGCCACCTCCGCGCCGTAGTCCCACACCCCCGCCGGGAGCGGGTCGGTGAAGGGGCCGCCTAGCGGTCGCAGGGCGAGAGCGACCGTATCCCGCCCACCCGCCGCCACGGCCGCGGCCAACCATTCCGGGCTCGTGACGACGATCTCGGCGGCGCTCGCAATCGTGGGGGCGTACGCAGTCTCGGCGACGCTCGCAGGCTCGGTAGCGCCAGGGCCGCTGACACCGGCGGTGCTGGCGAGGTCGACGACGAGCCCGGCGGACCAGGCGGCGAGCATCCACACGGCGCCCTGCCAGTGCGTGGGAAGCAGGAGCGCGACCCGTTCGCCAGGCTCGGTGCCGAGCCCGTCCTGGCAGAAGTTGGCGGTCTTGGCGACCCAGTTGTCCAGCGTGGTGAGGGAGAGTTCGACGCGTTCGCCGGTGGCGTCGTCGTAGAACGTCAGGAACGGCCGCGCCGGGTCGGTCGCCAGAGCCGCGGCCAGCAGCCGGGCCGGTGTGGTGGGGCGTTGGGGGTTCGTGCGGCTCGAGCGGGTCTCCACAGGTCCGGAGCTTAGGCGAGGTGGCACGGCGCACCGTGGCGGGCCAGTCCGCGGCGACCCGCCCGCCGGATCGCCGGGTTCCCCGTTCCACGGTTGGCGCGGGATCAGAGCTCGCGCACTGATCCGCGGGTCTGCACCCGCGCCGCGATCGGGCGCCGTAGGCTGCCGTCACATGCGGCACGCCGTCATCATCGCCGGGGGAACGGGCACCCGCCTGTGGCCTCTGTCGCGCGGAACCCGTCCGAAGCAGCTGTTGAGTGTCGGCGGCGGCAAGAGCCTGCTCCGCCTGGCCTATGAACGGCTCCTCGGCCTGGTACCCGTCGAACGGATCTTCGTCTGCGCCGGCGCGGCCCACCGCGAGGCGATCGTCGAGCACCTGCCGGAGCTTCCGGAGGAGAACTATCTCGGCGAGCCGCTGGGCCGCGACACCGCCAACGCGATCGGGTTCGCCTGTGCGGTCCTCGCCCGGCGGGATCCTGATGCGGTTCTGGCGTTCGTCAACTCCGACCACGTGATCGAGCCGATGCCGGCGTTCCGGGAGGCGTTGGAGACCGCGTTCGAGGCGGTCGAGCGCGATCACGCCGTCCTTGCGACGTTCGGCATCCCGCCGTCGGCCCCGCACACGGGCCTCGGTTACATCGAACGCGCCGCGCCCGTCGCCGCTCCCCGGGACGAGCACGGGAGGCCCCGGGTCTTCGGCGTGACCGCGTTCACCGAGAAGCCCGACCTGGCGACCGCGAGCGCCTACCTCGCGACCGGCCGGCACCTCTGGAACTCGGGGATGTTCGTCTGGCGTGCCGACACCCTGCTGGGGGAGCTGCAGCGGTTCCTTCCCCAGTCCGCTACGGGTGTCCGGCGGATCGCCGACGCCTGGGACAGTCCCGACCGTTCGGTAGTCCTCAAGGAGGTCTACGCCGACCTGCCGAAGATCAGCATCGACTACGCGGTGATGGAGCCGGCCGCGCGCGGTGACGGCGCCGCGAAGGTCGTCGTCGTACCGATGGCGGTCGACTGGCTCGACGTCGGGTCATGGCCGACCCTGGCGCGGACCCTGGAGAACGACAGCGCCCACAACGCCGCCAACACCGTCACCGTCCTGGTCGACTCGGAGGGCAACATCGTCGTGAGCGACGACCCCGAGCACCTCGTGGCCACCGTCGGCCTGCGGGACACGATCATCGTGCACACCCGCGACGTCACCATGGTCTGCCCGAAGAGTTCCGCCGAACGGGTGAAGGACCTGGTGGCGCGGGTCCACGATGCCCACGGGAACAGGTACGCCTGAGGCCGGCGGACCCACGCCGCCCGGTCCGGCTAGATCGCGTTGGGCTCGGGTGAGTCGGCCGCCGGGAACTTCTTCATGAACGCCTCGATCGCCGCCCCGCTGACCTTGGCGGCGTACTGGCGGTGGCCGTTGCTCTTCGACCAGTGGGTGAGCGCGAGATGCTTGCCAGCTGGGAACTTCCCCTCGCCGACCTTCCACGGCGCCACGATCAGCTTCTTGGAGTTGTCCGGCTGGCGCGACTCGAACCGGCGCGCGATGTCCTTGAGTTGGCCGAGTTGCTCCGCGTCCTTGGCGATGGTTTCGTCGTACCACACGACCGTGTAGCCGTGCTCGAGGTTGTGGACCAGCATCTCCAGCGGCGGGCGGTCCTCGGCGGAGTAGAACTTCCGCTCGAACGTCGCCGGCTGCTCCCAGTGCGGACCCGACGACGGCGGGACCGTCTTGTACGGGACCTTCTGGCCGTTGGGAACGTGGTCGGACACGCCGGCGCCGCTGTCGCTGGAGACCTTGCTGAGACTGGCCTGGGCCGCAGCCACCCCGAAGTCCGACATCGGCTTGCGGGCGGGGTTGGTGACCCAGTTCTTGACCGGCACGAACGCGGCCGCTCCGATGATGACGAGGCCGACAAGTACGCAGGCCGAGATGATGATCGCCGTACGACGGCGTTCGGCGCGCTGCTGCTCGCGCCGCATCTGCTCGATGCGTTCGCGTCGGCTGCCTGGCTTGCGTTTTGCCACGTTTTCTCGTCCTCCGCCTCGGGCCGGCCGACCCACGCGACCGAAGCTCCAGAGTGTACGGAAGGTGTGCGTGAGCGGGGATCCGCACCACCCATCCGAGGGCCGAGCCACTGGCGTCGGCTAACGGGCTCGGACACCATGATCATGAGTCGGCAGATCGGGCTCTGTCACCATGACCATGAAGGAATAGCGGCAGATTCGCCGACAAACCTTCACGATCACGATCACGATCATGATCACGGGCGGGCCGCCGATCAGGAGTGGCGCGGCGGGTGCCGATCAGGGGTGGCGCGGCGGAGGGCATCGGCGGCAGCGCGGCGGAGGGGATCGGGGACACTGACCGCGTGCCGGAACGAACCACTGAACGCGTACGCACCCTGATCACCGACCAGCCGGTCGATCCAGCGCTGACGCTCGCCGGGTTGCGGCGGGGGTCCGGCGACCCGGTGCACCGGTGTACGCCCGACGGGGCGGTGTGGCGCGGCACCCGAACACCGGACGGGCCGGCCTCGGTCCGCATCGCGGCGGACCCGGGGCGCGCCGCGGTCGAGGCGCGGGCATGGGGACCCGGCGCGACCTGGGTGCTCGACCGACTGCCGGCGCTGGTTGGCGCGGAGGACGACCCGAGCGGGTTCGAGCCCGGCCTTCCGCTGGTCGCGACACTGGCGAAACGGTTCGCCGGATGGCGGGTGTGCCGCACCGGGCGGGTTTTCGAGGCGCTCATGCCTGCGGTCCTCGAGCAGAAGGTCACGTCGAAGGAGGCGTGGCGGTCCTGGCGGGAGCTGGTGTGGAGGTTCGGCGAGCCTGCGCCCGGGCCAGGCCCGGCACCGGTCACTCTCCGGGTGCCGCCCGACGCGGCGACCTTGGCGGCCTTACCGTCGTGGGAGTGGCACCGCGCCGGCGTCGGGCCACACCGCATGCGGACCCTCGTCCGGTGCGCCCTGCTCGCGGAAACGCTCGAGCGGACCCTGGATCTCCCGCCCGCAGAGGTCGAACGGGCGTTCCGCACCATCCCGGGCGTCGGACCGTGGACCGTCGCGGAGGTGCTTCAGCGGGCGCACGGGTGTCCCGACGCGGTGTCGGTCGGCGACTTCCACCTGGCCAAGGCGGTGGGGTGGGCGCTGGCCGGCCGGCCGTACGACGACGAAACCATGCTGACGGTCCTCGCCCGCTGGCCTGGTCACCGCTACCGGGTCACCCGGTTGATCGAACTCGCCGGGATCATGCCTCCGCGCCGCGGCCCTCGCTTCGCCCCCCGCGACTACCGCAGCCTCTGACCCCCGTGATCATGATCGTGATCATGAAGATTTTGCGGCGTATAGACGACTTTCCTTCATGATCATCGGCCGGCGCGGCGGGCCCGCGGGAGGGCGCGGCGTGCCCACGTGAGAACAGGCCGCGTTCCCTCCCTTCAGGGAAGTGCGGCGCCGATGGCGAGCATGCCGACGGACTCGGCGTCGGCGGGAAGGATCGACCGGACAAGCGCCGCACCGAACCGCTCGGCGGGGATCCAGACCGAACCCACTCCCTCGACCGCACACGCCAGTGTTAGCCGCTCGCGGATCCCACCCAGTGCGAGGAGGGCCGCGGTACGACCGGCCGATTCGTGCGTACGGACGTACGCCACGGCGACGTACGCCGCCGACGTCGGTAGGCCGACCACGTCGAGCAGGGGTTTGCGGACCTCCGCGTCGTCGACCTCCGCCAGCCCCCAGTCACGCGTACTGGAAGCGCCTCGCCCGGTGGGGACACGGAGCACGGCAACCGCCTGGCGTACGGCATCGACGTCGACCGGCGCGTCGGCGAGCCTGTCCGGGAGCGCGTCTGTGAGCCCGTCGCGCGGGCGGGAACGCACAGCCTCCCGGCCGGCTTCCCGGGTGCCGAGCCGGAACATGTCCTCCTCGGCCGTACGCACGAGAGCCCGCACCCCCGGCCCGTCTTCCTCCGTCACCAGCGCAGCGAGCCCGCGGATGATCGCCACCGGCACCTGCGCGATCTTGCCCTTCACGAGCTCGGCGGCACCGGCCAGCTCGTCGCCGTGCGCGGGTGCGGTGACGGCGAGTTCGTTGCCATGGGCGTCGTGCCGGCCGCGGTGGCTGTCGATGACGCGGACGCCGGCGGCGCCGATCGCGAGGTCGGTTTGACCCAAGCGCCACGGACGCCCGAACGTGTCGGTGATGAGCACGCCGACCGTGACGCCGAGGCGTTCGGACAGCGCGGTACGCAGGGCACGCGCGGAGCCGTCCGGGTCGACCGGCAGGAGGAGGACGCTCCCGGCCGCGACGTTGGACGCGTCGACGCCGGCGGCCGCCATGACGAACCCGTGCCGGGTCTCGACGATCCGCATCGCTCCGCGTTCGGCGACGACCCGCACGGTCTCGGAGCGGATGGCGTCGGCCCGCATCGCTGCGACCTGCAGCGGATCGACTGCCGCGCCGTCGGCCGCCGCGATGGTCCGGTCCTCGGCCTTGCTCACGATCTTGCTCGACACCACCACGATGTCGTGGTCGCGCAGGTCCATCGTGTGGGCGGCGATAAGTCCGGCCAGATCCGCACCGGCCTCGACCTCTGGCATCCCGAGGACCGGCCGGATCACCACCTCGCCATGGTGCGCGCCGGAGCTCACCGGCGTACCTCCTCGGCGAGGTCGAGCGTCGCCCGCGCCATCGCGGCGGCGGCCGCCACGTCGGTCATCAGCAGCGGGAGCGCGCGGGCGGCGATCCCGGCCTGCTCGATCCGGGGGACCGCATCGGCGTCGCGTTCGTCGACCAGCCAGCCGTCGAGCAGCCCGCCCGAACGCCGGCCACCGAAGTGCATGGCGACGCCCGCCGCGGAGGTGTCGACGCCGATCGCCGGCAGCAGCTTGTCGGCCATCCCGCGAACCGGCGCACCGCCCACGATCGGCGACAACCCGACTACCGGCGCCGGAGCGGCGAGGACAGCATCCCGAACACCCGGCACGGCGAGGATGGGCCCGATGCTCACGACCGGGTTCGACGGCGGCAGCAGCAGCAGGTCCGCCGAGGCGATCGCGTCGAGGACCCCGGGCGCCGGCTCCGACGTCTCGATCCCGTCGAACCACACGTCGACGACGGGCAGCTCGGCGTGGTGGCGTACCCAGTACTCCTGGAAGTGCAGCCGCCGCCGCCCGTCCGGTTGGTCGGGATCCTCGACGACCACGTGGGTCTCGACCCGCAGGTCGGTCATCGGCACGAGCCGGACCGGAAGGTCCCAGCGCGCCGTGAGCGCCGCCGTGGCCTCCGAGAGCGTCCGGCCCTCGTCCAGGAGGGCGGTCCGCACCAGGTGGGTGCCGATGTCGCGGTCCCCCAGGCCGAACCACGACGGCGTGGCGTCGTACGCCTGGATCTCGGCGAGCGCGTTCCAGGACTCGTCGGCGCGACCCCAGCCCTTCGCCTCGTCGTTGCCGCCGCCGAGGGTGTACATCACGGTGTCGAGGTCGGGCGAGACCCGCAGACCGTAGAGAGTGAGATCGTCGCCGGTGTTGCCGATGACGGTGATCTCGGCTTCGGGTGCCTGGGCGATGAGACCGCGGAGGAAGCGCGCAGCTCCGATGCCGCCGGCCAGAACGGTGATCCGCACGCAGACCAGTGTGCCCCCTCCCGCCAACTCGCCGGCAGCCGCCAGATCGTCCCCTTCGACCCACACCTCCTGGCCGGAGCCGTGGCGGGGGGCATGGCTGCGGGAACGTGTCCGATGTGGAAGGCTTCCGTGCGACATCACCACCATGAGGGGGTAGCACCGTGGTTTCGGAGACAACCAAGCCCCAACGTGAGCTGTTCGCGTGGGTGCTTGTAGGCGCCGGTGTGGTTCTGGGCGTCGTGGCCGTCCTGCTTCTGGTCGGCGACGGCGAGTTCACGCTGAAGGCGTTCAGCTTCCAGGATCGCTTCGTCTCGCCGGTCCTCGTCGGGATGCTCGTCCTCGCGGTCGTCCTCGTCACCCACGTCGGCGAACCGACCGCCAACGCGCGCGTCCTCACCCTGATCGTGCTGGTGACGCTCATCGTCATGGGCCTCCTCGGCGTGGTGATGTGGGCCTCGGCGCTCGGCGTCGACAGCTCCATCAACGAAGCCGCCGGACCGTTCGGCAAGTGGTCGCGTTTCGGGCAGCAGGTCGCCTATCTCGCGGTGCTGGGTGGGGCACTGCTGTTCGTCATCTCGTCGTTCAAGGCGCTCCCGGCACCGGCCGCCAAGCCGGTCTTCCACGGGCAGCCGCAGGGGCAGCCGGGTCAGTTCGGCCAGTACGCGGGTCAGCCCTACGGCGCCCCACCGCAGGGGTACGGCGCCGCCGGCTACGGCCAGCAAGGTCCCCAGGGTCAGCAGGCGGGCCCGCACGACTATGCGGCCGTCGCCCAGGCCGGCCAGCAGGGCCAGCAGCCTTTCGGCCAGCAGGACTATTCCCAGCAGGGATACCAGCAGGCGCAGTACCCGTCGCCTGGCCAGGAGGCGGCTCAGGACCCCGCGGCCTATGTGTCTGCCGGGCAGGCATTCGGCCAGCAGGGTGGCCAGGAGTCCGCGGGGTACGTCTCCGCCGGCCAGGCACCTGGCCAGCAGGGCGGCCACGACTCCGCGGGCTACGTCTCCGCCGGCCAGGCGTTCGGCCAGCAGGCGGGCACGGAGCAGTACGCCGGAGGCGAGCAGGGCCAGGCGACCCCGCAGTACCCGCAGCAGCAGTACGCGGGCCAGGACCACGCGCAGCAGGGATACGGTCAGGACCAGCAGGGCTACGCGCCGGACCAGCAGATGCAGCAGGGCTACGGTCAGGACCCGCAGCAGCAGGCCTACGGACAGCCGGGCTATGGCCAGCAGCAGTACAACCCCTACGCCGGGTACCACCAGGACCAGCAGGGCTACGCGCCGGACCAGCAGGCGCAGCAGGCCTACGGTCAGGAACAGCACCAGGGCTTCGGGCAGGACCAGCAGGGTCAGCAGGGCTACGGTCAGGAACAGCACCAGGCCTACGGCCAGGATCAGCAGCAGGCCTACGGCCAGTACGGCACTTTCGGCGCCCAGAGCTACCAGACCCCCGGACAGCCGTACTCCGCACCGGCGACGGACCAGCCCTACCCGGGATACGCCCACCAGGACTTCAACTCCTACGGTCAGCAGTACGCCCAGGGTGACCAGGGCGGCCGGACTGAGGGTGTCGACCAGACCGCGTTCCTCCGTCCGGACAGCCCGGCCACGGGCGCGGCGGGCGAAGGGGTGGACCACGGCGGATCGGACGCCAACGGTTCCGGGATGCTGGCGCGCGGTTCGACTGGCCAGGACGCCGGTCGTGACGAGGCGCCCGAGCAAGGCGGAGGCGAGAGCACCGGCCGTACCCCAGGGCAGACCGAGGGTGACTCATCCGATCGTGATCGACCCCAGGGTGAAGCTGGGCAGCAGGGCTGGTGGTCGCAGCCGCCGAGGTGAGCGCGGAGCATCCGTATCCCTCGACGCAAGGTTTGCCGGACCGGGCCGAAAGTCCCTACTTCGAACCAGCCGGCCTGGTACGTCACAGACACGCCGGATTTGCGTGGGTCGCGTATAGCAGACAACGAGTTGACTTCACGGTATTTCCGGCATGTAATTTCATCAGTGTCATTCGCACTCTTCCGGGGTAGCACCTGAAGCGTGGGACATGAGCAGAGTTCGGGAGTCCGGTGGGAGACCGTGCGGTCGGCCGGCTGGATGGATATCCGAGCAGAGAAGCAGTCAACGGGGATTGAATCCACGGACACGTGGATCGAGGAGGCGAGGACCGTGGCAGAGCCGAGCCTGCTGCACGGCAGCGCCGAGGAAGAGCTCAGCTGGCAGGAACGCGCCCTGTGTGCGCAGACGGATCCAGAGGCGTTCTTTCCGGAGAAGGGTGGCTCCACCCGCGAGGCCAAGAAGGTGTGCATAGTGTGTGACGTGCGTGCCGACTGCCTGACCTACGCGTTGGAGCATGACGAACGCTTCGGCATCTGGGGTGGGCTCTCGGAGCGAGAACGTCGGCGGATGAAGAAACGCGCCGGGTAGGGCGCACGAGCAGAGACCTGGACCGCGCTGTCCGGCCTCACCTGGACAGCAGCCGGATCGTTCGCGCTGACTCGGGCCCGGATCTGACCTGCGGGTCGGATCCGGGCCCGAGCCGCACCGCCGCTCCGCCTCGCCCGACACTCTCGTCGAGTTCGACACGACTGGTGGTGCGAGCCTTGCGGCGATCGCCCGGGACTGCCACGGTCGGGCGCCATATGTCGTGACCGTCGCGTAGTGTGTGGCCTTGCATCGGCCCCCAGCCCCGACGAGGTTCAGCGTCCCGTATGAGCGCGTATCCCGGCCATCAGGCGCCCGTGCCTGCGATCGTCACCGCCGTGGTCGTCGCGCACAACGGAACGCAGTGGCTGGGCGAGCTGGTCACCGGGCTTCGTGACCAGCGCCGCAGGCCCGATCGCGTGGTCGCCGTCGACACCGGAAGCCGCGACGGTTCGCGGGAGCTTCTCGCAGAGACCTTCGGGCACAGCGTCGTCATCGACGCTCCGGCCCGCACCGGTTTCGGCGCCGCCGTCGACCAGGCTGTACGCATACTTCCGCCGGCTCAGCCCGGTGAGTGGTTGTGGTTGCTCCACGATGACTGCGCACCCGCTCCGGAAGCCCTGTCGGCACTGTTGCGGCTTGCGGCGGAGGTGCCCTCGGCCGCCGTTCTCGGGCCGAAGCTCCGCGAATGGCCGAACGGCCGTCGGCTGATCGAGTTCGGCGTCACCATCGCCGGCAGCGGCAATCGCGAGACAGGGTTGGAGTTCGGCGAGTACGACCAGGGCCAGCACGACATCGTCCGCGACGTCCTCGCGGTCAGCACCGCCGGCATGCTCGTCCGCCGCGACGTCTTCGAGCGGCTGGGCGGATTCGACCAGCGGTTCGGCCTCTACCGCGACGACGTCGACTTCGGGTGGCGCGCCGTTCGCGCGGGTCACCGGGTCATGGTCTGTCCCGAAGCCCTCGTCTTCCACGCCGAAGCGAGCTTCCGCGGAATCCGCCGGACGCCCGCGGTCTCCGGGCGCCCGCGCCGGGTCGACCGACGCAACGCGATGCACACGCTCCTCGTCAACTCCGCGTTGTGGCTGGTCCCGTTCGTCGCGCTCCGGCTCGCCATCGGGGCGGTGTCGCGCGTCCTCGCTCTGCTGATCGCGAAGTGGCCGGACGCGGCGTACGACGAGTTCATGGCGGCGGTCGGTGTGTTCTCGCGGCCGGACCTGATCATCGTCGGTCGTCGCCGCCGCGCGAAGTTCCGGCGGGTGTCGCACCGGGTGATCCGCCGGTTGATGCCGCCGCCGTGGATCGGGCTCCAACATGCGTTCGACGCTCTGCTCGCCCTCGTGAGCGTGCGGACCGGCACCCACGCGGGCTCGGCGAAGCGGGTCCGCCGGCCGGTCGAGTCGGGGCCGGTCGCGGAGGAGGCGGAGGACCTCAGCGAGGAAACTCCGGGCGTCCTGCGCTGGCTCGTCACCCGACCCCCGGTGCTCCTGTTGCTCGCGCTGGTGATCCTGGCCGTCGCGTCGGCGCGCGACCTCCTGGGTGGCGGGTCACTCGGCGGTGCGGCGCTGTTGCCGGCTCCGGCCAGCGTCGTCGACCTGTGGCAGCGCTACGTCGAGTCATGGCATCCGGTCGATCTGGGCAGCGACCGGGGCGCCCCGCCCTACCTCGCCGTGGTGGCGATCCTCTCCACGGTCCTGGCCGGGAAGGTGTGGCTCGCTGTCGACGTCCTGATTCTCGGCGCGGTGCCGCTCGCCGGCCTCACGTGTTTCCTCTTCGCCCGGTCGGTAGTGGGCTCCCAGCCACTCCGGCTGTGGATGGCCGGAACGTACGCCCTGCTCCCTGCCGTGACGGGCGCGATCGCCGGCGGCCGGCTCGGTACCTGCGTCGCCATCGTCGTCACGCCACTCCTCGGCATCGCCGTGCTCCGGATGGTCGGCGCCCGTCGCACCATGGTGGGTTCCTGGAACTCCGCCTGGGCGGCCGGTCTCCTGCTCGCCGTCATGGTGGCGTTCGTCCCCGCGGCCTACGGGGTCGCCCTCCTCTTCGGCCTGGCCGTCTCGATCGGCCCGTGGCTTCGCCACAGCGGTTCCCGCGGCCGGGTGGCACTCGCGCTGGCCGTCCCGCCGGTGGCGCTGGTCCCATGGCTGCCCACCCTGGCCGACAACCCGCGGTCGCTGCTGGGCGAGGCAGGGATCGCCTCCCCGGGCCTCGCGGACAGCCAGCTCGCTCCGATGTCACTGCTGTTCGGCAGCCCCGGCGGTCCGAACGCCGCACCGACGTGGATCTACGCCCTGCTCCTCCTCGTGGCTCTCACCGCCATCCTCCGCCGCGACCAGAGCCGCGGCGTCCTCGCGGCCTGGTTGCTGAGTCTCGTCAGCCTCGCCGTGGGGCTGGTACAGAGCCGCCTGGTTCTGCAGGCCGAGTGGATCTCCACCCCGGTGCCCTCCTGGCCGGGTCTCGCGGCGGCACTGATCGCTCTCGGCTGGATTCTCGCGATCGGGCAGGCGGCCGACGGGGCCACAAGGGTCTTCAGCCAGCACAGCTTCAGCTGGCGCCAGCCGGTTGCGGGGCTGCTCGCGGTCGTGGCGTTCACCACCCCGGTCGTCGCCGCCGGCTGGTGGCTGATCCGTGGTGCCGACGGGCCGCTGGACCGGGCCCCGGCTTCCGCCGTACCTCCGTACATCCGGAACGCGATGCACTCGCCGACCCACCCGCGCACGCTCGTCATCCAGGCCGACGGCGGAACGGTCTCCTACGCCACGCTCCGTAACTCTGTCTCCCGACTCGGAGATGGCGAGGTCGGCGCGAGCACGACGACCCTCGCGGGTCTCGACGCCATCGTGGGTGACCTGCTGAGCGACGCCCAGCATGACTCGGTCGCGGCGCGTCTTGCCGGCTACGGGGTCGGGTACGTCTATCTCCCGCCGCCGGCGGACACGCGCTCGGTCGAACGGCTCGACACGACCCCGGGTCTGTCCAGGGCGAGCGCGCCCCGGGGTGCCGCAGCGTGGCAGGTCGACCTCCCAGCCGGCGCCGCTCGTGTCGTCGCCGGGGACGGAGCGGGAGCCGGGGACGGGAACGCCGCGGCGACCGACGACCTCGGACAGATCCTGAGACACGACGACCGCCGGGGAACTCTTTCGGTCCCGGCCGGTCCGTCAGGGCGGCTGCTCGTCCTCGCGGAAGCCGCCGACCCGGGCTGGCAGGCCGACCTCGACGGGCAACCCCTGCGCCCCGCCCGGTACGACGGCTGGGCCCAGGCGTTCGAGCTGCCCGCTGAGGGCGGGTTGCTGAGGCTGTCGCACGTGGCCGCGATGCAGGGCGAGCTGCTGGTCGTGCAAGGTGCGCTCATCCTGCTGTTCCTGATCTTCGCCCTGCCCACCCGCGCCCGCGCAGGCTATCCCGGCGCCGATGCCGGGTCCGGCCGGCGCGGCGGAGGTCGGGGACGAAGTGACGCTCGGGGCGGGGGCCGGTCCGGACGGCGATCGCTCGTCCAGGGGCGGGCGGATCCCCCCGCGAGGGCAGCCAGGCAGCCGGTGGGCGACCGCCCGGGCGACCCGGCGAACCCGAGCGAGCCGCGCGACCCGACCAATCCGGCTGGGCGTCCGAGGCGACCTCGTGAGGGGGTACGCCCGTGAACCGCGTCGTGATCCGTCTCGGTCTCGTCATCGGCGTCCTCGCCGCGCTCGTACTGGCGGCCAACCTCCTGCCTAGCGGACAGGGCCCGGCGACAACCGCCCTGCAGGCCACTCGGTTGCCGCTCGAGCGCGCGACGTTCATCTGCCCTGAATCGAGCTTCGCCAAGGGTTCGACATCGACCGATGTCGCGGCGGTCGCGGCGTCGGGACAGGGATCGCTGCTCGATGCCGGCCTGCGGATCGCCCGCGGCAATGCGAAGCCCCGACTCGACCTCACGCCTCTCGGCACCCGCACGCCGTTGGCGTCCGGTGACCGGCGCGAACGTCTCGTGACGTATGCCGTACGCAAGCCCAAGGAACCCCCGGTCGTCGTGTCCGCACAGGGTTCGATCGCTCCAGGCACCACCGCCGGCCAGATCACGCGGACCGGCGAGGGCCCGCTGCGAGGTCTGGCGGAGTCCGCGTGCACAAGTCCGGGGTCGGAGTTCTGGTTCGTGGGCACGAGCAGCCAGCTCGGCCGGCACGGCCGGGTCTACCTCACCAACACCGACAACGCCGACGCCCAGGTCGAGCTGCGGCTCTATGACGAGAACGGTCCTGTCGACGCCGACAGCATCCACAGCCTCGCCGTCAAAGCCCGCAGCCAAGCGGTCGTCGAACTCGACCAGCTCGCCCCGACTAGCAAACGCCTCGCGGTGGCCGTGGTCAGCACCCGCGGCCGTGTTGTCGCCGCACTTCGCGATGACGCGCTCGAAGGCGAGACTCCGGTCGGCGTCGACTGGGTTCCCACGGCGGCGCGACCCGGGCGGGACGTGGTGATCCCCGGCGTCGCGCCCGGCCGAGGCGAACGGGTCCTCAGCATCGTCGCTCCCGGCGACTCGACCGCGAGCGTCGACCTGTCGGTGCTCGCCGCCGAAGGCAGCTTCCAACCCGCTGAACTCGGTCGTGTCGACGTCAAGCCCGGCACGGTGGCGGAGGTACGCCTGGACAGCGCGACCCAGCGGCAGGCCGCCGCGATCCGCCTCACCTCCGACGTACCCATCACCGCCACGATGCGTAGTCAGCTCGGACCGAGCACCGGGGTCCGCGACGTCGCCTACACCGCGGCGTCCCGCTCACTGTCCGGTCCGGCGGTCGTCCCGGTCACGCTCGGCGGTCCGGACCATACGGCGACGCTTGTGCTGTCGACGCCGGGAAGCCGGGCGGTCCGGGCGAGTGCCGAACTCTCCGACGCCGATGGCCGGTCGCTCGGCTCACAGAAGCTGGTCGTGAAGCCGGGCAGGACGATCGCCGTCACACTCACCCCGTCGAAGAAGGTGGACCGCTACGTCCTCGTCGTACAGCCCGAGGACGGCGGCCCGCTGTACGGCGCGAGGTTTCTCGTGGAGACGGCGGGCGACGGTCCGATGATGTCGGTCTGGCCCCTCGCGTCAGGAGAGACCACAGCCATCCGTCCGGTGACCCGCGCCGATCTCGGTACGGGTGTCGGCACGGGGCCGACTCCGGACGCGCTCTTCCAGTAGCGAAGCCGCCTCAGTCCTCGCCGTAGGCCGGGTCGACCTCGTCCGGGCTCAGGCCGAGAAGTTCGGCAACCTGCTCCACCACGACATCGTGGACAAGCGAGGACAGATCGGACGTACCGGCCGCGCGGAGCTCGATCGGCCGGCGGTAGACCACGACTCGGTGCGGTTCCCCGGTGGTGGAAGTGTGCGCGGACCCGAGTGGCACATCGTCCCCCGCGGTCCGGCGCGGGTCGGGGACCTCCTCGACGGCGAACTCCACGCCGTCGAGCTCGTCGGCGAACCGGCGTTCGAGCGCCTCGACGGCATCGAGGACCAGCTCGTCAAAGCGTTCGGCGCGACTCCGCGTCACCGGGACTCCGGCAGGCGCCAGGGGCCCTCGGATGGCGAGCGGACCGCGCATCCCGCGGCCGTGTCGGTCGCGGCGACGCGTGGGGTGGTCAGGTAGGCCGGCACCGTGACCGGGACGTGAGACCCGCGTCTCGGCGGGTGGCAAGGGGTAGCCGGGCGAACCCTCGGGCGACCCGGCTTCGTGCTGCGGTCCGAACACCCTCCGAGCTTAGAGCCTGGATCCGGGCAGTCGCCGTTCCTGGGCGTGCCGTGTTCCGTCGCAGGAAGGCCGTCCCCGCGGGGAATGATCACGTATGCGTGATCATTCCCAACGACACGCGGCAAGTTCACCGCGCATCGTTGCGAAGTGCCACCCATCGCGATCAGGTGACGGCGGGATGGCTGAATCCGGGCGAAACGGCCCCTGCGCCGAGCCGGTGACCTGGCTGATCCGGGTCGTCCCGCACGATCATGCGTGTTCGGGGGGACCTGCGGGGGTGCGGCCCGCTACCATCCGACTTCGTGGGCTCACTGCGGAAGTGTTCTCGGTCGGCGTGTGCGCGCCCTGCGGTGACGACGCTGACCTACGTCTACGCCGACTCCACCGCGGTGCTCGGCCCCCTGGCGACCTATGCCGAGCCGCACTGCTACGACCTGTGCTCCCAGCACTCCGAGCGGCTCACGGTGCCCCGCGGCTGGGAGGTCATCCGGCTCGCCCCGGACCCCGAGTCGCTGCGCCCGTCCGCCGATGATCTCGAAGCGCTCGCCAACGCCGTTCGCGAGGCGGCACGCCCCCGCGAGGGCGGCTCAGAGGCGGCCACCGAAGTCGGCCGGCGCGGTCATCTTCGCGTGTTGCGCAATCCTGACCGCTGACCGGTTCTGGCGGTGCCCCGCCGATAGGGTGGCGCTGTGCCCGATCTCGCAACGATCTTCAAGGCGTACGACGTCCGCGGCGTAGTTCCCGACCAGCTTGACGCGGGCGTCGCCCGCGCGGTGGGTGCGGCGTTCGTCGAGGTGCTCGACCATCCCGCGACGGTCGTCGTCGGTTACGACATGCGGGCGTCCTCGCCTGAGCTGGCGACGGCTTTCGCCGAGGGCGTGACGAGCCGCGGGACCGACGTCGTCGACATCGGTCTCGCCTCCACCGACGAGCTGTACTTCGCGAGCGGACACCTCCAGGCTCCTGGGGCGATGTTCACCGCGAGCCACAATCCACCGGAGTACGGCGGGATCAAGCTTTGCCGGTCCGGCGCCGCCCCGGTCGGTCAGGACACCGGCCTGGCCGAGATCAGGGCGCTCGCCGAGCAGGGCGGACCGCAAGGCGCCGCGCCGCACCAGGGCACCGTCACCCGGCAGGACGTACTGGCGGCGTACGCGGCGCACCTGCTGAGCCTGGTCGACGTCACCGGCGGTCGCCGGCTCACCGTCGTGGTCGACGCGGGCAACGGCATGGCCGGGCTGACGGTTCCGGCGGTGTTCGCCGACCTCGACCTGGAGCTCGTTCCTCTCTATTTCGAGCTCGACGGCACGTTCCCGAACCATGAAGCCAACCCGATCGAGCCCGCGAACCTCCGCGACCTGCAGGCCAAGGTCCGGGAGGTCGGCGCCGACGTGGGGCTGGCATTCGACGGGGATGCCGACCGTTGCTGGGTCATCGACGAGCGCGCCGAGTCGGTGCCGCCGTCGGCGATCACCGCGCTGATCGCCACCCGGGAGCTCGTTCGTGAGCCTGGCGCCACGATCATCCACAACCTCATCACCTCGCGCGCGGTGCCGGAGATCGTCCGCGAACGTGGCGGCGTGCCGGTTCGGGACCGCGTGGGCCATTCGTTCATCAAGGCCACCATGGCCAAGACCGGGGCGATCTTCGGCGGGGAGCACTCGGCGCACTTCTACTTCCGCGACTTCTGGCGGGCCGACTCCGGCATGCTCGCCGGGCTGCACGTGCTCGCTGCTCTGAGCGCGCAGGACGCACCCCTGTCGCACCTGATGGCGGCGTACGACCGGTATGCCGCCTCCGGTGAGATCAACAGCCGCGTGAAGGACCAGGCCGGCACCCTGGCCCGGGTCAGGAAGGCGTACGCCGGACGCGAAGGCGCCACCATCGACGAGCTCGACGGTCTCACGGTCGGCGACGCCGACTGGTGGTTCAACCTGCGCCCGTCCAACACCGAGCCCGTGCTCCGGCTCAATGCCGAGGCTGTCGACAAACCCACCATGGAACGTGTCCGCGACGAGGTTCTCGGCCTCATCTCGTCCGGCACGTCCTAGGCGCTCCACCCCACGGACGCCGGCCGCATCCGCATTCCCGAAGGGACGAACGACGGTGAACCTCGACGCCGCACTGTTGGAGATCCTCGCGTGCCCCGCGTGCAAGTCACCGCTGGAGGTCGACGATCCGGCGGGTGAGCTCGTGTGCACCAACGCCGACTGTGCGTTGGCCTATCCCGTCCGTGACGACATCCCGGTCCTCCTGGTCGACGAGGCGCGCAAACCTGGTGGGACCTCTGACGCCGCGGCGGAGGCTGGCGGCGCGGACGCCGGTGGTGCGGACGCCGGTGCCGGCACCGCCGAGACCGCAGCCGCCAACACCGACACCAGCGCCGACGCCGGGAGTGACACGGACGGATCCGGCAACGGCCAGAGCAAGGACTGAAACGCTGTGAGTACGGACACCTTCGACGACTCCCGCCTCGACGACGCGGAGGCGCTCGCGCACGCCGACGAGGTGCTGCGTCACCTCGCCGAGGCCGGCGCCCGCGTACGCCGCGAGGCCGACGCCGCCAAGGAGGTCGCCTGCGACCTCGTGGGACAGGGGAGGCCGCGGGCAGTCGTCGCGGCCGGTGCTGACGCTCGACTGCTCCGTGCCGTCCTCGAGCCCTGGTGTCCGGTGCCGTTCGTCGCATGGCCCGGACCGGGCCTGCCCGGGTGGGTGGGCGCCCTGGACCTCGTGGTCGTCCTTGCCCCCACCGGCGGTGACCCGGAGACCGCGTCGGCGGTTCATGACGCCGTACGTCGGGGAAGTTCCGTCCTGCTCGCGGCCCCTCAGGAGTCGCCGCTGGCCGAGGCGGGGCAGGGACGCGACACCACCCTGATCCCCGCGCAGACCGGTGACCCGCTGGCGCTGGCTGTCGTCGTCCTGCAGCTTCTGCACGTGCTCGAGCTCGGCCCGGAGGTCGCGGCCGAGTCCGTCGCGCTGGCGCTCGACGACGTCGCGTCACGGTGCTCGCCGTACGCCGACCTCGCGGCCAACCCGGCGAAGGACCTCGCGCTGGTCCTCGCCGACGCGCTCCCGCTCGTCTGGGGCGGCTCAGTGCTGGCCGCCCGAGCGGGGCGCCGGGTGGCGGAGACCCTGCGTCGTGCGTCCAACCGGCCCACGCTGGCCGCCGACGCCGACCACCTCATGCCGGTCCTGGAGGGTTCGGCACCGCGCGACGTGTTCGCCGATCCGTTCGCCGACGCCGAGGCTCCGACGCTTCGCTCCGCGCTCTTCGTTCTCGACGACGGGGCGGAGCAACCGACCATCCGTGAAGCCCGGGGCCGGCTCCTCGCCACCGCGGAGTCGCATGGCATTCACACCCGTACGCTCAGCTGGACCGAGGGCCCGGAGGTCGCCCGCTACGCCGCCCTTCAGGCGCTCGGGACCTATGCCGCGGTCTACCTCGCGGTCGGCCTTGGTCGCTACATGCCGGCACCGTGACCTGAACTAAGGACACCATGCAGCTTCTCGACAACCCGATCCAGCCGTACGCCTGGGGTTCGCACACCGCCATCCCGGAACTTCTCGGGGTGGAACCGTCCGGTAAGCCGCAGGCGGAGCTGTGGATGGGTGCTCATCCCGCCGCGCCGTCGCGCATCAGTGGCACGTCGACGTCTCTCGTGGACCTGATCGCCGCCGACCCTGCCGGGGAGCTGGGGGCGGCGTGCCTGGCGGAGTTCGGTCCCAGCCTGCCGTTCCTGATGAAGGTGCTGGCCGCCGGAGACCCGCTGTCGCTGCAGGCCCATCCCGATCCGGTGCAGGCGAAGGAGGGCTACGAACGCGAGAACGCCGACGGCATTCCCCTGGACGCGCCGCACCGCAACTACAAGGATCCCTCGGCCAAACCGGAGATGATCTGTGCACTGACTCCGATCGAGGCGCTGATGGGATTCCGGCCGCCGGCCGAGACGCTCGCGGTTGCGGACGCGCTCGGTGTCGCGGCGCTGGACCCGCTGCTGGCCGTGCTGCGGGAGCAACCCGACGGTGAGGGTCTGCGGGCGGTGTTCACGCTGCTGATGACCGCGCCGGCCGACCAACAGCGCTCGGTGGTGGCAGCGGTCCTCGACGCCTGCCGGGTCAGGCAGGACGAGCTCGAGACCGCCCGGTTGGTGGTGCGGCTGGCCGAGCGGTATCCGGGTGATCCGGGCGTGGTGGCCGCTATCCTGCTCGACCACGTCCACCTTGCACCGGGGGAGGCTGCCTACCTGCCACCCGGCAACCTGCACGCCTACCTCGAAGGCGTCGGTGTCGAGCTCCTCGCCAATTCCGACAATGTGCTCCGGGGCGGTCTGACGACCAAGCACGTCGACCTGCCCGAGTTGCTCCGCGTCCTCGACTTCACACCGGGCTCGACGCGGATCCTCACGGTCGACGCGGACGGCGACTTCGACACACCCGCACCGCAGTTCCGGCTGGCGAGGCTCGAGGTGGCGGGCGGGACGGAGATCACTCTCGCCCCGGCGGGACCGCAGATCCTGCTGTGCGTCGAGGGGAACGTCGTCGCGCGTAGTGAGCTGGGCAAGGTGGGGTTGACCCGCGGTCATTCCGCGTACGCCGGTGCACGGGAGGGCGTCGTCTCCCTGGCGGGGGAGGGCACGGTGTTCCGCGCCACCTCCGGACTCCGCTGAGCTCTGTCGCCCCCAGTGCACGAGCGGCCGAGGCCGCCACGATCGACCCGATCCCACATCCGTCACCCAGCCGTTTCCCGCGTCCCACGGACGGACGGGTGGCCGGGACACGGAACGACTCCTAAGTTGGACGCTTGCTGTTTGAGTTGCTACCGTGTATCTCGTACAGGAGCTGTTCGAGATAAGGACTGGGATGTCGGAGATCCAGCGACCGCGGCGCGCCGACGCCGAGCGGAACCGGGAGGCGATCCTGGACGCCGCGATGCGCTGCCTCAGTGTCAACCCCCGAGCCAGCATGGCGGCGATAGCCGCGGAGGCCGGCGTCGGCCGCGTCACGCTGTACGGCCACTTCTCCTCGCGTGGCGAGGTCATCGAGGCGGCGTTCGCCCGGGCGATGACCCGGGCTGAGGCGAGCCTTTCGGGTCTCGCCCTCGACGGCGAGCCGTTTGACGCGCTCGAGCGGCTGGTCCTCGCCTCGTGGCGGATCGTCGACGAGTCTCGGCTGGTCCTGCAGGCCGCAGAGGAGGAACTGGGGCTCGACACCGTCAAGCGGCACCACGCCGAGTCGATGGAACGTGTGCGTGGCCTGGTGCGCCGGGGCCGGCGCACTGGTGCCTTCCGCAAGGACCTGCCGGCGGACTGGCTGGTCACCTGCTACTACGCCGTGCTCCACGGCGCGGCCGAGGAGGTGCGATCCGGACGCCTCGCCCAGGCCGGCGCCGACCAGGTGGTGTGGCGAACCATCGACGCCCTCTTCCGCCCACCCGCGAAGCGGGCCGCACGTGGGGTGGACCGATGAAAGCGGCGGTGCTCGGTGCGTACGGTGCTGTGGGTCGACGTCTCGCGGTCGAGGCAGCCACCCTCGGGCACGCGGTCACGGCCGTCGGCCGCGATGGCACCCGGTTGTCCGGCGTCCCCGCGCACGATCACCTCCGACTGAGCATGACGGACCTGGCCGGTGTGCGCAGGATGGCGGCGGCCCACGATGTCGTGGTCAACGCGACCGGAGTCGAGGACTCGCAGTTGGCTCTCGCGAGCACGGAGGGCGGTGCGGCGTTCATGGACATCAGCGCCGAGCGCGACTATCTCGGCGAGTTGTCGCGGCTGGCACCCGCGCGCCCCATCGCCGCCGGCATCGGCCTGGCACCTGGGCTGACGAACCTGCTGGCAGTCGCCGCGTCGGGCGAGGGCCCTCTCCACATCGGCATCGTCGCTGGCATCGGCGAACCACACGGGGACGCGGCGCGCGCCTGGGTCTGGAGCGTCAGCGGTCGTCAGGTCACGTCCGGCGGGACCAAGCAGCGGGTCTATCGAACCGCCCGCCGGTTCGACGTACCAGGACTCGGCCGCCGCACGCTGCTTCGTGCCGGGTTCGGGGAGCAGGACCAGCTCGCCACGAGCCTGGACCGACCGGTGTCGACCTGGCTGGGTTTCGACCCCGCCTGGGCCACCGCCCTCCTCGCGGTCGCCGGCATCGCGCCGGGCGCTGCCGCGTACCTCGACCGGCTCAGCGGCCCGGCAGCGACCCTGCTTGCGCAGCGGGACCGGTGGACGGTCGTGGTCTCCGATGCGACCAGCACACGCGCGTGGGCGACCGGTCGGCGCGAGGTCGACGCCACGGCGACCGTCGCCGCGCTGTGCCTCGAACGCCTGGCGACCGCCCCGCCCGGGGTGTACGCCGCAGACGAGCTGGCACGTCTCGACGACCTCCGCGAAGGACTGTCCCGCGCGGGGATAGAGGTCGCCACGAATCCCTCAATCACCGAGAACTGGAAGGATCCACGATGACGACACCGTTCATCTTCGTCACCACCCACGAGGTCGACCCGCGGCGCCAGGACGAATTCCGGGCACTGACCGCGGAGTACACCGAGTTCGTACGCGCCAACGAACCGACCATGCTCGCGCATCACACCTACCTCGATCCCGAGCGGAGCGAGGTCTCTCTGGTCCAGATACACAAGGACGCCGCATCGGCCGACCGGCACCTTCAGCTGGTCGAGCCAATGCTCGCTCGAGCGGGCGAACTCAGCCGCCCGGTCAGAGTCGAGGTGTACGGCGAGCCAGGTCCCGTGGTCGCCAAAGCCCTCCGGGCCAACGCGGACCGTGGGGTTGTCGTGACCGTCTCGCCCGCAACCCTGCCCGGATTCACCCGGGCGGCCTGACGGGGCTGGCGTGCGGTGGGGCTCGGCGCGCGCGTCGACCTTCACCGCACAGCCGCCCGTCAACCGAGACGGGGAGATGGGGTGAGATCCCGCGTCGGCCAGAGCCGACGCCGGCGCCGGGCGGCGAGGTCCTCGACCCACCCGACGGCGACGATCGCCACCGCGATCAGGGGCCACGCCACCGCGAAGGAGAACCACGCCGAGTCGAGGGGCAACACCTCTTCGAACAGCGGAACGTCCCACATCGCGTCGATGACGAGAACACTGGCGACCAGCGCGACCTCGTGCCAGAGGTAGACGGTCACGGCGCGGGCGTTGAACAGGTTCACCACCGCGGCCACGGGTCGCCAGCTGACGAGGTGCCCGAACCAGCGGCGCGGGTCGGGCCGGAATCGCAACAACAGCAGGACGAATCCGAGCGACCAGAACGCCTGGCCGAGCGGAATCTCACCCAGGTCGTACCCGTCCTCGGTGGGATGGGTGAACGTGAACCAGCCGCCGATCGCCATGCCCACCACCGCGAGCGTCGACACCCACGCGGCCGGCAGCCGGTCGACGAGGCCGTCACGGTGGGCGAAGCCGAGCAGCCAGCAGGCACCGAACGTCGCGAGGTCGGTGAGGTTGGTCGCCACAGTCTCCAAGCTCTCCGGCACGAACGACGACCCGGGCTGCGCGACGACCGCCACGCCGAGAAATCCCAGCACCGACGCCCAGGGCAGCCGCCGGAACGTCGGCAGCAGCACGGGGGAGAGCAGGACGAACCAGACGTACGTACGCACGTACCACAGCGGTCCGGTCACCTGGAACGCCCACGCATTGGCGGGCGGGTCGGCGAGGGGCACGATCCAGAACAGCAGCCGCGACCACCACGCGAGACCGTCCTCCTCTCGTCCGGGGCCCCAACCGTGCAGCAGCATCGCGCCCACGACCAGCGCACCGAACAGCCAGAACGGCAGCAGCAGCCGCCGCATCCGACCGCGTACGACGCTGACCGCCGGACGGTCGAGCGACCGCGCCATCAGCGAACCGGCCAGGGCGAACATCACGCCCATCGACGGGAAGAGCAGGCTGAGCCAGGCCCACCCGAAGGCGTGGTAGGTCACGACCCGGACCAGCGCGACGGCGCGCAACAGGTCGAGGTACGGATCCCGTTGCCGGCCATGCGCCGCCGCCGGCGGCACCGGAGAGGTCGCCGACATTGGCATCGTGGCGGTCATCAGGCGGACACCTTGTGCCGGGACGAAGGGCCGGCGGGCACGCCGACCTCACCGGTACGCCGGAGCTTGTGCCAGTAGAGGCGTCCCCCTGTCACCGCCGTGAGGCACGACTGCAACAGCACGAGGTACATCACCTGGCGATAGCACAGCTGCTGCAACGGCAGTGCCCAAAGGGGCCGCAGCTTCTCGCCGTCGAGCCGGAACGCATACACCGCACACGCCGCCTGCACACCGAGCACGCCGCACCAGATGAGCGCGGTACGCAACGGATCCTGGAAGAGCAGGCCGTAGAGGGTGAAGATGTCGATCAGTGGCGCGAACAACGGCATCAGCACCTGGAACACCGCCACCAGCGGCAGGCCCACCCGGCCGAACCGACCGGAGTGCCCGCGATCGAACACGGCCCGGCGGTGCTTCCACATCGCCTGCATCGTGCCGTAACTCCAGCGGTAGCGCTGCCGCCACAACTGGCTCAGCGTGCCAGGTGCCTCGGTCCAGGCCCGTGCGTGCTCGGCGTAGACGACGTCCCAGCCTGCGCGGTGCAGCGCCATCGTGACGTCGGTGTCCTCGGCGAGCGTGTCGTCGCTCATCAGCCCCGCGTCGCGCAGGGCGGACCGGCGAAACGCGCCGACCGCACCGGGGATGCACGGCATGCAGCGCAGGACGTCGTACATCCTGCGGTCGAGGTTGAACCCCATGACGTACTCGATGTGCTGCCAACGGCCGATCATCGTGTCGCGGTTGCCGACCTTCGCGTTGCCGGCGACCGCGCCGATCCGTGCGTCCGCGAACGGCTTGATCAGCTCGCCCACGGTGGTGGGCTCGAAGACCGTGTCGCCGTCCATCATCACGATGATCTGGTGCGAGGCCCACGAGATCCCGGTGTTGAGCGCCGCCGCCTTGCCGGCGTTCTCCTGGCGTACGACGGTGACCGAGGGCAGGCCGAGCGCCTCCACGATGTCCGCCGTACCGTCGGTCGAGCCGTCGTCGACCACGATGATCTCGAGCGGATGCTCGCGGGGCGCCAGGGAGAGCACGGTGTTGGCGATGCATTCGCGTTCGTTGTAGGCGGGAACGATGATGCTGACCGGTTCGGTGACCGCGGGTCCCCAGGTGAAGCCCGGACTGTTGCGTTGCCGCGCGTGTCGACGGGCAAGCACGAGCATCGTCGCGAACCGGGTGAACATCGCGATGCCTACGAGCACGAGCAGCACGACCAGTGCCGGCACCAGCGCGTCGGAGATGGTGACCGCCCCGACGAGGGCGAGACCGCGCCAGCGTTCGAGGCCGGTGACGCCATGGTGGACGCTCTCAGCGCCCAGAGCCTCGGCCACCGTGGTGAACCGGTAGCCCTGGTCCTTCAGCTGGGGAATGAGGACGTCGAGCGCCGCGACCGTCTGAGACCGGTCGCCGCCGGAGTCGTGGAGGAGTACGACGGCTCCGTGGTCGTCGGACTTCGGTGTCGCGCGTTCGACGATCGCCTCGACGCCGGGCCGCTGCCAGTCGAGGCTGTCGGTGTCGTTGAACGCGGTGATGTAGCCCTTGGTCCCGAGGTACTCCACAACCGGCCAGGACAGGTTGTCGAGTGCATCTGCGAAGGAGGAGTACGGCGGGCGGAAGAGGGATGTCCTGATGCCCGCGGCCCCGGCGAGTGCGACCTGCGTCTGCGCGAGCTCGCGGTCGATGCGTTCCTTCGACTGGTAGACGAGGTCGGGGTGGGAGAACGTGTGGACCCCGATCTCCTGGCCCGAGTCCACGAGATCGCGGACTACCCCTGGATTCCGGGCCGCCATCTGCCCGACGACGAAGAACGTCGCGTGCACCCCGTGTTTCTCCAGCACCGCAAGGACCTTCGGCGTCCAGACGGGGTCCGGGCCGTCGTCGAAGGTGAGGACGACGGTCTTCGCCGGGATCCGGTGGTGGTGGGGCCGCGCGTGGGTCGTGTCGAGGATGGGCCCGCCCTCGAGTACCTTGGCGGGGACCCGGTCGTAGGCGACCGGCGGGTGGACGCGGTGGTCCGCGGCGAACTCACCGTGGACGTAGCCCTCGAGCAGCAGAACGCACAGGAACGCGACCAGGACGACGACGGGGGTGAGGCGCAGCCGCGGCACCCGCCATCGCGGGGTCGGCGGAATGCGAGGTGCCTGAGGGGGGTCCTGGTGTCGTGCGGGGTCCTGGTGTCGTGCCATGCGTTCCGACCGACCCAGCCCGAAGCGATGGCCGCTCACCCTGCCCGTCCATCAATGGGGGCCCCGACGGCGAACCACGGAACGGAGAACGTCGTGAGGGCGTCCAGAGTGCCGCCGAGGATCGGCAGTTCCGTCGTCTCGCCGCCTGCGCCGTCCTCCTCGCCCGTACCGCCGGAGGGCTCGCTGCCGCTCTCGCCGGGGTCGGTGTCCGGTGGCTCCGTGACGGTGGGAGTGGGCTCCGTGGTTGGTTCGGGCGTCGGCGTGACCGTCGGCTCCGGCGTCGGAGTTTCCGCGGGCTCGGGCTCCTCTGCACCGCCGCCCGACTCCTGCGGTGGGAGGTTCGGCTCCGCCGGATCCCTTCCTGGGCCGGGATTGGGCGCAGGTGCTGGCGCCGGCTTCGGTGCGGGGCCGCTCTTCGTCGGTAAAGCTGGTCCCCCGGTCGTCGTCGCTACCGGCTCGGCTCCCGGGTACGTGTCCCACGAGCCGACGGGTTCCGGTGCGGCCGGCACGGCTTCGTCTGCGGTGACAGCCTTCTTGGGCAGTGGCGCCGCCTGCGGCTTGTCAGGTTCGTCCGCGGGCTCGATGCGAAACGACGTCGACGGCACGCCGGGCAGGGGAAGGAGCGTGCTGGGAGCGATGGCGGCGGCGCCGACGAGGCTGAGGCCCAGCACAGTGGTGTAGGCCGCGCACAACCCGGTGACGCCAAACTTGACGAGGCGTACGACGCGGGCGCGGCGACCTGTCGAGTCGACGAATACCGGGTCGCGCTGTGTTTCGGCGCCTTCACCAAAGAATGCGTAATCGTTTGATGACGGTACGGAATGATGGACGTCATTGCGTGGACTGGGCACGACAGATCCCCCCGGATGTGTGCTCGAGAATCGCTCGATCCACTACGGGACGCGTAATGGAGACATGGTGTTGGTAGGAGAGTCGCTGGCTTGTCGTTGGCGTGATCATCTCGCCATCGATTGTTCAGACTAGGTGCGGCCAGACGCTTTTGTCGGACCTTTCGGAGAATTGCGTCTGGGGTATCAGTTCAGGCATTCGTGAGGTCGGCGCAGGTCGACCCAATGACCCGAATTGTGGCGAGCTGGTGGCCGTGTCGAACTGCGAGGCTGGCGGTCGCGATCCATTCAAAATGGCGGATAACGGGTGAAGGGCGGGACTTTTGTCACGAGTTCGGCCGGGCATTGGTCCAACCGCCGTGGTGGTCTGATTGCACACCGTGGTGGTCGGTGAATAATGAGCGAGATCGCCGTGAGGATGGAGAGAACGGGCGATAATCCGAGGGCCTGCACAGCTATTGCGGAAAGCAACGTGAATCGCACGTCGGGTGACCGAAAGGCATTCGAAGCGTCAGGGGCGACGGGTTTCCTGGCTACCGCGAATCCGGCCACGGGATCACGCGCAGCTCGGGCCATTCGCGCAGCCACCGAGCAGTCTTCGACAGGTACACCTCCCGCGGCGCGACCCCGCTCATGTTCGGACGGAGCACCAGCCCGAAAACATCGGACAAGCCATGCGGCGCATATGTCCGCCACCTTTCGGTGTCCGGGTCGAGACGTACGCCCACACAGCAGGTGCTCACCGGGAACGAGTCGATCGCCTCCTCGGTCGAGGCGTACGTGGGACAGGGAATCCCGAACCGCTGCGCGTACCACAGGTGCACCCGCGCCTCGTTGCGGATCTCCACCTGGGCGTCGATACCTGCGAAGGCGTCAGCGCCGCTCCGAATCACCGCGTCCTCGGCAGCCCACGACAGGTCGCTGTCGTCGAAGTAGAACAGGTCGTAGTCCTTGATGCCCGCCGTCGGTGCGCGTCCGGTCATGGCGTTCCAGACGGTCTGGACGAGGCATCCAGCGGTGAGATACCACCCCGGCAGGGCGAGCTCGGCTGCCCGGTGGAGCACGTCGACCAGGACTGGATTGGATCCGAGCGTCTCACGGAGGAGCCGGATCTGGTCCTCGAGTGAAAGTCGGGCCGGGTGCAGGTCGAGGAGGTCCACCACGGCAGGATAGGGGCGCCGTCCGACGTCCGACGGATGCGGGAGGGCGCTGACGGCCCGGCATGTCCGCTTGCACATCCGCTGCACATCCGCCTGACGGCGCGACCGAGAGGGAAGGGCATATGAGCGCAGAAGGGGGCACCAAGGCCATCGTCGCGGCCTTGCTGGCCAACCTCGGGATCGCGGTGACGAAGTTCCTGGCGTTCCTGCTCACGCGGTCGTCCTCGATGCTGGCGGAGTCGATCCACTCCGTCGCCGACGCGTCCAACCAGGTGCTGCTGCTCGTCGGCAAGAAGCGCTCCGAGCGGGACGCGACGCCGCTGCACCCGTTCGGCTACGGCCGCGAACGCTACATCTATGCGTTCATCGTCGCGATCGTGCTCTTCAGTGTGGGTGGGCTGTTCGCGTTGTACGAAGGCTGGCACAAGATCCAGGAGCCGCACGCCTTCGAGAGATGGCAGTGGGTACCCGTCACCGTCCTCGTGGTGGCCATCGTCCTGGAGTCCTTCTCGTTCCGTACGGCCATCGTGGAGGCCAACAAGGTCCGCAACGGTGCGTCCTGGGTCGCGTTCGTCCGGAGGGCGCGGAGCCCGGAGCTTCCGGTCATCCTGCTCGAGGACCTCGCGGCACTTCTCGGCCTTGTCCTCGCGCTGATCGGCGTGAGCCTCACCCTGATCACCCACAACGGCGTGTGGGACGGGATCGGCTCGGTCGCGATCGGTCTGCTGCTGGTGTGCGTCGCCGTCGTCCTCGCCGCCGAGATGAAGAGCCTGCTGATCGGGGAGTCCGCGACGAGCGAGCAGGAGCAGGCGATCGAACGCGCCATCGCGGCCGAACCGCTCGTCGACCGCATCATCCACATGAAGACCCTGCACCTCGGCCCCGAGCAGCTGCTGGTGGCGGCGAAGATCGCGGTTGCCGCGAGCGACTCGGCCCATCAGGTCGCGGCCGCCATCGATGCCGTGGAGGAACGCATCCGGGCCGAGGTCCCGATCAGCACGGTGATCTATCTCGAACCCGACCTCGACCGAGCCGCGTCGACGGCCGATGGCCGGTGACGCGACGCCGGCACCGGTCGAAGGAGAGCCGGCGAATCTGACGGCGCGGCGGCGGCTCGGCGTCTTCTCTCTGGTAGCCGGCGGCGTTCTCGGCCTCGACATCGTGACGAAGGTCCTTGCCGTCTTGCACCTCGAGGGCCGGGAACCGGTTCGCGTCCTGGGTGGGCTCGCCTACCTCCAGGTGATCCGTAACCCCGGTGCGGCGTTCTCCATGGCGTCGGGCCTGACGGTCGTGTTCGCGCTCTTCGCCGTCGCTGTCGTCGTGGCCCTCGGGTGGATCGCACCGAAGGTGCGGTCGGCGCTCTGGGCGGTCGCGCTCGGGCTGGCCCTCGCCGGCGCGTCGGGCAACCTCGTCGACCGGCTCTTCCGTGCGCCCGGACCGCTGCGTGGACACGTGGTCGACTTCGTCTCGCTGCTGCGGCCCGACGCCGGGTTCTTCCCGATCTTCAACGTCGCCGACGCGGCGATCAGCTGTGGCGCCGCACTCGTCGTGCTGTTGACCCTCCTCGGCCGGTCCTACGACGGGACGGTGGTGCGGAGCGGGTGGAGGCGGTCCGATCCCACCGCTATCGACCCCTGATCCGCCGCGGCGGGGGGAGTACGCCGCTTCTGCCGAGCCAGCGCAGCGCGCGTTCGCGGTCGATGTCGACGGCACGTTCCGCGGGCGTGGGGACCCGGCCGAGACGTTCACCGAGCTCGCGGACGGCGGCACCGGTCGCGGGCTCGGCCATCGCCCGCAGCGCGAACGCGAGCGCGACCGGGCTGATGTCGTAGGCCTCCTCGAGCTGGACGGCGAACCTGATCGTGGCGAGGTCCTCCTCGGCGTACTTCCGGTGCCGGACGGTCGGGCTGCCGTCACGTCGGGTGTTTCGTTCAGGCGTACGACCGGGAGGGACGAGGCCCAGCTGTTCGCGGTAGCGGAGCATCCGGGGGGACATGCCGAGCGCCTTGGCCGCATCCGTGATTCGCATGAGCGTAATTCTGACATCATTGCGTCAAGAAGTCGTGTCTTCGCTGTCGCACGGGCAGTGTCGGCCATAGAGTCGCTGACGGACCTGGCCGCGGCACAACACCACCGAAGCGGCCACACACCCGGCATGAAGGACACAGATTCATATGGAGGGCAAAAAGCGCATGACGTTCGATTTCAAGGTGAAGGACCTCGGCCTCGCCGAGTTCGGCCGCAACGAGATCCGGCTGGCTGAGCACGAGATGCCGGGCCTGATGGCGCTCCGCGCCGAGTTCGGCCCGAGTCAGCCGCTCGCGGGCGCGAAGATCATGGGCTCGTTGCACATGACGGTCCAGACCGCGGTTCTCATCGAGACGCTCGTCGCGCTTGGTGCCGAGGTGCGCTGGGTGAGCTGCAACATCTTCTCCACCCAGGACCACGCCGCGGCGGCGGTCGTCGTCGGGCCGAACGGCACCGTCGACGCACCGGCCGGAGTACCGGTCTTCGCCTGGAAGGGCGAGACGCTCGAGGAGTACTGGTGGTGCACCGAGCAGGCGCTCGACTGGCCGGGAGGCGAGGGTCCCAACATGATCCTCGACGACGGCGGTGACGCGACTCTCCTTGTGCACAAGGGCGCGGAGTACGAGAAGAACGGCGCGGTGCCCGACCCGTCGACCGCGGAGTCGGAGGAGTTCGCGATCGTTCTCCAGCTGCTGAAGGACTCCATCGCGAAGAGCTCCGGGAAGTGGACTGCCGTCGCGGCCCGCATCAAGGGCGTCACCGAGGAGACCACGACCGGCGTCCACCGGCTGTACGAGATGGCGAAGGCCGGAACGCTCGCGTTCCCCGCGATCAACGTCAACGACTCGGTGACGAAGAGCAAGTTCGACAACAAGTACGGCATCCGCCACTCGCTGATCGACGGCATCAACCGCGGCACCGACGTGCTCATGGGCGGCAAGGTCGCGGTCATCTGCGGGTACGGCGACGTCGGCAAGGGAGCCGCGGAGTCCCTGCGTGGACAGGGCGCCCGGGTAATCGTCACCGAGATCGACCCGATCTGCGCGCTGCAGGCGGCGATGGACGGCTACCAGGTCACCACGCTCGAGGACGTCGTCGAGACCGCCGACATCTTCATCACCACCACGGGCAACTTCAACATCATCACGGCTGAGCACATGAGCCGGATGAAGCACCAGGCGATCGTCGGCAACATCGGCCACTTCGACAACGAGATCGACATGGCCGGCCTGGCGAAGATCCCGGGCATCGAGAAGATCGAGATCAAGCCGCAGGTGCACGAGTGGAAGTTCGCTGATGGCCACTCGATCCTGGTGCTCTCCGAGGGACGACTGCTGAACCTCGGCAACGCGACCGGGCACCCGAGCTTCGTGATGTCGAACAGCTTCACCAACCAGGTGATCGCGCAGATCGAGCTGTTCACGAAGACCGACGACTACCCGATCGGTGTGTACGTTCTCCCGAAGCATCTCGACGAGAAGGTCGCGCGGCTGCACCTCGATGCGCTCGGTGTGAAGCTCACCGAGCTCACCAAGGAGCAGGCGGCCTACATCGGGGTCGACGTGGCGGGTCCCTACAAGCCGGACCACTACCGCTACTGAGCCCGTCCGGCTGGGAGATGACCCAGTAGACAGTGACCTGTTGGAGGTTGGTCGGTCGCTATGCCGACGGACCTCCAGCAGGTCCTTCTTTGGTAGCGAGCTCAGCTGGGCGGTGCGAAACCTCGCTCGGCGGGGTCGTTCGCTGGGATGCCGGTGTGGTCACCCGACCCGGGGTGCCCGGCGGACGGTCCCCTGCCCTGCGGACCCGGAGCTTGGCTGGACTCGCCGGTGAGCTGCGGCCAGAGCTCCTGGGAAGTCTGGTGCGGCTGGGTCTCGTGCGGCTGGGACTCGTGCGGCTGGGACTCGTGCGGCTGGGACTCGTGCGGCTGGGAAGTCTGGTGCGGTTGTTGGCGGGCGAAGGCGCGGTTGCGACGTTCGCCGAGGATGGCGGCAAGGTAGGCCCAGGCGGGTACGCCTGGAGGCGGCGACGGCGAGACGTACTCCGCGACCGCTGAAGCAAGCCGGGCGCCGAGTGCATCCCTGGCCGGCGGCGCGAGGTCGTAGTAGCGGCCCAGGTAGTTCCGTGCCGACAGCGCCAGCTGGTCCGGCACCCGCGACAGCTCCGCCCGGGCCGCCCAGGCTGCGAGCTCTGCCGGAACGGGCGGCAGCGGGTTCGGCGCCCGCGGGCCGCGTTCCCTGAGCACGACGGTGCCGGCCAGCATGTCGCCGACCCGCTTCCCGCGGCCGTTCAGCATCGCGGTGAGGAAGCCGACACAACCAGAAGTCACCAGGAAGTCGACGAACACCCCGCACAGGGCCCGGACGAAGGCCTGCCGGAAGTGCACAGGTCCGCCGTCGTCACGGACGACCCGCAGCCCGAGTGCGTACTTGCCCACCGTCTTGCCCCGGGTCAGGGTCTCCATCGCCGTGTTGTAGCCCACGAACGTCATGACCGAGCACGCGACGGCGAGGCCTGCGATCAGCGACTCACTGGCGTCGTCACCGACGACGAAGGCGATCGGGACCAGCAGCACCAGGAACGCGATCGTCTCCAGGAGCAGGTCAATGCCCAGTGCGATCGCGCGGGTCGCCGGCCGGGCAATGGCAAGCTCGAGGACGACCGCCTCGCCAGTTACGAGTTCGCTCACCGCGGTCCTCTCCGTCGTCTTCCTGCCTACGCCTGTCCGGTGGTCGCCCTGGGCGGGGTCGGGTCGGGCGTGTCCTGCGCGTGAACTGGGGCTCCATTAGTGTGCCAGCGTGGATCTGGACGCGTACGTCGCCGCCAACCAGCCCGCCTGGGAACGCCTCGAGACACTGGTGGCGCGCCGTGGCCGGCTGAGTGGCGCCGAGGCCGACGAGCTGGTGATGCTGTACCAGCGGGTGGCGACCCATCTGTCCGTCGTACGCTCCAGTGCGCCGGATGCCGTGCTGGTGGGTCGGCTGTCCACGTTGGTCGCCCGCGCCCGTAGCGCCGTGACAGGGGCGCACACGCCGGCGTGGCGGGAGGTGGCGCGATTCTTCCTCGTGGTGTTTCCGGCGGCCGTCTACCGCAGTGCCCCCTGGTGGGTGCCGACCGCTGTGGTGTTCTTCGCGGTGAGCTGGGGGATCGGCTGGTGGGTGGCGGGACATCCCGACGTCCAGGCCGCGCTGGCGCCGCCGGAGGCGGTCAGGCAGCTGGTCGAGCACGACTTCGCCGACTACTACAGCTCCGCACCGGCCGCTGAGTTCGCGTTCGGTGTCTGGACCAACAACGCCTGGATCGCGGCAGGTTGCCTTGCCCTCGGTGTGTTCCTAGGCGTCCCCGTGATCAACATCCTGTGGCAGAACGCCTCCAACGTGGGCATCGCCGGCGGGCTCATGTGGGCCAATGACCGGGGGGATGTCTTCTTCGGCCTGATCACTCCGCACGGTCTGCTGGAGATCACCGCGGTCCTCGTGGCGGCAGGGGCCGGGATGCGCCTCGGATGGACGGTCGTCCACCCAGGTCCGCGTACCCGCCTCGTCGCCCTCGCGGAGACCGGCCGCGCGACCGTCGGCATGGCGCTGGGGCTGGCGGTCGTCCTGCTGGTGTCCGGGGTGATCGAGGCGTTCGTCACGCCGTCCGGGCTGCCGACCTGGGCCCGGGTGGGGATCGGTGTCGCCGCTGAGCTGGCGTTCATCGCGTACGTCGTGGTGCTCGGTGGGCGCGCGGTCCGGTCCGGCGAGAGCGGCGACGTCTCCGCCGCAGACCGGGAGGATGTCCTTCCCATGGCGGCCTGAGCCTCACCGCAAGGTGCGGGTCCGGGATCAGACCGCCGTCGACGGTTCCGGAGCGGGCGCATGGCGACGCATCCGCAGGGCACCGACCATGACCGCGGCACAGAGGATCGGTAGCAGGCCGAGTGCGAGCGGCAGTGACGTGACGTGGGCGAGAGTGCCGATCGCGGGCGGTCCGACGAGGAATCCCGCCCACCCGGCGGTCGCGACGGCCGCGATCGAGTGTCCCGCGTGGCTGCCGGAGCTCGCGGCAGCGGCGCTGAAGCAGACGGGCACGACGCAGGCGATCCCGAGACCGTAGACGGCGAGCCCGGCGAGTGCGGCGACGGGATGGCCGATGAGCAGAGCGGCAGCCAGCGCGAGCGCCCCGGCGGCGGCGAGGACCGCGACGACCGGGCCGCCGCCGTACGCGGCAACCCACCGGTCACCCATCGCCCGCCCGAACAGCATCGCGAGCGCGAACGCCGCGTAGCCGAGTCCCGCCACAGCTGCGGGTGCGTCGAGCGCGTCCCGCAGGTAGACAGCCGCCCAGTCGCCGGCGGCACCCTCGCACAGCAGTGCCGCGAACATGATGGCGCCGAGCAGCAGGAGCCAACGGTTGCCCCAGGGCAGGACGATGCGGTGGTCGTCGGCCGCCCGGTCGTCGCGGATCAGTGGCCGGGCCAGCAGCGGCGCGGCAATGGCCACCGCCGCTCCGATGAGGGCGAGCTGGGTGGCCAGGCCGAGCCCGATGCTCACGCCCAGGATGCCGAGTCCGGTGCCGGCGAACGCGCCAAAGCTCCACCAGGCATGGAAGCTCGACATGACGGGCCGTCCGTACGCCTTCTCGATCGCGACCGCCTGGGCGTTCATGGAGATGTCGAGCCCGCTCTGCATCGCCCCGAGCAGGCCGAGCGCGAGGAACAGGCCGAGCCAGGAGTCCGCGAGCCCGACCAGCGGTGCGACGGCACCGTAGCCGATCATCGTCACGATCATCGATCGCCGGCTGCCCGCCCGGGCGATGAACGTTCCGATCGCCAGCATCGCGAGTACCGAGCCGATCGGCCCGCCGAGCAGGGCCAGTCCGAGGGTGCCGTCGTTGAGGCCGATCCGGTCCTTGACCAGCGGGATGTGCGGCGTCCAGGACCCGAACACCACGGCATGCAGCGCGAACACGATCGACGTTGCCGTCCGGGCCTGGACGGGCCGGCCGGGCGTCGCCGCGCCAGGGGTCCGCTGTGGGGTGTCTGGGCTCGCCTTGGGTGCGTCAGGCACTGACGATCTCCGTTCCGGCGGTACGAAAGGCGGCGACCTGTTCCGCCGGGGCCTCGGGGTCGGTCACGATGACGTCAATCTGGTCTGGTGCGCAGATCCGGCTGAACGCGGTCGCGCCCCACTTGCTGGCGTCGGCGACCACGATGACCCGCTTGGCGGCGCGGATCGCGGCCCGTTTGACCGTCGACTCGGCGAGGTCGTGGCCGGTGAGACCGTCGCGGGCGGTGATGCCGCAGCAGCCGAGTACCACGGCGTCGAAGCGGAGCAGGTCCATCGCGTGCTCGGTGAGTGGCCCGACGAACGCGAGCTCGGTCGGTCGCAGGTCGCCTCCGGGCAGGACGAGCCGGATCCCCGCCACACCGGTCAGCGCGTTGGCGGTGTGCATCGAGAGGGGTACGACGGTGAGCCGGCGGTCCCTACATGCCTTCGCCACCTCGAGCGCGGTCGTGCCGCTGTCGATGACGACGGTTTCGCCGTCGCGGAGGAGGTTCGCGGCCGCGCGGCCGATCCGGCGCTTGGGCTCGACCCCGGCCCGACTGCGTACCGGGAAGGGCGTCTCCTCGCCGGTCAGCGCGCTGACGGCGGCGCCCCGGACCCGGCGGACCAGACCGTCGCGGGCCAGGGCGTCGAGGTCACGGCGCACCGTCATCTCGGAGCAGCCGACAAGCTGCGCGATCTCGGGGACGGTGACCCGGTCGCGGGCGCGCAGTTCAGCGAGGATCACACCCTGCCGATCCGAACTCTCCATGCGTTCATACGAACATCAACTGCGTTTGATCGCAATCCCCCGGTGAAGTCTCGGCAGCATCTGGACAGCGACTGGCCTTCGTACGAACGCGAGTGTCGGCACGGACTGGTAGACATCCGCCCATGCGCTTCGGAGTGAGCATGCCTAACTTCGGCGACCCCGCAGGGCTCGTCGACCTCGCCGTCACGGCGGAGGAGTCCGGCTGGGACGGCTTCTTCGTGTGGGACCACCTGCAGTTCGACGCCGCCTCCGGTCCACCCGTGCATGATCCGTGGGTTCTTCTCGGGGCGATCGCCGCCCGCACCACGCGGGTCACGATCGGCCCGTTGGTGACGCCGGTGCCGCGACGACGCCCGTGGAAGCTGGCCAAGGAGGTCACGACGCTCGACCATCTGAGCGGTGGCCGGGCGATCCTGGGCGTCGGGCTCGGTGTCCCCGTGGCAGAGGAGTTCACGGCGTTCGGTGAGCCGTCGGACCGGAAGGTCCATGCCGCGATGCTCGACGAGGGGCTGGAGGTCATCGACCTCCTGCTGCGCGGCGAACGCGTCGACCACGACGGGGCGCACTTCCACGTGCATGCACAGCTCGTGCCGGGCACCGTCCAACGGCCGCGGCCGCCGATCTGGGTGGCGGCGATGCTGCCGCCACGCGCGGGGGTGCGGCGGGCCCGCCGATGGGACGGCATCTTCCCCATCCACGCCGAGTTGGGTGCGCTCACCCCGGAGATGGTGGCCGGGCTGGCCGCCGAGCTGGACTCACGCCCCGGCTACGACATCGTGACCGCGCTGGGGCCGGACTCCGACGTGGCCGCGCTCGAGAAGGCCGGCGCGACGTGGGCGATCGACGGTCCGTCGTCCCCGGCAGAGTCGTTCGACACGACGCGACGCCGGATCGCTGAAGGTCCACCCGGACGCTGAGGCCCGGACGGCCAATGACCTAGAGGCGCCCGGCTTTCTTCAAGGCGAGATACGTGTCCGCCAACGCGGGCGCGATCTGGTTGGGCGGCTCATCGACGACCACCAGCCCGAGGCGTTCGAGCCGAGCCGTCACCTGTCGGCGTTCGGCACGTGCCTGTTCGGCCGCTGCCGCCGCGTAGACCGCTTCGGCGTCGCCGCGGCGCTTGCACATCGCTTCGACCTGCGGATCGGACACGGCCGCGACGCTGACGAGGTGACGGCGCGTCAATGGCCCAAGCACCGGGAGCAGGCCTTCGTCGATGACAGCGGCGTCCAGTCCGGTCAGCAGGACAACGAAGGACCGCTGGGTGGCGCGGAGAGCGATGGCGGTCGCGAGTCCGCGGTGGTCGGTCTCGACGAGCTCACTGTCGACGCTCGCCATTGCCGCGCTGAACCTCGGCAGCACATCCTGCGGTCCGGCGCGCGTGACGTCGACCCGGACCCGCCGGTCGTACGCCAGCAGGTCAACCCGGTCACCCGCCTTCGTCGCCAGGGCCGCGAGCAGCAGCGCGGCGTCCATCGCATGGTCGAGCCGGGGAGCGTCGCCGACCCGCCCGGCCGACGTCCGCCCGGTGTCGAGGACGACGAGGACGTGCCGGTCGCGTTCGGGCCGCCACGTGCGCACGACGACTCCCTGCCGCCGTGCCGTGGCCCGCCAGTCGATCGAGCGGACGTCGTCGCCGACTACATAGTCACGCAGCGAGTCGAACTCCGTGCCCTGCCCGCGCACGAGCACGCTCGCCCGCCCGTCCAGCTCACGCAGCCGGGCCAGCCGCGACGGCAGGTGCTTGCGCGACTCGAACGCCGGCAGCGCGCGGACGCTCCACGGCACCGCGTGAGAGCCCTGCCGGGCCGCCAGGCCGAGCGGCCCGAAGGCGCGTACCGTGACGCGGTACGCATGACGGTCGCCTCGCCGGGTCGGCCGCAGCCGGGTGGTCACGCGGCGCCGTTCCCCGGCCGGCAGGTCAAGCGCGTGCCGCTGGGTCACCGCACCGGCCGACGGCGGCCACGCGTCCCGGAGGACACCGCGTACCCGTCGCCCGCCCGGATGGGAGACCAGGAGCGACACCGCTACTTCGTCGCCCAACCGCACCGACGTCGCACCCTCACGGACGAACGTCAACCGGCGTACGGAACCGGCCAGCGCCAGGTCGACGAGCGCCAGCGCCAGGACGGCTGCCGTGACCGAGACGATGCCGAGTCGCGAGGGTTCGACGAACGCCACCACCAGCGCGCCCGCCACGGCAAGCAGCGCGGTTCGGGCCGTGAGTGCCATCGCGGAAGCCCTACCTGGGCACGGGGACGCTGGCCAGGATGCCGTTCAGGACCGCATCGGCGGAGACACCCTCGAGCTCGGCTTCCGGCCGCAGCTCCACGCGATGCCGCAGCGCCGGAAGGGCGAGGGCCTTGACGTCGTCCGGCGTGACGTAGGTGCGTCCGGAGAGCCACGCCCAGGCACGCGCGGCTCGCATCAGCGCCGTCGCGCCACGGGGTGAAACGCCGAGGCGCAGCGACGGGGACTCGCGGCTCGCCCGGCAGATGTCGACGACGTAGCCGAGGACCTCGGGATGGATCTGGACCTGTGCCACGGCCTGGCGAGCGGCGGCAAGCTCGGCCGGGCCGGCGACGGGCCGGACTCCTGCCGCGTCGAGGTCGCGCGGGTCGAAGCCGGCCGCGTGGCGGCCGAGGACCTCGACCTCTTCGGTACGGGACGGCAGAGTCAGCGACAGCTTGAGCAGGAACCGGTCGAGCTGCGCCTCCGGCAGGGGATAGGTCCCTTCGTACTCGATCGGGTTCTGCGTCGCGGCCACCACGAACGGGTCGGGCAGGGGGTGGGCCGTGCCGTCCACCGAGACCTGCCGCTCCTCCATCGCCTCCAGCAGGGCCGCCTGCGTCTTGGGGGGCGTCCGGTTGATCTCGTCGGCGAGCAGCAGGTGAGTGAACACCGGTCCCTTGCGGAACTCGAACTCCGCCGAACGCGTGTCGTAGACCAGCGAACCGATCACGTCACCGGGCATCAGGTCGGGCGTGAACTGCACCCGTTTCGTGTCCAGTCGCAGCGCCGCCGCGAGGGCGCGCACCATGAGTGTCTTGGCGACGCCGGGTACGCCTTCGAGCAGGACGTGTCCGCGACAGAGCAACGCGATGAGCAGGCCGGTGACCGCGGAGTCCTGTCCCACGACGGCCTTGCCGACCTCGGCGCGCAGGGCGACGAGGGCGTTCCGCGCGGACTCCGCGGTGGGTGTGGAGCGGCTGGTCGCGTCTCCTTCACGGGTCACCGCTTCTTCATGGGTCACCGCTTCTTCACGGGCCACTGTTCTTTCACCGGTCACAGCCGGTTGGCTGGGCGCAGCCGCCTGGTCGGTCACGATCGGCGTACCTCCTGCTCCAGGGTGTCGAGGGCGTCGGCGAGTCGGACAAGGCTGGGATCGTCGTGGGGTTCCGGACCGCCGGGCCCGGCCAGGAGCGAAGCGACCTGGGTGGGCGGCTGACCGGTACGGGCGGCGACCGCGGCGGCCACCACGTCGGGCGCGGTTCCTGGCGACAACCCCAGCCGGGCCGCCAGTCGGTTCCGCGTCGCACCCCTCAGTGCGGCGGCGGCGACGTCCCGGGCCCGCGCACGATGGTAGAGGCGGGCGCGACCCTCCACCGCCTCGGATGCGCGGACGACGACCGGGAGTGGCTCGGCGACGACAGGGCCGAGCCTTCGGGCGTACGCCACCATCAGCAGCGCGACGCCCACCGCGACCTGCGCGACGCCGAACTGCAGCTCGGTGGGCAGCATCCGGAGTACGTCCGGTGGCGCACCCGCCTCGGGTCGGTCCGCGAGGGGTACGTCGCTGAGCGAGGGGATGTACCACACCAGCGTGCGGTGCCGGCCGAGCAGGTTGAGCGCGAGGGCGGCGTTGCCCTCCTCGCCCAGCTGGCCGTTGGTGAACGACACCGACGTCCCCACAATGTCGACCGTGCGTTCACCGCGAGGACGTACGCCGGTGAGCCGGACGATGGCACCTCTGGTGACGTCGCCGTAGCAGGTCGTGGCGCCCTCCGCCTCCGGGGCGCGGTACATCGGTCCGTCGACCCGGACGCTGCCGGCACGACGCGCCGCCGGGAGGTCGCAGCCGGGCTCACGCGTACGCGGAATGGCGGACCCGGCGGTCAGGGCCTTCGGGGCCAGCGCCGAGAGAACCTCCTCGCCGGGTTCGGCGAGGACGAAGTGGCGTGTCTCGGCGCGGGCCAGCCGCCGCAGCTGGGACGGTACAAGCAGGTCCGACTGGGTCACCAGCACGGTCGTGTCGCCGGCGGCGGACGCCAGTGCGGCGTCGAGGGTACGCACCCGTCGCACCTCGACGTCCTGGTCCGCGAGCAGGACGGCGAGTGCGCGCGCACCCGACCTGCGCGCGGACTCCGGATCGAGCGGACCACCGGTGGAGCGCCCCTGCAGGACGGCGATCAGGCCACCGACGATGACGAGGACCGCCGCGATGGCGAGTGGCCCGCGCAGTCGCCGCCAGACGTCACCGCCGGTCGGATCGATAGACCGACTCCGAGCCGGGTCAGCGGGTGCGCTCGCGGTGTGCTCGGTCGACGGGCTCGGCGTGCGGTCGCCCGTCGAGCTCGCGCTGCCGTCGCCCGCCGAGCTCGCGCTGCCGTAGACCGTCGGACTCATCCCACTCCTGCCCTGCCGGCGAGGGCGCCGCGCCCCCGGATCCGGCGGGCGAGGTCGTCGGCTTGCCGGATCGCCGCATCGTCCTCGGCCGCGGCCCTCCGGTCGCCGTAGGACACCTCGTCGAAGACCTGGGCCGCGGCACCCAGTTCACCCGCGGCCTCAGGGGCGAGCACGGAGACCTCGCGTGCGACCTCGTCGGCGGTGCGGCCGGGGCGCGGATCGAGGATCGTGCGTTCCTCGAGCTCGCGGACCAGCGCCCGGAAGCGTTCACGGCAGGCCGCGGCGTAGTCGCCCCTTCCGGCAGCGGCGTCGGCCGCCGCGCGGTGCTCGGCGGCGGAGCGTACGCGCCCGGCGAAGACGGTGTTCGCGGACACGCTCGCCGACCGCGCGACGGCGCCGATCCGCCACCGGATGATGATCACCGCGAGCACGACGAGCGCCGCCAGCGCGAGGAGTCCCCAGGAGCCGCCGGGCGACATCTCGGCGAGGTAGCCGAGGAGTTGGGCGGCGTGCTCGAACAGCCAGCCGAGAACCCGGGAGACCACGCCCGGCTCGTCGCGGTGGTAGATGCTCTTGCCGAGCTCCTCCCGGGCCGCTCGGGCCGCGTCGTCCCGCCCGATGTCGATCGGCGGATCCGGCGCGGCGAGGGACCTTTCCACGATCCCGCCCAGAACCTGCGGCATCACGCGGTCGCCCAGGGCGAGGCCGCTCCGGTCGTTGTCGCCGCCGCCTGGGCCAGCTCGATGTCGAGGCCTTCGCTCCGCATCCTCGCATCGACGTACACGAGGACGGTGACCGCGGACAGGAACGCGACCTGGAGCACCATCGAGGCGAGGTAGCCGATGCCGAACAGCAGACCGGCCACGATGATGCCGGTCGTGCTCTCTTCGCCGAACCCGACGGCGGCGCCGCTCCCCGCGAACATCAACGCCGTCTGCAGGATCGACGCGATGACGCTGACGACCAGGTTCGCGACGAACAGCACTCCGAACGTCCTGAACGTACGGCCCTTGATGAGGTTCCACGAACGAACGATCGACGCGAAGACGCCCAGCTTCTCCTGGTGGCCGTCCGGCATGCCGGGGTGGGCAGGGCGGGACTCGAGCACGAGTGCGGCCGCGGCCACCGCCAGCCGGGTGCCGACGACGACCATGGCGAAGATGCCGCCGAGCGTCACGACGATGCCCAGCAGGACGGCGAGTGCCACATGGATGAAGGTGGCGGCGACGACGATGCCGACCAGCACGCCGATCGCGATGGTCCAGCCGAAACCGAGGACGAGCGTCAGCCCGAGCAGCCGGAGCAGGTGGGTCCGAGCCGTCGTCCACGCTTCGCCGACGGTGATGGGTCGGCCCAGGACGCCGCGGGCCACGGTGGCGGTGATCATGCCGGTGAGCACCATGCTGGCGATCCACGTCGCCAGCATCAGGCCGAACATGCTGGCACCGACCTGGATCCAGACGCTGTCGCTCACGTCGAGGAGTTCGTCGTCGCCCATCGCCATCAGGTCGCCGAAGCCGAGGAAGAACGCCGCGACGCTGGCGACGCCGACCACCGCCATGATCGCGGTGGACATCCCGAGCATGATCTTCGGATAGCGCTGGACGGTGGTGAACGCTCCGTCGAGCAGCTCACCGAATCCCAACGGGCGGAGGGGTACGACGCCCGGTTTGGGTGCCTGTGGCTTTCCCCAGGGAGTGGAGCCAGAGCCCCACGGCGGCGGTGGTCCCCAGCCCGCCGGAGGGCCGGCCGGTGCGCCCCAGCCGGGCTGGGCGGGTGGACCGGCCGGTGGCGGGCCGGGAGGGAATCCGTGGGGCGCGCCGGGCGCCGGCGGTGGACCGGGCGGCGCACCCGGCGGAGGAGCCTGGGGGGAACCCTGCGGAGGACTGTTGTGCGGGCCCCATTCACTGCCACCCGCCGGCGGGCCGGGTGGAGTCCCTGCTGCTGTCATCTCGCGCACCTCACGTGTGGTGGGGAACGGATCCCATCGTGGACGAACGTGCTCAGCACACGTCCCGGACGTGCTCGATACCCGTCCCGAGCGTGGTCAGGAGACGTCCCAGACGTGCCCATAACTGCTCAGAACGTGCACTGTACGGGGCGGGTCCTCGCGGCTTGCCGGGGCTTGTCCACCGCCCGGGCGCCGGAACCAGCCTCGGCATCTGCGGGTCGTGCCGAGCCATCGTGCCACGCTCGGTGGGACGATGGGTTCATGAAAGGTCGCATTCTGGTCGTCGACGACGACATGGCCCTCGCCGAGATGCTGGGAATCGTCCTCCGTGGCGAGGGGCTCGACCCGGTTTTCTGCGAGTCCGGGGAAGCCGCCTTGGGCAAGGTCCGCGAGACCAAGCCCGATGTCGTGCTGCTTGACCTGATGTTGCCTGGCAAGGACGGCATCGAGGTCTGCCGGGAGATCCGGGCCGAGTCGGACGTCCCCATCGTGATGCTCACGGCGAAGACCGACACGATCGATGTGGTGCTGGGCCTCGAGTCGGGTGCGGACGACTACATCATGAAGCCGTTCAAGCCCAAGGAGTTGGTCGCCCGGATTCGGGCCCGGCTGCGGCGGGTCGACCAGGCCACACCGGAGACGCTGACGATCGGCGATCTGGTGATCGACGTGCCCGGCCACTCGGTCAAGCGCGAGGGGGTCGCGCTCGCGCTCACGCCGCTCGAGTTCGACCTTCTCGTCTGCCTTGCGCGCAAGCCGTGGCAGGTCTTCGGCCGGGAGGAGCTTCTCGAACAGGTCTGGGGATACCGGCATGCCGCCGACACCCGGCTGGTCAACGTCCACGTCCAGCGGCTGCGAAGCAAGATCGAGAAGGACCCCGAGCATCCGGACATCGTCGTCACCGTGCGCGGGGTCGGTTACAAGGCCGGTCCTTCGTAGCCAGGGAAGCGACAGCTACGCGGGACCAACATTCACTCCGCGGGCATGACTGCCTACCTTGCGTGACATCGTAGAGTCTGGGCAGACAGCTCACGTCGATCATCGCGGCGGCGGCCGCATCCGTCCCTTCGCCCGTCCCCCTGAAGTGCTGGTGCGGATTCCATGCAGATCCTGAGTACGGCCATGGGGCCGGCGGTCCGTGCGACCCGCCGGTCCGCCGATCTATGGCGCCGTTCACTGCATCTGCGGGTGGTGACCGGGACGCTCGTGCTGTCCGCTGTCGTGACCCTGTTCGTCGGCTGGATCCTGCTGCGGCAGGTCGCGGACGGCGTGCTCGAGGCCAAGGTCGCGGCGTCGGTGGGTGAGGCGTCAGCCGGATTCCGCACTGCCCAGTCCGTCATCGACGATGCCGAGCCGGCCGGCGACCCGAGTGAGCTCACGACCCAGCTGGCTCAGGACATCGCCCTGCGAGGTGCATCCGGCGGGCTCTACGACGTGGTGCTCGACGTCCTGCCCGCGGTCGGCGGCTCCCAGACGGTGGCGCGATCGACCCGGGCGACCGTCCTCACCACGAGCGTCCCCGACGACCTGCGGGAGGGCGTGGAGGCCGGCCAGGTCGCCTATCGCTACACCGTCATCCGCCGGGCCAGTGGCGACAACACACCCGGGCTCGCCGTCGGATCCGCCATTCACGAGCCGCGCAGCGGTGCCACGCTCAACATCTACTACCTGTTCGACCTGCAGCAGCAGGAAGCGACGCTCGTCCTGCTCAGCCGTTCGCTCGTGGCGGTCGGCATCCTCATCGTCGTCCTGCTCGGTTGTGTGGCGTGGTTCGTCACCCGGCAGGTGGTCACACCCGTCCGGCTCGCCCGCCAGGTGGCCGAACGGCTGGCCGCCGGCCTGCTCGACCAACGCATGGCGGTGCGCGGTGAGGACGACCTGGCCAGGCTGGCGACGTCGTTCAACCAGATGGCGACCAACCTGCAACGCCAGATCCGCCAGCTCGAGGAGCTGTCCCGCGTCCAGCGTCGGTTCGTCTCCGACGTCTCCCACGAGCTGCGTACTCCGATCACGACGGTCAGGATGGCAGCCGACGTGCTCCACGAGGCCCGGGACGCGTTCCAGCCGGGTGTGGCCCGCTCCGCCGAACTGCTGCAGGCCGAGCTCGACCGGTTCGAGGCGCTGCTGGGCGACCTGCTCGAGATCAGCCGCTTCGACGCCCGGGCCGCTGCCCTCGAACTCGAAGACGCCGACCTGCGCGACCTGACCCGGCGGGTCGTCGAGGGTGCCAAGCCGATCGCCGCCCGCAAGGGCAGCCGCATCGACGTCCGGCTCCCGGACACGCCGGTGGTCGCCGAGATCGACTCGCGCCGGATCGAACGCGTACTCCGCAACCTCGTCAACAACGCGGTGGAGTACGGCGACGGACGCGACATCGTGGTCCAGGTGGCGAACGGGGACTCCACGTGCGCGGTGTCGGTCCGCGACCACGGCATCGGACTGAAGCCGGGGGAGTCGGCCATGGTGTTCGACCGGTTCTGGCGGGCCGATCCGGCGAGAGCCCGCACCACCGGCGGGACCGGGCTCGGTCTCGCGATCGCATTGGAGGACGTCCTGCTGCACGGCGGCTGGTTGCAGGCGTGGGGCGAGCCCGGCAAGGGGGCGAACTTCCGGCTGACGGTGTCGCGCAAGGCGTTGGAGCCACCGCAGAAGTCACCGATCCCGCTTGTCCCCGATGACGCGCATGCGGCGCCGATCGAACCCACCAAGGTTCCCGCCCCGGGTATCGCCGGGAGCGCCCGATGACCTCACCCTCCACGAGTCCGAAGCACACGACAAGGCGGTACGCCGCCACCGTGCCGGCCGCGGTCCTTGCCGGCCTTGTCCTCGTCGTCGCCCTCGGCGCATGTGCGCGCATCCCGTCCAGTGGCCCGGTGAAGTACGAGTCGATGGGGACCAGCGAGCCCGGCGAGACCTCCCTGCCCGTCCTCGTGACCGGTCCCGAGCCCGGCGACAGCGCCCAACAGGTGGCTCGCGGATTCCTGGACTCGATGGCGAGCTACCAGTCCGGGCAGCCGGTCGCCCGCGAATACCTCGCTCCCGCCGTCAGCGAGCGGTGGCAGCCGAGGGGCGTTCTCGTCTACGACAGCGCGGCCGTCCCCATCTCCGAAGCCGCCCCGGGCAAGATCGCCCTCGACGTACCGAAGCTGGCCGAGGTCAGCGCCAACGGCGCGTGGACGCAGGCGAGGCCGGGCGAGAAGATCGAGCTCGACCTGAAGATGACGAAGGTCGACGGCGAGTGGCGGATCAGCCAGCCTCCCGACGCGTTCGTCATGTCGATCTTCAACTTCGACCGGGAGTACGAGCGGTACAACCTGTTCTTCTTCGACCCCGACTTCGAGATCCTCGTCCCTGACCCGGTCTATGTCCCCCTGCGAGGTCACCTCGAGACGCTTCTCGTCAACGCCCTGCTGGGTGGGCCGTCCCCGTGGCTGCGACCCGCCGTCCGGTCGGCACTGCCCGACGACACGAGGCTGGCCGCACCGGCCGTCACCGTCGACGACGGCGTGGCGACGGTCGACCTCGACCGCAAGGTCCTCGAGCTGTACGACCCGCAACGGCGGTTCCTCCTCGCCCAGCTCTCCTGGACGCTGGGCCAGGTGTCGGGAGTACGGCAGGTCCGGGTCACCGTCGACCACGTTCCCCTCGGCGCCGAGAACGCCGGCTCGCGGGGCGACGCGACCACCTGGTCGGCGTACGACCCGGGTGTCGCCGGCTCGGCACGCGGCGCCTATGCGCTGGCTGACGGCCGGGTTGTCATGCTCGGGCCCGACCGACAGGTCCCGGTCGCGGGACAGCTGGGGAACGGGCCGGTGCGCGCGAGGTCGATCGCGGTGGGCATCTTCGGCGAACGGACCTCCGGCCAGCCGCTCGACCCAGACGCGAGCAGCGGATCGGACTGGCTCGCCACCGTGTCGGCCGACGGGCGGAGCGCCAGCGTTCACGGGTCGGCCGCCGGCACCCGGACCGTCCTACGCGGAACCGACATCGCCGAACCGTCCTGGGACCGGACCGGACGGCTCTGGCTGGTCGACCGGCGTGCGGGCCGGTCGTCCATCGTCGTGGTCGATGACCACGACGAAGTCTCCACAGTGGTGGCGCCCGGCCTGACGGGCCGCAACGTCCTGGCACTGAAAGTGTCCCGCGAAGGAGCGCGGGTCGCGACGCTCGTCGAGCAGAACGGCGTCACCCGCCTGCTGATGGGACGGATCGAACGCGGTGACTCCATCGCGATCCGCGGTCTGCGTGAGGTTCCGGTGGCGATGACCTCCATGAGTGACCTCGCCTGGTCCGACTTCGACCAGGTGGCTGTCATCGGCTCCGACGAGGAGTCGGCTTCGCGGCCCGCACTCGTTTCCGTGGACGGATCGGAGGTCGTCGAGCACAGCTCCGGCCCGGGCTCGCGCACGCTGGCGGCAGCGCCCGACCAGCCGCTCCTGCTCGGCGGCGAGGACGGACACCTGCATCTGGAGGACAAGAACTACCTGTGGACGGACCAGGGGGTCGCGACGTGTCCGGCGTACCCGGGATGAGAGTGGACGGCGTGACGCGCGCCGCCGGTCTGGGCGCTCTCGTGGCCGGGCTGGTCCGTGACGACGCGGCCGACCTCTTCCTCGGCAGCAGGTGTGTGGGATGCACCCGACCGGGACGCGCTCTCTGCCCTGGGTGTCAACGGCTCCTCGTCCGGCCGGCGTTCCCGACCGCACCCGATCCGGCGCCGACCGGGCTGCCGCCGGTGTGGGCGGTGTCGGCGTACGACGGAGTCGCCCGGTCCGCTCTGCTCGCGCACAAGGAACGTGGGCGGACCAGCCTCGCCGCACCGCTCGGTGCCGCACTGGCGGGTGCGCTCTCCGCCGCTGCTGCACTGCCCGCACCCGTGCCGACATCGTTGCCGGTCCTGATCGTGCCCGTGCCGTCCGGACGGGCCGCGGTACGTACGAGGGGCCATGACCCCCTCCTGCGGATCGTCCGACGGGCGACGGGGCCGGGATGGCTGTCGGGTCTCTACGGTCGCGGTCCGCGCGTCTGCAGGGCCCTCGAGGTGGTGCGTACCGTCGCCGACCAGGGTCGACTCGACGCAGCTTCGCGGCGGGCCAACCTCGCCGGCGCGTTCGAGGTCAAGCAGCGCTTCCGATCAGTGGTGGCAGGTCGGTGCGTGATCCTGGTGGACGACGTGGTGACCACAGGTACCACGCTCGTCGAAGCCGCGAACGCCCTCCGCCGGGCGGGTGCGAAGGTGCGCTCGGCCGCGGTGGTGGCAGCCACCCAACGCCGCGGCCCGATACGTCCGTCCTGATCAACGCGCTTCCCGGGTTTCAGGATCGTCGCGCGGGAGTTAGCGTTTCGACATGGCACCCGCCCGGGTCCGTGGTTGCGCCGGACGTCGCGTCGACTTTCGCGTCGGCGTCTGGCAAGCCGATGCCAGCCGCAGGCGAAACGGCCCACGTAAGGCGACTTCTTGTCGACCGATCACGGTGCGGCTTAGAAGTAAGCCCTGCCCCGACGGAAGGTCCGATACCTTCCGGACCGGGAGAAGGGGAGTAGTGGTACGAAGCGCATCAGCCACCGCGAAACCCTCGGCAGGCGGATGTGGGGACGAAGACCAGGTCGGCCGGGCGGGTGCCACTCCGGCCGCCGCGGCACATCGACGCTTTCGGGCAACGAGCGCTATACGTCGCACCCAAGTGGGGTATGCACCCTTACACGGCCATTTCGAACGGTCCGTTCTCGGCTGGATCGGGGGAGGTGATAGCGGCCCTCGGTACGAGCGCCACAACCTCGAAGAAGTTTGCTAGTGGGGAGGTTCGCGTGGACGTCGTGGTTCAAGGTCGTCACTGTGCGGTGACTGACCGCTTTCGCCGGCACGTCGAGGACAAGATCAAGCGCCTGGAGCGCTTCACGTCGCGGGTGATCCGCATCGAGGTCGAGGTCTCGAAGGAACACACCCGGTCCGCCTCGAGCTCTGAACGCGTCGAGCTCACCGTCTACTCACGCGGCCCGCTGGTGCGGGCCGAGGCGGCGGCCGCGGACCGGTTCACCGCGCTGGATCTCGCGCTCGACAAGCTGATCGCCCGATTGCGCAAGGCGGCCGACCGTCGCCGGGTACATCACGGGTCCCGTACCCCGATCTCCGTGGCGCAGGCCACGGCGGGCCTGGACCCGCCATCGACTTCCGAACGTTCGCTGAACGGCCTGCGCGGCTCGGGCAGCGAGGAGAGCGGGGCGACGGGCGGAGGTGAGTCGAGTCCGGGCGCCAGGACCTCCACGATCGCCGCGACCGCGCCAGAGGCCGATGTCTGGGCTGGCCCAGCTGTCCTGACGGATACCGATGTCGAGACCGGCACCGACGTCGAGACCGACACCGACGTCGAGACCGACACCGAGGTCGAGACGGTCGCCGGCATCGAGGTTCAGGGTGACGGACCCCTCGTCGTCCGCGAGAAGATCCACCAGGCGCGGCCGATGACGCTGGATCAGGCGTTGTACGAGATGGAACTGGTCGGCCACGATTTCTACCTGTTCATCGACGCCGCCACCCAACGGCCGAGTGTGGTCTACCGCAGGCGCGGCTACGACTACGGCGTGATCCGGCTGGAGTGTGCGGAGGCCGACTTGCCTGTCACCCCGTGATCATGTTCGTGATCATGAAGATTCTGCGGACCTGTGGCCGTCGGAATCTTCATGATCACGAGTTCGGTACGCCCTGACGGGGCGGATGTTCGCCGACCGCCCCGCACCCTGCGGCGGGAGTCCTCGCCCGAAGTGCGGAATTCTTGCCCGACCTGCGGAAAACCGCTGCCTGGGTCTGGCGGTCGTGCAATTATTCGCAGGTGGTCAAGACCTCGCCATTGCGTACAACCCCATGCGACCCAGGCCCCCTGCGGGTCGCCGTCGTCGACAATCACGAGCTCTCCAGCAGGGGTCTTCGCCTGCTGCTGGACCAGGAGCAGGACATCGACGTCGTCGGTGAGGCCCGTGACGGCCTGGCCGCCATCCGACTGGTCGCCGAGAGCCGGCCGGACGTCGTCCTCCTCGACCCCTGCATGCCGCCGTGGGACAGCGTCGACACCCGCCGCAGGATCAAGGCGTTGGCACCGTCCACCCGCATCGTCGTCCTCGCCACCGGCGGGAACCAACCGCTCGACCAGCTGATCCGCCTCGGCGCCGACGGGCAGGTGGACAAGGACAGCCCGATCGACGACGTTGCCGGTGCGATCCGGATGGTCGCCAGGAGCGCCGCCGCCTGATCGGCCAGTCGTCGGTACGACCGGACTGAACCGCCACCCGCCACCCGCGACCCTGACGACCGACGGACGACAGGAGTGGCTGTCGGTGGTTCGTGCCACCATGTCTGGTCGTGGAGACGCTCACCGCCGCCAGAGCCCGACGCATCGCCCTCGCCGCCCAGGGATTCGCCGATCCGCGACCGACGGGCCGCCTCGACGTGCGGGCCCTCGACCGCGTGCTGCGTCATGTCGGGCTCCTGCAGATCGACTCCGTCAACGTCCTCAGCCGGGCGCATTACCTCCCGCTCTACAGCCGGCTCGGGCCCTATCCCACGACCCTGCTCGACCGCGCGGCCGGCAGGGCGCCGCGGCGACTTTTCGAGTACTGGGCGCATGTCGCGTCGTTCGTTCCGGTGCAGACGCAGCCGGCGCTGCGCTTCCGGATGGCCCGTGCCGCCGAAGAGGCATGGGGAAACATGCGGCGGATGGGGGAGGAGAAGCCCGGCTTCGTCGACTGGGTGCTTGCCGAGGTCGCTGACAAGGGTCCGTTGACAGCCCGTGAGATCGAGCACGACGCACCTCCTGGGCCACGGGACAACTGGGGGTGGAACTGGAGTGCGGTCAAGGTCGCCCTCGAGTGGCTCTTCTACACCGGCCAGGTCACCTCGGCCGGCCGCAACGGCGCCTTCGAGCGGGTCTACGACCTGCCCGAGCGGGTCTTCCCGCCGGCGATCACGGCCGCGCCCACGCCGACCGACGAGGAGGCGCACCGGGAGCTGGTGCGGATCGCGGCCCGGGCCTACGGCGTGGCTACCCAGCGATGCCTGCGGGACTACTTCCGGCTCACCGCGCGGGAGACGGCCACCGCGGTGACGCAGCTCGTCGACGCCGGTGAGCTGACTCCCGTACGCATCGACGGCTGGAACCGTCAGGCCTACCTCCACACCGAGGCCAGGATCCCGCGCCGCGTCCGTGCCCGGGCGCTGGTCGGTCCGTTCGACTCGGTGGTGTTCGAGCGTGACCGCGCGGAGAACCTCTTCGGACTCCACTACCGGATCGAGATCTACGTGCCGGCGCCCAAGCGGGTCTTCGGCTACTACGTTCTTCCGTTCCTGCTCGGCGACCGGTTCGTCGCGCGGGTCGATCTCAAGGCGGACCGGGCCGCGCGGGTCCTGCGCGTGCAGTCGGCGTTCGCCGAGGAGCATGCACCGCCGGAGACCGCGGAGGAGCTCGCGGCCGAGCTCGCCAGCATGGCGGAGTGGCTCGGTCTCGCGGGTATCGACGTGGTCGACCGTGGCGATCTCGCCCGGCCGCTGCAGAAGGCAGTCCTGGCATGACCAGGTTCGTGATGACTGCGTCCCATCGTCCGGACAGGGCCGTCTCACCATGACGCGCATGCCTTTCGTCTTCTTCGATGGCGACCAGACCCTGTGGGACTTCACATCCGTGATGCGGCATGCGCTGGCGATTGCGTTGCGTGAGTTGCGAACCCGGCGGCCCGGAGCGGCGACCGATCAGCTCACTGTGGAAACTCTGATCGCGGACCGTGATGCGGTCGCGACGGAACATCGCCACGTGGGTTGGACGATGGACGAGATCCGATGGGAGGCGTTCGACCGGACCGTCCGGCGCTGCGGGCCGCAAGATCCTGACCTTGCCCGCGACCTGTACGAGCTGTTCATGCGGCACAGGTTCGACGACATCGAGCTCTATCCCGACGTGGTTCCCACACTCGACGCGCTGGCCGCGTCGTCGTACCGCCTCGGGCTTCTCACCAACGGCAACGGCGACCCCGAGCGCTGCGGGCTGGCCGGAAGGTTCGAGGCTGTCGTGCTCGCCCAGGACCACGGCGTGAGCAAGCCCGATCGGCGGCTCTATGACATCGCCGCGGCCGCTGCGGGGGATCTCACGACGGCCCCTGTCATGGTCGGCGACTCGCTGTACAGCGACGTAGTGGGCGCCCAGTGTGCTGGCTGGCGTGGCGTCTGGCTCAACCGCTGCGGGGAGACGGCGCCGCGCGGCATCACCCCGCACGCGGAGATCACGTCGCTGGCCCACCTCCCGGTCGCGCTCGAGTGGGCGATGGCAGTCACGTGAGCCGCGTCGGCCCCGCTCACCAGATGAGAACCTCGTTATACGGAACGAAAATGCGGCACGAATTTGGGGGACCCGGTTTTCAGCTCGGGGACAAAGGTGGCATGCTCTGTCAGGCTCCCGGCGAGGCCACGTCGCTCGCGCCCACCCCTGCGCTTACACGGCCGCGGCGAAGGTCACCGGGAAGCGGGGCGGCTGTCCGGCGTGGGAGGCAGCCGCCCTTCGCATGTCCATCGAACCTTCAGCCTCCCGCACGCCGGGCGCGCCCGGTCACGCCCCCGCGTCAGCGGGCAGCTCGCTGGTGAGGAGGTCGAAGGCGATCAGGTCCTCATACGTTCCGTCGCCAAGCCGTTCGGCCGCCCGCGCCCGCCCTGACGCGACGAAGCCCGCCCGCTCGGCCACCTTCGCCGAGGCGACGTTGGTGGCGGCGGCCCGCAGGGTCAGTCGGCGCAGGCCCATCCCGCCGTCCTCGGTGGCGATGGCCGCATGCCGGACCACCAGCCGGGTGGCCGCCGTCGCGACCCCACGGCCACGCGATTTCGGATGCACCCAGTAGCCGATCTCGGCGGTCCCCGTCGAGTGGTCGACACCCATCAGCCCGAACGAACCGATGCACTGGTCGGAGACCGGGTCGGCCAGGGCCCAGTAGATCCCGCGGCCCATGGCGTGCTCCTCCTCCCGGCTCTGGATGTAACCGAGGGCCTCGCCCGCGGTGTACGGCGTCGGCAAGCCGCCAAGCCAGTGCTGGGTCACCGGGTCGGCGCAGCCTTCCACGACGGCATCGGCGTCGGAGGTACGGAAGGGTCGGAGAACGCAGGCGTCGGAGCGGAGGACCGGCACGTCGTACCACGGCGCGGCAGGCTCGCGGGGGTCCTGGGCGCGCAGCGAGCCGATCCAGCCGTCGTAGCGTTGGCCGCGGGAGACGCAGAAGCCGCGGACGGCGCCCTCGAGCCGGAATCCGGTCCGCCAGGCGACCTTGCGGGAGGGCCAGTTGCCGACGTGTGCCTGCCAGTGGATCACGCCGAGGCCGAGACCGTCGGATGCGAACGCCCACCCGCAGGCGGCCCGCACCGCCGCCGCCATCGCGCCCCTGCCCCGAGCCGAGGCCCGCAGACCGAAGCCGATCTCGCCGGCACCCGTACCGTCCACCACGAAGTTGATCGTGCCGAGGTACTCGTCGGTCGAGGCGTCGGCGATCGCCAGCGCGAGGTAGTCGCCGCGACTCCAGCCGGTGGGGATCCGCTCTCGGACGAACTGCTCGGCGTGCTCCCGCGTATAGGGGACGGGAACCGTCGTCCAGCGCTGGGACGTCGGGTCGTCGCACTGGTCCAGCACTCCGTCGATGTCGTCGTCGCGGTGGCGCCTCAGCACCACGGGTCCGGCGGATAGGCGTACGGAATCCATCCCCCCAGGGTGCCTGTCCCGGTTCGTACGCCGCCGGCCGGGTGTACCCCCCTCACCTCCTCGGGCCGGTCCGGGCAGGCGAGTCAGAAGCGGGGCAAAGGGCGCCCTCGGGGCCGAGCGGACGGGTCGGATGCACCGCAAAAGGTCGAGGACGGCGCAAACACGGTGTGGCAGATGTCGCCTACGATGGCCGGAGGCGGGCAGGAGGAGTTGACACCCTCTGCCTGCCGAGCCACTGACCAGCGTTGTCGCAACCGCTACGACGAGGAGCCGAGAGTCCGTGCCTGTCCTGCTCGACAAGATCCTGCGCGCCGGCGAGGGCCGAACCCTCAAGAAGCTGCACCAGGTCGCCAAAGAGGTCAACACCATCGAAGAGGACTTCGTGGCGATGTCGGACGCCAAGCTCCGGGAGATGACCGCTGAGTTCAGGGCCCGCCTGGCCGGGGGCGAGACGCTGGATGACATCGAGCCGGAGGCCTATGCCACGGTGCGTGAGGCCGCGAAGCGGACCGTGCGCCAGCGGCACTTCGACGTCCAGGTCATGGGCGGTGGCGCGCTGCACCGGGGCCACATCGCCGAGATGAAGACCGGTGAGGGCAAGACGCTGGTCTCCACACTGGCGGCCTACCTCAACGCCCTGACCGGCGAGGGCGTCCACATCATCACGGTCAACGACTATCTCGCGAAGTACCAAGGCGACTGGATGGGGCGGATCCACCGTTTCCTCGGGCTCTCGGTCGGCGTGATCCTCTCCCACATGACCCCGGCGGAGCGCCGCGAGGCGTACGCCTGCGACATCACCTACGGCACCAACAACGAGTTCGGCTTCGACTACCTCCGCGACAACATGGCCTGGTCCCTGGAGGAGTGCGTCCAGCGGGGTCATCACTTCGCCATCGTCGACGAGGTGGACTCGATCCTCATCGACGAGGCCCGCACGCCGCTGATCATCTCCGGCCCGGCCGCCGAGGGGTCTTCGCGGATGCACGGGGATTTCGCGAAGGTCGTCGCCTCGATGCGACCGGAGGTCGACTACGAGGTCGACATCAAGAAGCGCACAGTCGGCGTGCTGGAGAGTGGTATCGACAAGGTCGAGGACTACTTCGGCATCGAGAACCTCTACGAAGCGGTCCACACCCCGCTCGTCCAGTTCCTCAACAACGCGATCCGCGCCAAGGAGCTGTTCCGGCTCGACAAGGACTACGTCGTCGTCGACGGCGAGGTGCTCATCGTCGACGAGCACACCGGTCGGATCCTTGCGGGCCGCCGCTACAACGAGGGCCTGCACCAGGCGATCGAGGCGAAGGAAGGCGTCCCGATCAAGGACGAGAACCAGACCTTCGCCACGATCACGATCCAGAACTTCTTCCGCCTCTACGACAAGCTCGCCGGCATGACGGGTACGGCGATGACGGAGGCGGCGGAGTTCGACAAGATCTACAAGCTTGGCGTCACGCAGATCCCCACCAACCGCCCGATGGTCCGTGCCGACCAGCCGGACCTGATCTACCGCACGACAGAGGCGAAGTTCGCCGCGGTCGTCGAGGATTTGGCCCAGCGCCATGCCAAAGGCCAGCCGGTGCTGGTCGGTACGACGAGTGTCGAGCAGTCCGAACTGCTGTCCTCGCTGCTCGTCCGCGTCGGCGTACCCCACGAGGTGCTCAACGCGAAGAACCACGCGCGGGAGGCGGCGATCATCGCCCAGGCGGGCCGCAGGGGCGCCGTCACCGTCGCTACCAACATGGCCGGTCGCGGGACCGACATCATGCTGGGCGGCAATGCCGAGTTCCTGGCCGACACCGAGCTGCGCGCGATGGGGCTCGACCCGACCGAGAACCGCGAGGAGTACGAAGCCGCCTGGCCGGCGACTCTCGAACGCTTCCGGAAGGCGGCAGCCGCCGAGCACGACGAGGTGACCGCCCTGGGCGGCCTCTACGTCCTCGGCACCGAGCGGCACGAGTCCCGGCGGATCGACAACCAGCTGCGCGGCCGGTCCGGCCGGCAGGGTGACCCGGGGGAGAGTCGGTTCTACCTCTCTCTGCAGGACGACCTGATGAAGCGGTTCAAGTCCGACTGGGTCGACTGGGTGCTCAACACGCTCAACATCCCCGACGACATGCCGATCGAGAACAAGCGGGTCACCGGAGCGATCGCGTCGGCGCAGGCGCAGGTCGAGGCGATGAACTTCGAGATCCGCAAGGACGTCCTGAAATACGACGACGTTCTCAACCGGCAGCGCCACATCATCTACGACGAGCGCCGGCGGGTCCTCGAGGGCGAGGACGTCCACGAGCAGGTCGAGCCGATGATCGACGACACGCTCGAGGCGTACGTCGCCGCCGCCACCGAGGGCTACCCGGACGAGTGGGACCTGGACCAGCTCTGGACCGACCTCAAGCAGATCTTCCCGGTGAGCTTCGGAATCTCCCGGCTGGAGGCCGAGGCCGGCGGACGGCAGAACATCAGCCGCGACTTCCTCCTCGTCCGGCTCCGCGATGACGCCCACCAGGCGTACGCCCGCAGGGAGGCCGAGCTGGGGCCGGAGGTGCTCCGTGAGGTCGAACGGCGGGTCATCCTCTCCGTGCTCGACCGCAAGTGGCGCGAGCACCTCTACGAGATGGACTACCTCCGTGAGGGAATCGGCCTGCGGGCGATGGCCCAGCGCGACCCGCTGGTGGAGTACCAACGGGAGGGCTACGACCTCTTCATGGCGATGATGGATGCCATCAAGGAGGAGTCGGTCAGCTATCTGTTCAACCTCGAGGTGCAGGTGGCCGAGCCGACCGCGGAGGAGCCGGTAGTCGCGGCCGGAGCCCAGCCGTCGGCCGGACCGACCGACAGCGCAGATCCGTCAGCCCGCACGCAGCGCGTGGTCGCCCGTGGGCTCGCGGCGCCGGCGCGGCCGACGCGCCTGTCCTACAGCGCACCCACGGTCGACGGAGAGGGCGGGGTCGTACGCCGCAACGAGTCCGCTGCCCGCTCCGGTGCCGCGCCCGGTGCCCACGCCGACTACTCGGGGACTCCCCGCAACGCGGCATGTCCGTGCGGTTCTGGGCGCAAGTACAAGCGCTGCCATGGCGACCCCAAGGCCCGCGCCCGGATGGACGGCTGACGGGCTCATACGTACGAAGGGCACCTCTCGACCGGAGTCGAGGGTGCCCTTCGTACGTCCCCCTCGCAGGTGGGCCCGCCGACCGGGACCTCAGCCGAGCCGCAGCGCGGTGCACCGCCAGCGGCCGTCGAGTCCTTCGACCCGGACCGCGACCGCCCGCGAACGTCCGCCGTGCTTGACGTGGATAGCCGCCTCAGCCACGCCGTCGCGCGGCTCGCAGATGTGGACCGACCGGACGAGGACCCGACCACGGCCGCCGCGGACGGTGACCGGTGCCCCGCCGAGTGCGCGTACTCGCGCCACGACGTCGGCGTAGACACGTTCGTTGGTCCAGCGCAGCAGCTGCGCGGACGGACGGTCGCCGGTGAGCACCTCGATCAGGGCCTGAACGAACCGACCGCACCACGACTTCGGGTCGGGGAGCGCGCCACGTGGTGTCGGCTGTGGTGCGAAGAACGGGTCCTCTGACGGGCGCTTCGAGCCAGGCCCCTGCACGACGCGGAGGTGGCGGGCGACGCTGAGCTCCTCGACGGCCGGTTCGGCAACCATCGTGCTGGCGGAGATGTCCAGCGCGAGTGCGCCGTCGGTGAGCTGGCCGTCGGTGTCGAAGCCACGCTCGTCGTCGTAGGGCGGCTCGGTGGCGGGCCCGGGGATCCGGCGGGGAAGCCGGTGGACGTCGGGCTGGGTCCTTGGCCGCGGCATGGTCTGGGTGGCAGTCATCGGTGGATTCCCCCGGTTCGAGATGTCCTACTGAGCTGTGTCTGCTGCTGGTGGTCGAGGTGCTGGTTTGATGCGTACGGCATGGTCATCGCTGCGGTGGTGTGAGGATCTGGCCCGGCAGGATCAGGTCGGGGTTGTCCCCGATGACCTGGCGGTTGGCTTCGTACCACCGGTGCCATTCGCGGTTGATCTCGGCGCTGCTGGCACCGTCGGGAAGGCTCGCCTTGGCGATGTTCCAGAGGTTGTCGCCGCGCTTGACGACGACCTGGTGCTGGTCGTCGACATGACGGACAGCGGGGCGGGTCACCGGATCCCGGGAGATCGGGCGATCCGGATTGGGCAGCCCGGACTGCCCGGCACCCTGGTCGGAGACCGGCCGGTCCGGCATCGGGAGTTGGTCGAGGACGTCGCCACCGCCTGGCCGGTCCATACCGCCCGGCCGGTCAAGGCCTGGGAGCTGGGCGCCGCTCGGGAGTTGCTGTTCGACCTGACCGCCGAACGTGCCCGGCCGGTCGAGACCGGGGAGGAGTTGCGCCGCCGCGGCCGCCTGCGTCGGCTGGTCGACCGTTGCCGCGTTGGCTGGAAGAGCCCCGAGGATCGGTCCTGCGGCGACCGAGAGGCCGAGCGCGACCCGGGCGGCCCGACGGTAGACGGCGGGCGTGAGTCGCTCCGCGAGTGACCCGCAGGCTGCTCCGAGTGCTCCAGGAATCACCGAGAGGGCCATCAGCAGAGTGCCGAGCGCGAGCCAGGCGAAGCAGGCCCACGCGAGCACAGCGACGAGGAGGACGAGAAGCGCGTCGAAGGTCGGATTGGGGCCCTGGACCGCGGTCCAGCTACCGGCTGTCAGCCAGCGAAGCGCCCATCCGCCGCCGACGAATGCAAGGAGCACCCCGACCGGGGAGAGCACTCGACGGACGATCCTCATGCCTTCGCCTCCAGATCCTTCGTTTGCTTGCGTTTGCTTTCATACTCTGCTGTTAGCGGCACTGTCAACCTGGCTGCGGTCGTACGACGTGCGACGCTGTCGGTGCCGGAGTCCTAGAGATGCTCTCTGACCAGCAAAGATGCCGGATCGACTGCGTGTGTCCCATGGTTGGTTGGACGCAGGAACCAGTGTGGGTGGTTCAAACCCAGTCCCCGTTTTCAGCTCCGCGAAGACTTGCGTAACAGCGGGAAGCGACCGAGGTCCACATGACGCATGCGATTGGCTGCGTTTGCATCCATTTGCCTGTGGCTGGATGCCTGGGGCCGTCTGACGGGTCGGCGTGGACCAGTACGGTGGCCCGGTGCGCTGGGAGAGTCTTTTCGAAGATCTGGATGCTCAGATGGCAGAGCTCGAGGCCGCCGAGCTCACCTCGGAGCTGGCCGACCGGACCAGGCGCGAGGTCGCCCGCTTCCGGCTGGTCGACCGGTTGCGACCGACGTTCGGGCATCCCGTCACCGTCTTCACCCTGGGCGGTGGCAAGATCGCGGGGACGGTTGCCGGTGTCGGCGCCGACTGGCTCCTGGTCGCCGAAGAGCACCGTCTCGAAGCCCTGATCCCGCTGGACGCCATCACCGGCCTGACCGGGCTCGGTGGTCTCACCGCCGCGCCCGGCAGCGAAGGCAAGGTCGCAGCGAGGCTCACGCTGGGCTACGCGCTCCGCGGGATCGCCCGCGACCGGGCGGCGGTGTTGGTGGCGCTCCGCGACGCGACGGCGGTCACAGGGACGATCGACAGGGTGGGTGCGGACTTCTTCGAGATGGCCGAGCACGGCCAGGCGGAGATCCGGCGGACGAGGGACATTCGGGGCATCCGGACCGTGCCGTTCGCCGGCGTCGCGTTCGTCCGCAGGTCGTGAGGGTCTACGTGCGCGGAGGCTCTCGTCCACCGAGGCAGCTGGGTGCTGAACCCGCGCACGCCCAGGACGTCGTACGGGGCTAGAACTCGTCCGCCTTGCCGTAGGGGTGGGCGGAGATGAAGTCACGGGTTTCGGAGTACATGCGCTCGATGTACTTCTCGAGCGCGGCGGCCTCCACCCTCCACTGGCCGCGGCCGCCGATCTTGATCGCGGGGAGCTCGCCGCTGCGGACCAAGGCATAGGCTTGCGCGGCTGAGATGTTGAGGACGTCCGCAACATCGGCCAACTGCAAGAACCTCGGCGTGACGGGCAAGGGGAGCTCCTTCCGAACGTGGTGCGTAGCCAGTCTGCCACGCGTTTGCTTGTGGTTGCGTTCGGTTGTCCACAGGACCCTGGGGCGGGTCGCGGCTACGTCTCCAGCGACGTGAACGCGGAACGTATATCTAGCAGAACGTTCCGTGAAGGCTCCTGGCGGGCTCGGCGGCCCGATGTGGCCGGACCGCGCACCTGTCACGCATGGTGTCGTACTGTGTCTCGACGCCTTTAGGCCACGAAACGACCACGACCCTGCGAATCCGGAGGAAGACCTTGTCGGATGTGCCGTCCCCCAAGGCCACTCGGCAATCGCGACCTCGCTGGCTCGATCCCAAGTTGTTCCTCGGCATCCTGCTGGTGCTCGTCTCGATGGTGTTGGGAGCAAGGGTCGTCGCAGCTGCCGACCAGACGGTCGAGATCTGGGCGTTGAGGGAAGACGTCAGGCTCGAGCCGGCCATGCCACTCACCCAGGATGCACTCGTCGCGAAGAAGGTGCAGTTCACGAGCCAGGGGGACGCGGACCGCTACGTGTCGGCCCGGGAGGAGATCCCGGAGGGCGCGCGGATGCTCCGTTCTGTCGGCGGGGAGGAGTTCCTTCCTCGTGACTCCTGGACAGACGACCCTGACCGTCAGCTGGAGGATGCGCCCATCCCCGTGCTGCCGAGTCTGCTGCCGAAGTCCTTGCGCGTGGGCGATCGGGTCGACGTCTACTTCGTCGCCTCCGAGGACGACGCGTTCCCACCCAAGGCGGCCGTGGTCGGCGCGACGGACATCATCGTGGTCAACATCCCCGAGGGCGATGGCATCAGTGGTGGTGAGTCGAGCGCGACCATCCGGCTGGCTCGCGACAAGGAAAGCGGTGGGATGTCCCTCGAGGATCTGGTGGCGCACGCGGCCAACGCGAAGGCGGTCGTCGTCAAACATGTAGCCCCAGAGCCGAAGTGAGATCGTGAGAGCCGAGGTGGGATCGTGTCCCTCCCAGTCCTGACAGCCGTCACCGGTGCGCGATGGGAGTCCGACCTGGTCTCCGCGCTGGAGCGGAGCTCGCTCGGTCTTGACGTCGTACGCCGGTGCGTCGACCTGCCCGACCTTCTCGCCACTGCGCAGTCGGGCCAGGCCAGAGCGGTCCTGCTCTCAGCCGACCTGCGCCGACTCGACCGCGAGGCAGTCGCTCGGCTGATCGCGGGCGGTGTCGCCGTCGTCGGTGTGGTGTCGCCAGGCGACACCGAGGGCGAGGAACGTCTGCACCGGATCGGCATCGCCAAGGTGGTCCCCGCTGACGCGCCCGCCGACGTCCTTGCGGGCGCGGTCGCCGAGTCGGTGGAGATCGCGCACGCCCATGGCCGCGCACCGGAGCCGGACTTTGCGGTCTCCAACCCGTGGGGTGCTATGCCGTCACTGCCGCCGATGCAGGACATCGGAGTCACTCCGGAGACGGGCACGGGTACCGGCCAGTTGCTCGCCGTGTGGGGGCCGGCGGGAGCGCCGGGGCGTACGACGGTGGCGCTGACGCTGGCGACCGAGCTCTCGACGTTCGGCGTACCGACGTTGCTCGCCGACGCCGATGTCTACGGCGGTGTGGTCGCGCAGGCACTGGGACTGCTCGACGAGGCGCCCGGCCTGGCGGCGGCATGCCGGTCGGCCAACAGCGGCTCACTCGACCTGGCCGGCCTCGCCCGGCACGCCCGGGAGGTGTTGCCCCGGCTTCGGGTGCTCACCGGGATCCAGCGGGCCGACCGTTGGCCTGAGCTCCGGGCCTCGGCGCTCGAGCAGGTCTGGGACCTGGCTCGGCAACTGGCCGCCGCGACCGTCGTCGACTGCGGGTTCTGCCTGGAGCAGGACGAGGAGATCTCCTTCGACACCGCAGCGCCGCGCCGTAACGGCGCGACGCTCACGACGATCGAACGCGCCACCACCGTCATCGCCGTCGGTGCGGCCGACCCGATCGGGTTGCAGCGACTGATCCGTGGGCTGGAGGAACTCCGCGAGGCGGTGCCTGGCGTGGCGGTCAGGGTCGTGGTCAACAGCGTCCGCAAGGGACCGGTCGGTGGTGACGCCGAGGGCCAGATCAGGGACGCGTTGCGGAGGTACGCCGGTGTGGACGCGGTGGTCTGCGTGCCCTACGACCGGTTCTCGTTCGACACCGCGATCGCCCAGGGCAGGTCCTTGGCCGAGGTGGCGCCCAAATCGCCGGCCCGGTTGCCGCTGCGAAACTTCGCGGCCGACCTCATGGGAATCACGCTTCCCCGTCAGCGCAGGCGGAAGAAGGCCTAGGGTCCCGCCAGCTAGGTGGCGAAGAGAAGGGTCAACCCGGCGAGGGTGTAGCAGACCATCACGACCAGCAGGGGGATCTGTCCCAGCAGGGCCGTCCGTCGGGGAAAGAGCGCGACCGCTCGGTCGTGGGCGGCGATCACACCGAGAACGTGGCCGACGACGACGGCGCCGACTTTCACCCCTGCCACCATCTGAGGGTTGTTGGCGAGCGACGGGTCGACGTCGCGTCCGGCAAGGCCAAGCAGGTTTGCGCCGTTCGCCAGCGGATCCGACAGATAGATGAATGTCTGCTGCCCTTCGAGGACCAGCAGCGTGAAGTAGTGGGCGATCAGGTAGCCGAGCACGATCGGTACGACCGAACCGGCGAACGCTCCGGGCAGCTCGGACCGCAGCCGTGGCGCCGACGACGTGCGTTCGCTCGCTCCGCCTCCCGCCAGGCCCCCGGCAAGCACCGTCGCCAGCCAGAAGGATCCGGCGGCCACGAGGATGGACCCCGCCAGCGCGCCCGTGCCCGCGAGTACCTCCGGAATCCCCGAACCCTGAACGAACCCGATCCATGTCGTGCTCTGGGAGAACCCGTCGTACGCCGTGGAACCCAACAGGATGGCCACCACCGCGACCGATCCGGGTCCGGTACCCAACCCGGCGAGGTGCGCGAGGGGATTGCGAAGCACCAGCCGTCCGTCCGAGGGGCGCCGGGCGAAGGGCGAGAGATGACCGAACAACGTCGAGTACGCCTCGAACGGATCGCCCCGGTCGAACCACCTCGCCCCGTACACGAGGGCGAGGAGCAGTGACAGGACGACGTACGCGGTGACCCACATCCGGAGCACGGCGAGGGACGTGGCGTCGGGAGCGACCAGTTCGAGCCACACGAACGCGAATAGCCCGACGGCTGCCGGCCAGGCGCCGAGCCGGGCCGGCAGGGGAATCAGGCCCTCGACCGGCGGGACCCGGAGCAGCCGCGCGAGCAGCAGATGGAGGGGCCGCAGGGGGTTGAGGTACCTCCACACCGGGCCGAACACCACCGACAGCGGGACAAGCCCGACCCAGAGCAGGACGTAGACAACGCCGAACGTGGGGTTGACCAGCAGGTCGGGCCCGAAGATGGCCGCGACACCGACGTACGCAGTCGCCAGGAGGCCGAGCACCCGGAGCGCCGACCGGAAGACGCCGGCGTCGACCACCCGCGTCAGGGCGAGAGGCAACACCCGTCCCGTTTCGCGGTTGTCGAAGCGTGGCGCCGGCCACGACCAGGCCAGGATGACGAACGACACGACGAGGGCGGCCGCCGCGCCGGCCAGCGCGAGCGAGAAAGGTACGGGAAGGTCGCCACGTCCGCCGATCCCGTGCGCCAGGATCGTGCCGCCCCGACCGAGGCTCTGACCGACGCCGACGTTGCCTCCGACAGTGCTGCTGAGCATGGGCGTCACGGGAGGACGACGAGCTGGTAGACGAGCCGGTCGCCGTCGTGCAGCTCGATCTCGAACCGGCCGGCCTCGTCGGCGACGAACTCCAGTGTGCCCGGCTTGTCCGGCTCGACCGCGACCTCCTCGTCGTATCCGTGCACGTGCAGCCGGTCCGCGACGTCGCTGGTGACCGTGATCTCGATCGGTGTGCCGTTGGCCACCTCCACCCGGGCGGCGTTGGGCGACACCTCACCGTCGGCGACCTTGACGCTGAGCCGCTTGACCGGCGGCGGCGTACTGTCTGATGATCCGGTTCCACCAGACCCGCCGGCACACCCGCCGACCAAGCCGAACACGACGAGGACTCCGGCGACGAGAGCAGGCATCAGTCGGGCGCGGGCGGGCATAAGTCGAGTCCTCCGACAGGTACGGTACGAAATTCGGACACCTCGGGCGACTCACCGTACGCGGACTGTGTAAGAGCCCCTCCAGGGAGGTACGCGGGATGCCGGACCGGCTGAGTGCGTTGGACATGTCGTTCCTCTATCTGGAGGAGCCGACGACGCCGATGCACGTGGGCAGTGTGGAGCTGTTCGAGCCGCCGGAGGGCGGGTTCGACGTCGACCGGCTGCTCGCCGTGGTGCGGGAGCGGCTGGCCTACGTACCCCGCTACCGGCAGCGCCTCAAGTCGGTGCCGGGGAACTTCGCCAATCCGGTCTGGGTGGACGACGAGGACTTCGACCTCACCTACCACGTACGCCCGTCCGCGGTGCCGCGCCCAGGGACCCCGCAGCAGCTTCGGGAGCTGGTCGCACGGATCATGAGCCGGCCCCTGGACCGGTCCCGTCCGCTGTGGGAGATGTACTTCGTCGAGGGTCTCGAGGACGGCCGGTTCGCGCTCTTGTCCAAGACCCACCAGGCGGTGATCGACGGGGTGTCCGCGGTCGACATCGGGCAGGTGGTGCTGGACGTCTCGCCCGGGGCGCCGGACGGTCCCGCTGACGGCTGGATGCCCGCCATGGAGCCGTCAGCGCTGGAGCTGCTCGCGGGAGCGGTGGTCGACGCCGTTCACCGGCCGGGGGATCTCGTCGAGTCGGCCCGCCGCGCCGTGTCGGACCTGCCCGTGGCCGGCGGCTGGGTCGCCCGGACCGTCGGCGGAGCGGTCGGCAGCGTGGCGGCCGCCATGCGGACGGCGGCCAGTCCCGCGCCGGGGAGTCCGTTGAACGTGCCGATCGGTGCCCAGCGCAGATTCGCCACGGTGGAGACCCGGCTGGACGACTACCGCGGCATCCGGGCACGCCTCGGCGGGGACGTCAACGACGCGATCCTCGCGACCGTCGCCGGGGCACTGCGCGCCTGGCTCTTCACCCGAGGGGTGAGAGTGGCCGCCAACATGTCGGTGCGCGCGCTCGTTCCCGTCAGCGTGCTCACTGGTGAGGGGCCGAACCGGGTCGCCGAGTACCTCGTCGACCTGCCGGTCGGCGAGGGTAGCCCGACCATGCGCCTGCACCAGGTGTCGTACGCCATGAGGGCGCATCAGGAGACCGGCCGGGCGGTGCGCGCGCGGACCCTTGCCGGGATGGCCGGCTTCGCCCCGCCGACGCTGCACGCGCTGGGCGCCCGGGTCGCGAGCTCGCTGTCCCGGCGGATCTTCAACCTGGTGGTCACGAACGTTCCGGGGCCACAGACGCCGCTCTACGTGGGCGGGGCCACGATGGTCTCGACCTATCCGGTCGTTCCGCTCGCCAAGGGACAGGCGCTCGCTATCGGACTCACGTCGTACAACGGGGCAGTTTACTTCGGCCTCAACGCGGATCGTGTCGCCATGTCCGACCTTGACGTCCTTGCGCAGTGCATCCCGGATGCCCTTGCTGAGTTGGTTGATGCGGCTGAACAGGCCCCCAAGAAGTCCCGGGCGGGCAAACGTCCGGCACAGCGTCGCAAAGGCACGGCACACTGAGAGGCAGGAGGACTCTGAGCCGACGGTGAGGAGGACGCCATGAGTAGCCCGCGACGCGGACTGGTACTCGGCGCGGGCGGTGTCCTGGGTGCGGCCTGGATGATTGGCGCGCTTTGTGCCCTCGAGGAGGAAATCGGCCTCGACGCGACGAAGGTCGATGCTCTTCTCGGTACGTCCGCGGGATCTGTGGTGGCCGCGCTGCTCGCGGCAGGTGTCTCACCGCACGAGCAGCGTGCCCACCAGCGCGGCGAGGTGCTCGACGGGAGCCCGCTCGCGGAGGTGGAGTTCGACTACGCGCTGGGCGGCCGCCCGCCCGCTCCGTGGCCCGGCGTGGGGTCGGCGCGACTCCTCGCCGCTGTCGTACGCGATCGGCGGCTGCTGAGCGCTCCGGTCGTCCTGGCGGGCCTGGTTCCCCGTGGCCGGGGTTCGGTCCAGGCACTTGCCGAACTGATCGAGCAGATCCTCCCGGACTGGCCGAAGCATCCGCGTCTGCAGACGGTGGCGATGGACTATGACGCGGGCGGGCGGGTCGCGCTGGGCCGGCCGGAGGGCGACGGCCTGATTGTGCCGGCGCAGGCGGTCGCCGCCTCGTGCGCCATCCCGGGCTGGTTCGCACCGGTCGAGATCGACGGCCGGGTCTATGTCGACGGCGGTACCACCTCGATCGCCTCCGCCGACCTGATCGCGGGTCATCGCCTCGACGAGGTCTACGTCGTCGCCCCGCTGGCCTGGCTGGCGTCACCGAACTCGATGGGGCCGTCGCTGTGGATGCTGCAGCACTGGCGCCGGGCGCTGACCCGCCAGCTCAACCGCGAGGTCGAGCACCTGCGGGCGGAGGGCACTCAGGTCACGATCATCGCGCCGTCGGCAGAGGACCTGGTGGCGCTCGGCACCAACCCGATGGACGAGCATCGCCGACTGGAGGTCCTGGAGACGTCGATGCGTACCAGCCGTGCGACGGTGCGCGGGATGCGCCGAGCTCGGCTTGGACAGGCCACGGTCCGGCGTTCTCCGGACGGACGTACCTCCGGGCGTAACGGCGGCCGCAAGAGTGGCGGCCCGGCCAGCAAGTCCAGCGAGGGCGAGCGGGGCGGCGCGTCCAACGGTGGCAAGCGTGGTGGCAACAGCGGCAATGGCAAGGGCCGGGGTGGTCGCTCCGGCGGCGCGGCAAGTCGGCGGCGCGACGAGCGATAGCGTCCTGGGTGCGGGATGCGAGGGACCAGCGTCCCGCGTCAGAGGGATGCCGGCGGAGAGCAGGCACCGGACCGCACGAAGGACGACAGGATGCGCGTGTACCTCGGGATGACCCTCACCCAGCTGGCCGACGCGGTGGCGCAGGGCGGTTTCGGGCCACCCACGCTTGCCTACGCGGTGACGCCGACGCTGCGGGAGTGGTACGCCGAAGGCGACCAGGAGGAGCTGGAGTACGCGGCGATGGCCGCTGCCGCGCGCGGTTCCCTACACCAGCTGCGGTTCGATCCCGACGCCCCACGGCGCCGGACGGTGGTGGCGGCGGAGGCGCCTGACGGCATGGTGTCCGCCAATCCGGCGGAAGGGCGCGCGGCGGTGACGATCAACGCGGCACTGCCCCTGGAGGCGATCGAAGCTGTCCACGTCGACGACCGCGAGGCGATGGATGCCGTACGCGCGGCGGCGGACGCCGTGGTCGAAGCTGACGCAGGTGATCAGGACGCCTCGTTCATCGTCGACGAGGCGGGCGCCCACGAGCTGATGTGGTTCGCGCGCCAGGAGATCCCGGACCTGCTGGACAAGGCGGACAGAGCGTAAACCGCCCGGACGCTGCGTGAGAATGCAGTAACTTCGAGCTGCTACCGCCTCGACCTCGCGGGTGAACGTGACCCGATCAGCGCGATTCGGGCGAGTGCGACAGCAGCGTCGGAGGGGTGCCCGTGCCGTTCCAGCTCGCCGCGGCCGAGTCCACGGATCTGTTCGTCGGTACGCCGGACGCGCCACGCCAGGTCCTTCGCGCGACGCTCAGCCGCACGCTCGTGGAGCCGATCCGGTTGAGCGTCAGGGGCGATGGCGTCACCGGCACGGCCATGGTCCCGGCGGGCGTGGGCGTGGTGGTTGTCGAAGTCGGGCTGGACCTTCCGGATGTGCCACCTGGCAACACCGTCCCGGTGACGGTCACGGTCGGCGACACCAGCCTCGACACCACGGTCACGGTCGAGAGGCCCGGCTACACGATGTACATGGTCTCGCATTTCCACTATGACCCGGTCTGGTGGAACTCCCCGAGCAGCTCCGCCGAGATCCCCGTGGACGGGTTGCCGGGTGACGCTTCGCCGCCCCGACCCTGGGAGCGGAACGGGTTCGCACTCGTCGACGCCCACATCGACCTGGCGCTCCGCGACCCGGACTACACGTTCGTCCTCGCCGAGATCGACTATCTGAAGCCCTATCTCGACACGCAGCCCGAACGTAGGGCCGACCTGCGGAAGCTTCTCGCGGAGGGCCGCGTCGAACTTGTCGGTGGTACGTACACCGAGCCGAGTACGAACCTCAGCTGTGCGGAGACGACGATCCGCAACATCGTCTACGGCATCGGCTACCAGCGTGACATCCTGCGCGGCGACCCGACGACGGCCTGGCAGCTCGACGTCTTCGGCCACGACCCCCAGCTGCCGGGGTACCTCGCCGACGCCGGCCTGACCGGCAGCGCCTGGGCCCGTGGGCCGTACCACCAGTGGGGGCCGGTCCAGAAGAACTTCGGCATGGCCCGCGCCGACGCGTCGGCGATGCAGTTTCCGTCGGAGTTCGAGTGGATCTCGCCGAGCGGTCGCGGCGTGCTCACCCACTACATGCCGAACCACTACTCCGCCGGATGGTGGATGAACTCGGCGGCCACCCTCGCCGATGCAGAGCTCGCCGTCTACGCGATGTACCGGATCCTCAAGCCGGTCGCGGCGACCCGGCACCTGATGCTGCCGGTCGGCACCGACTACGCCCCGCCGAACAAGTGGGTGACCGCGATCCACCGCTCGTGGAACGCGAGGTACGTCTGGCCGCGGTTCGTCTGCGGGACGCCGCGCGACTTCCTCGACGCCGTACGCACCGAGATGTACGCGACGGGCCGGCGGCCGAGTCCGCAGACGCGGGACATGAACCCGATCTACACCGGCAAGGACGTGTCGTACATCGACACCAAGCAGGCGCAGCGCGCGGCGGAGATCGCCGTCATCGACGCGGAGAAGCTCGCGACTCTGGCGGCGCTGCTCGGCCTCGGCCGCTATCCCGATGCCGCGCTGGACAAGGTGTGGCGGCAGCTCGCGTACGGCGCGCACCAGGACGCCATCACCGGGTCGGAGTCGGACCAGGTCTACATCGACCTGCTCGCGGGCTGGCGGGAGGCGTACGACCTGGCGACCGCCTGTCGCGACACCGCCCTCGACGCGCTCCTGACCCGGATCGACACCGGCCCCGCCGAAAAGCCTTCAGGAGAAGGCGAAAGTACGCCGGTCGTCGTCGTGAACACGCTCGGCTTCGACCGCTCCGAACTCGCCCAGGTCGTCGGGTGCCCGCCGGGAAGGCTGGTCGACGACGCCGGAGCGGACGTGCCGTCCGTGCGGGACCGGGGCACGCTGGTCTTCCGCGCCGACGGCGTACCGGCTCTCGGCTGGCGTACGTACCGGCTCATCCACGGTGGCCCTCCCGCGACGCCGGCATGGAC
>NZ_JBEFTW010000037.1:0-83586 GCF_040196095.1 Actinopolymorpha sp. B17G11
GCGCCCCCTGGCGCCCGGCCCGACTCGAACGGTGCCGTCATCCTTGGGTTCAGTGACGCCCAGTACCAGCGCTGGGCGTTGAGCAGACTGACCTCCAACCGTACGAGAGAGGCCGCTCTCGAGCACGTCAATTGAATGTCCGCTCATGCCGCAATCCGCGCGCTCGTGCCGATTGGCAAGTTCCAAGGTTCTACGCTGCGACCTGTGCCCGACGACCTTGCCGAAGAGATGCGACTCCACATGGCTGAGCCATTCCCCGACGCCGTGGAGAAGGGGACGGACTACGGGGAGGTGGATGCGGTCATGATCGGTGCCGACATCTACGGCTGGGCGACCAGGGCTGGGTCGCTGTCCGACCTGGACCGTTCTCGACTGGTGCAGGCGGCTGACGAACTGCGGCGCTCCATGGAGGCGTTTCCAGCAGACGCCCGGCCGTACTACGAGCGAATCCTCAGGATCGCTCGTCTCACTCTCGACGTCTGAGCGGCGCACTCATCTGCCACGACCCGCGCACGATCATGCCGATGAGCGGGCAGTGGACAATATCGCCGTGACCAGCCCATACGACGACGAGCGAGCCCACCTCATGCCGCTTCTTGAGGCGTTCCAGGCCAGCGGGAATCACGCCGTCAGCCATTGATTCGTCCCAAGGCCAGGCGGCGGTTGGGACGTCCACCTACGTCTGACACTCGACGCTGGGCTCATCGAGCGACACCTAGAACCAGACCCGCTCGCAGACCAACTGCAGGTCGCTGACGACACAGTGCACTGCGCTCACTGTTCGGCTTGGATCTACGGCGCGGGCGCACCTGAGTAGCCGAGCGTCGAACGACCGCTCATGCCGCGCTCCGCGTGCCACGCAGCGTTACGCCGAGCTGGCCTGGATACCGTCCAGACGTGTGCCGATGAGTGCACAGCCGGGCGGCGTTCCAGTGACCGTCGGTCTGTGTCAATCAGCTCTCCGGCCATGACAATTTCTGCCGCGTCTTGGCGGGCTCTCGTGTATCGCCGTGGCCTGGCAAGATCGCTGCGGGAGGTAGAGTCATTGCAGTACACGTGGGTTTCGACGGCTGGCGGACCGCTGCTCGTCGCTCCGCAATCGGCGCTATCGCTGTGGACCGGTGCTGATAGCACGGATGGTTCCGTGGAGAGCTGGGGGGACTACGGTCGGGCGTGCGCGGTCGACGGTTACGTCGGCGTGATCGCCATCGGTCAGCGGCAGGCGCTTGTTCTGGGCGACGAGCCGGCAATGACGACATACCTATCCTCGGAACGGCTGTTCCTGCGGTGGGCAGCGGCGTACGGGGAAGATGACCTGGTAAGCGCTGCACGCCGAGCGGTACGTGATGGCGTGAATTGGGACGCGGATGAGGATGTCCGCTGGGTGGTGGACGGGCCAGTCGTGATGTTCGATTCGGCGTGGCCCGGAGCGGAGTTGGAGCCCGACAACCACCTCGTGATCGATCTACGCCCGAGCGAATATCGGGTCCGGGCGACGTACCGCGCCGATGGTGACATCTGGATGATCTTCGTTCAGCTTCAACCCGTGCCATGAACTCGCACAGCCGGAGGCAGACCAGGCTTGATCAAGACATCCGGATCTGCCGCGATCCGCGCGGTCATGCCGATGAGCGGTAACTGCGGATGATCTTGTCCGGCGCAGTTGTGCCGATGAGCGGTTACGCGGGCAGCTGACCGTACCGCCTGGATGGTCGTCATGGGCGGGACAGGTGAACTGCCTTGATGCTCGGGTCTACTCAACTGTGAGCGTGCTCGGCTTTTCACCCCGGTACGGAATCCAGAGGTAGCCCGGCTGGAACTCGACGTAGTTGTCTCCCAAGCGGAGTTCGTCGTGCAGGGCGTCCTTGAGGACGAGTCCATCGATAGTGCCGTCGGCCAGCTCGTCTGCCCAGTCGCTCTTGAGTTCTGAGGGATCGACGGAGCTCTCCGGGTCCCAGCCGACCTTCGCCACGAGGTACCCGTTGAACCGCTCAAGTAAGCGGTAGAGCCCTATACCTACCTCGCTCAACTCGGCGGCAGAGAGTCTGAATCTCGGCAGCGTCCCGTCCAGGCTCACACCCCAGCCGACAGCAACCGGGATCACTGATACCTCGATGTAGGAGGGCGTCCGGTTCATCACGGTGCGGTGGACGGGAATGCGGTGGCGGCCCGCCTGAACCGGCGCGGGGCTGGGATCGGCGAGGGCGGCCGCGCGTGCACCCTCGACGTTCTCACCGAAGTTGCCTACCAACTCAAAGCAGATCGCCATGGCGTCCTCAGCTCGTCGGCCACGACGCCCCGGCACCCGGGCGCCCGGGCGCCCGGGACATTCTTGCGTGGAGGATCTCCGGATAGCACTGCAGGGCCTGGTCGTGGGCGGAGACCAACCCCGCGGCCATCCGGAACTGCCGCCGACCGGTCGAACGGTGTAGCAGGGGGAGAATGGTTCCGTGAGTGATCCCGCAGCAAGGTACCTCGCCACTTTGGGCAAGATGGCCGAGGCCGAAGGCGACGACGGGCTCGGCCAGAACCGCCCACGCCAGTGGAACCGGCTGGTTGAGCGTCTGCAGGTCGCGCGCAAGGAACTCGCGGCCACCGAGTCCGGCCAGGAGCTAATCAATGGGCTCCTCGACGACCCGCGAGTAACTGTCCGCCTGTGGGCCGCCAGCCACGCACTGCACTGGAACGCACACGCTGCGCGAACGGTGTTGGAGGAAATCCAGGCGGATCCAGCGCTCGGACTAAATGGACTCAACGCCGAGATGACGCTTCGCGAGTTCGACGCGAGACGCCTGAATCCGGACTGGTGATTCGCGCGCCCATGCCGCGGAGAGTGCGGCGCGGCACTGCCGATGTCCGGGTGGGCGGGGACCCCTCACCCGTCGGCGGACTCGTCTCCCCCGTACAGGTCAACATCGAGGGGGATGCCCCGTCTCCCCAGCGCCAACATCGTCTCCGGCTCAAGCGTCACGCCTTCGTTTCCGCGCTCCATAAACCATCCGCAGAACAGGTCGACGGTGTACCGAGCGCCCAGGTCGCGCCACACCGCCTCGTCGGAGGTCAGGCGCCCGAGGATCGTCGCGACCTGGGCATCGACGTCGGCCGGCGTCGTCTCTTCGGCGTCCAGACTCCACAGACCGAAGCGCCGCGTTCTCGTCACACCGTGGGAGATCCACGCCTCGCCCTTGGCCCAGCTTCGTGAGGGCTCACATCCCAAAGCCGTCGTGATCGCGTCCGGAACAAGTTCTTCGCCCGCAACCCGGAGCGCGGCCAACGCGCGAGCGAGTTCCGCCATGACAGCGAGAGTAGCCAGCCTTAAGGTCACGCTGCACGCGACTCACAACCATGCCGCGACCGCGAGGGTCATGCCGATGTGAGGTTCTGCTCCGGCCTCCTCGCCGCTCCTTCCTGAGAGGATTGCTTCATGAAGGTTCCGCCGCAAGAAGCGGGCGCCTGAGGATGTGCAGTGGGAGCACATCCAGGCCGAGGTTCGAAGGGCACGTCAATCACGGTTCGAGCAGACAGTGACGCAGCGAGATCTCGTCGATTCTGTGTCGCAGATCCTCTTTCGGGCCGATCCTGTCGGGATCAACTTCGAGACGAACACAGATGAGTACGACGCGGAAGCGGAAACCATCGTGATCGGCCTACCGAACACGCACGGCCCCGAGGACGTGAACGCGCTGACGCACGAGACTTCGTTCAGTGGTTCGACGCACAGACTGCCGGCCCCATCGAGCGGTACGCCGCGGTGTCCTCAGAGATTTGGAACCTGTGACGACGCCATCATGGTCAGCATGGACTGAGCGGTCAGTAGGCACTCACTTGCCGCTCTTCGCTCGCGGGTCCATGGCTATACGCGCGAGAGGACGATCGTCGAGAAGTCCGGAAGCCCAATGGCCACGCGCTCGTGGCTTCGATCGATCATGCTCAGCAGGGTGATCGATTGGTCAACGCGATGGATGCAGTACAGGTCGTTCGTTCCGTCGTCGCCGAATGCGATCCAGTCGTCGAGGTAGCCGTCGATGGGTCTCAGCCAACTCTCGGCTCCACCCATAGACCCCGCAGGTAATGGCAAACGCCGGACCTTAGCGTGTCATGTTCCAGGGTGATCCTCGCCCCGGCCTGGTGCTCATCGTCAACCATGATCGTTCCGTCTTCACCACCTGGTTGCGAGAGCGTTTCGCCGTCTTGGAATGGGTGCCAGTCGGTCTCGGGCATGTGGTCAGCATCTCGGACACGTGGCAGCACTGACCAGAGAGGCAGCCCGTCATGTCGATGACAGGCGGGTCAGTGAGGTGTCGGGGGCATCGGCCAAACGCGCCGTTCGCGGCGCTCGCCTGGCAGGCTTACGGCATGACCTTCGAACTCGCAAAGGTCCCGGGTGGCGACGTAGCCCGATGGGGTGAAGAGTGCGGCGCGAAGGCGCTGGCTGGAGTCGAGGCCAGAGACTGGCGCCCTGTCTACGACTGGACCAAGAGTTGGATCGGCTGGGGCGGCGGGGCGTGGATACCAGACACGTGGCTCCTGTACGCCGTCTCCTCCCTGCTTCGAGGACAACCTCGGAATGCGGTGCACTCGCTCGACCTGGGCATCGGCACGTGGCTGGCGGGGCCTGGTGATCGTGCTGGCCTGACGTGGTGCCGAGGCATGGTTGTCATGAACGCTCTGCAGGACCCGAAGTCGGCCCTGCTCGACCTGGAACCCGTCGCAGAGTCACTGCCCCCGTGGCTAGCTCACCAAAGCGCCGAACTCCTCGGCCGGTGCCGCGAGGTGGCCTCGCGAAGTCGCAAGCGCAAGCCGGCAGTCAAGCCGCACCCACACTTCATCGGTGCTGACAGTGTTCGACACGTAGTGGCTCCCGCTGCCACCGATCGCCGTGACGGCGATCCTCCTGCGGTGTGGGCAAACATCGTCGCCTACTTCAGCGCGTAACATCCGCACATGCCGCCGAGCGTGAATCAGGACCATGCCGATGAGGAGCGGGCGTGCTCACCCATACTTCCTCTATGGAGCCCCTGCCGCTCAGCGAACTTTTGAAAGCGCGCCCGAGGTTCAGCGTGCACATGCCCAAGCGGTTGATCGCTTCAGCCCTATGGGACTACGGCGAGGATGCGCTTGCCCAACGCGCACTTGGAATGTCTGAAGAGGAGCGACTCCAGATCGACAGGATTTGTGCCTGGTACGAGATGCCCGACTATCCGCTACCGATGACCGGGCAGCGCATTACCCACAACCACGTCGCAGCGTTCGCCGCCATCACCTATTTCGAAGGTGCGGTCAGACCCCTGGCTCGCAGTCGGCGCCGGCCAGCAAAGGACCGGCCGGCGGACTTCGACGACTAGCGGCCGGTTCGCTTGCCACCTCAGGACGCACGCGACGACGCACTCTCATGCCGCGATCCGCGCGGTGATGCCGATGAGCGGACGTAAGGCGGCGCAGCCTGCAACACTGCTCCGGTGGCTGACGACTGGTTCCGCTCTCCCGACTGGTCACCCGGTGCTCAGGCGGACTTCGAGGCGCGTCTTCGGCGCGCCCACGCCGGTAACCGGACTCAGTACACACGCATCAAAGGCATAGCTCTCCGGGAGTCGGGCCAGATGGATGCCGCTCGGAGCGTTTGGTCGCGCATCCTCGAAAGCGACCTCGGCCACGAGTTCGAGAAAGCGTCCACCATCGAGCACCTGGCGGACTCCTACGTCGAGCAAGACCCGACGACCGCTGAGCAGTACTACCGAAGACTATTGGCGGAACATCCCACGCTGAACGGAACGACCGCGACCGCGGAGATTTCCCTTGCTGAACTACTCATCGACAAGGGTGACCCAGCCAGCATGGAGGAGGCACTCGCGCTCTTGAACTCGTTCCTAGAACGCGGCACGTCCCAGTTCCCCAGTGCTCTTCCGCTGGCATCTGGCACTCATCCGCATCGCCCAGGCAACCGCCGAGCAGGAGACAGTTCGACGTGCAGCGAGGACCGCATTGGACATGGCCGGGCGCGGCCCGGTGTTTCCTCGTCACAAGACGGTCGGCGTCGTCCATGCTGACGACCACACCCTGAAGCGCCTACGCAAACTCGCGAAGTAGGCTATAAGGAGCAGCGATGCCAGAGAAGCGACAGACGTTACGACCGGGAGTTCCGTGAGATGCCTCTGGTGAGTCACACGCACCGCGAGGCGAACGAGTCGGCAATGTGTTGTTCCACGTCGGCCCAGGCCGGCGTGTGGTGACCGTAGCCGGGCACAGGTTGTCGCTGGACTCCGAAGAAGTATTGGTGGTCCACGGTGCCCCTGATCGCTGCATGCACGTCGGGGTGATCGTCGATGAAGTGGGTCAATCCCAGTTCAACGCAATGCATTCGCTTGTCCGCTCTCGCCCTGCAGAACCGAACATGTTCGCGTTTCAGTCCAGTGCGGCGGTAGAAGTCGTGCGCCTCTAGCCAGTGCTCGGTGCGGGCTTGGACCCGCGGACCGCATTTTGAGATCAGCCAGACCTGCCCGCCGAATTGTTTGATGAGCCGGGCAATCGCGGCCGCCGCGCCGGCCATCTCAGGCGTCGCCAGCATGGTCGCCTCGTCGCCGGTGAAGAACGCCGTGTCCCCACCGTCCGGATGCGCGGATCCGTCGATGATCACTCGTCCGATGTCGATACCCAAGCGTGGTTCGCGGCGCTGTTCCATGCTCGACAGCATCCACCAGCCGAGCCTTGACTTGAACTATTTTTCTGCGGACTAGCTATAGTCCTTTCCTATGATTGACCGGGACATGCTGGAAGCGGACGCGCTTCGCTCGTTTGCGGTCTTCGCCGAACACCGCAACTTCACTGCCGCGGCCACGGCTCTGCACATCAGCCAGCCCTCTTTGCACGTGAAGATCAAGAAGCTCGCCGCCGCGTTAGGTGTCGACCTGTACGAACGCACCGGCCGGGCATTGACGCTCACCGCCGCCGGCGAACGGCTGGCAGCGTTCGCACTGGACTCGCATCGACGGCTGGACGACTTCCTCGGCGACCTGCACGGCACAAGCCGACCACTGGGCATCGCCGCCGGACGCGGCGCGCTGCGCTGGGTGATCGCCGAAGCCATTCGCCGCATCAGTACAACCGGCCGCAGCATCAGCGTCCTCACCTCCGACCGAGAGTCGGCGATCTCGGCACTGTCAGCGGGTCACGTCGACCTCGCGGTGATCGCCCACGACCCCCCACCTCCACAGTTCGACTCACGCCAGATCGCCAGCTACCCACAGGTGCTGGTCATCGATGTCGACCACCCGTTGTCCAACCGAGACGACGTCAGCCTGCTCGACCTCGACGGCCTCGAGCTGGTCCTGCCTGCCAGTGGGCGACCCCACCGCCGAACCCTCGAGCGGGCACTTGCCGACGTAGGAGCGTCCTGGCGTGTCACCGCCGAAGTCGACGGTTGGGACCTGCTCGTCCACTGCGCAGCCCTGGGCATCGGCGCCACAATTGTCAACGGATGCGTGGCCGTGCCAGACGGTCTAGCCGCCATACCGGTGACAGACCTCCCGAAGATCAGGTATTGGGCCACCTGGCGCAGCCAACGACGAACCCACGTCAACGACCTCATCACCCACCTGGCATCACCATGACCGAGGATCGCGTCGCAGCGAGCAAGTTCCTCGCCTACGTCCTGCGACACAACCCCGCCGCCATCGACATCAGCCTCGACCCATCCGGCTGGATCTCCATCGACACCCTGCTCGCCGCCCTCGAGCACCACGGCCGCCCCATCGACCGCAAGCTCTTCGACCAACTGGTGGCCGGCACCGACAAGAAACGGTTCGAAGTCCTCGGCACACGGGTCCGCGCCGCACAGGGCCACTCCATCAACATCGATCTCCAACTCGACGCCACCGAACCACCAGCCGTGCTCTACCACGGCACTGTCGACCGCTTCCTCCCCAGCATCCTCACGAACGGTCTCCGACCACAACAGCGAACCCACGTCCACCTCTCCCCCGACCCCGCTACGGCCCACACCGTTGCAGCCCGCCGCGGCAAACCCGTCATCCTCACCATCGACGCCGCGGGCATGTACCACGGCGGCATCCCCTTCTACCAAGCCGCAAACGGCACCTGGCTCACCAACCACGTTCCACCCAACCGGATCCACCTCCACAAACCGACAGCCGATGAGGAGCCACGTCGCTGAATCCGCCGACCCCGACCCGGGCAGTGGACTCGTTCGGAGCCGAGGGCCAGTCAGCCCGCGCCGTCACAAGCACTGCCTCCGCCGCGCGGTCCTCAGGAGCGCTCTTGCGACGCCTGGTAGCCCTGCGGGCCCGGCGTGAGGTGTCGATGACAGCGAGGCCCACTCAAGCGGCACGTCCTGCCTGGTCTCAGACGTGGTCTCATTCGTCTACATTCGTGACCGTTCGGCGTGGTCCACGGGGGCGCTGCCGTGCGTGGATGGATGCCTCCGGACGTACGCGGACGCGGGTGCTTGGTCCTGAAAAGCGGAAGGTCGACGGTTCGACCCCGCCCCTGCCCACCACGTTTTCGCAGGTCAGCGGCCTGCACGGTCCTCAGACCGTCCAAGCCGGGCGCGAAACAACTGAGACCACGGCGCCCGAAAATTGAGACCACCTGGCGCATCGTGCCTGGTCAGCGGCCTGTCAACGTCTGATTTGGCAGCGGAAGGTCGACGCAGGAGTTGCAGCCATTTGCGTCCACACAGTCCGTGTCGGAGCGGCCCTTTCGTGAGCGGGCGTGATGCGCGATGGCCGGAAGGGTTCCCGGGCGAGCCTGCGTGCTCGGCGTGCGCCGCGGAGTCGCCCCGGATCATCGTCGGTGGTGATGAACGCGATCCGGTCGTTCCCGTTCAGGTGGGGGTGCCGCTGCAGTAGGAGAGGCGGTCACCTCCCCGGTGTGGACGTCGCCGATGAACAGCTCGTTCGTCTGTCTTGGTTGGGTGGCGACGGCGAACGGGAGCCCGGCCGGGATCGTAGGTACAACCTTCAGAGTTTCGCTAACGATGATGTCGACTCGGCATTCACCGGCAACCAGGACTCGGTTCGACCATGGTTGACGGTGATCGCCCGTGCTGCGGTCGAGAGCGGGATCCGCGCGGTGACCTCGCGAGTCGGGCGGTCGAGCACGGTGACGCTTGGTGTCACTTCGCCGCCGCCGAGTCCGGCCACGTAGATACCGGGACGCCGTGGCCGACCGTGCGCTCATCGGCGTGTAACAACGTGGGCGCCGCTGTCGGCTCCCCTCCGGGATCGCGACTGCCAACGACCGAGGTGGCGCCTCCCACTATGGACGGCGCCCCCTCACCATCTTGGTGCTACGGCACTAGGCCCAGGATCAGGGCGATGGTGCCGACGGTCGCCATGAGGAGAGCGGCACCGGGGTGCATGCCGATCGACACCCGAATGTCCTGCTTCCGCCAGACCAGCCAGACCGCTGGGAACATGAAGATCACCTTCGACAGCACCGTCCACGGCGCCCAGAAGTGGTACACCGAGAACAGGACCGTGTTGAGCACGGGCGCCCCCCAGCCCAGGTGGGAGATGCGGGGAAGCAGGAATCCGCGGAAGTAGAGCTCCTCGATGAGCGGAAGGGTGAATCCGGTCAACGGAAGGCACACCAACATCGTGATCAACAGCACCGAATGCGAGTACCCGTCGAGGTAGGTGGTAGCGCTGCCGCCCGCGCCTTCGAAGGGGATCCAGGTGAAGAACGTGTCGAAGACGAGGTTGTCCAGTGGGGTGAGAGCGAGCGCCACCACCGTCATCCACACGATGAGGCCGGCGATGATGGCGGTGATCTTCCCCCGCGGGATCGGCTTGTCCAGGTACTCCACCACCCCGCGCAGCGAGAACCGGCCGTTGCGCCTGCTGCCCAGCCACAACAGGCCGAACTGAACCGGCACGAGCACCACGATCAAGGCGATCGCCCAGGCTAGGAAGCTCGGATAGCCGATCGCCTTGACGAGCGGTTCGGCGAAAAGCATGTAGACGGCGACGATCAGGGCGCCGGGCACAAGGTGCAGTGCGATCGACAGCGGAACGGAGTGACGGTCAGCGATCAGCAACTCGACCAACCGGCTCGGTTGGGCAACTCTCGTTGTGTCCGTGGGGGTCTGCGTGTTCTCCATGCCAAAACGATTGCCCAGCCTCCTGTCACGGCCCTGTCATGCCACTGACGCGGTGGTCCCCACCTGGCCGCCACTCCCGGTCAGAGTGGTCTCAGACGTGGTCTCATTCATCTACGTGCGACGTCGTCCGGCGGTGTCCGTGGATGGCACTGGCGAGCGTGAACGGACGGCTGCGGACAGCGCCGGAAATACATCCTTGGTCCTGAAAAGCGGAAGGTCGACGGTTCGATCCCGTCCCTGCCCACCACCTCTGACCAGCGCAAACGCAAATCGGCGGACGCTGTAGGCCCGATTGACGCCAGCCTTGACGCCAACCCCGCTCGGATTGACCACTAGCGAAGACGCTCATCGAGCCTCCGCAACGCTGCCCGCTTCTCGTCGAGTGAGGCGTGAGCGTAGATCGTCATCGTGACATCGATGTCGGAGTGACCCACGATGTCTCGCACGATGTGCGGGGCCGTTCCAAGGGCGGCCCCAACGGGCCGCCGCGCCCGCCTCATCGGGCCGGCCTTCCCTCCGCGCCTTGACGGCGCCCGGTCGGCCGGCCCGGCTTGGCGCGAAGAAAGGGCCCCCAGAAGACTGACGACCCTCACAGCGTCGGCACCGTTTCGCCCACAACCCGGCGGTGGCCGGGGCAGGCCGGAGGCTTTAGCCACCTCGTTGGTCCGGGTCCCAAAGGCCGGGGCCCACGGTGGGCGGTAACAGTCGGCCAGCAGAGCTGCCCACCACGCCGGGCCAGGCTACGGGCCCCCGACCTCCCGCACCAAGCCAGGGCACCGGCCAAAGCCTCCGACCCTCTGAGCTTCACCCGAACCCTCCACGATCCAGATGTCGTCGCCAGACGTCCACAAGGGCCCCTACGAAGCGATCGTCGTCGTATGCGTTGCTGACAATCATCCGAACCACCTGAGGGAGGCTGTGGTGTCCAGGTCGACTGAGACCTCGAATGAGGTCGGTGGCGAGGTCGTAGTAACCGTCCTCTGGCGCCCCAAACACGCCGCCCGTCCCCTCAGGACCACGCTCGCAGAGGATTGATCGAAGATCATCGTGCACGCGGCTCCATCTCTTGAGCCGCTCCTTGTCGCAAGCATCCATGCCCACCCCTGAGTCCACGAGCCACCGATCGTGCCGTGCACCTGCAAGTACAGCAGTGAACATGTACCTACGGGCCAGCGAGCTCCCGGACCAAGCCACGCCACCGGGCAAACGCTCCGACCCTCTGAGTGCCAGTGCCGCCCCTAGCCCAATGGAGCAGAAGGCTGGCATGATCCGGCCGTGACTATGCCTCCCAGGCGAACGCCGACCCGGAGATGGATCCTGCTGGCGCTCGTGCTCTCGTCTGCCGCCTGTGGAGCCCGAAAGAGCGTCATCAGTGACAAGGACAACGCGGTGACCGAACATGCCGTCACCGTGCACCTGCCGCCACCCGCCGAAGGCGATGAGCTGGCCCTCGACCAGATCGAAGATCCACTGATCGAGGCGATCGATGCTGCCGAGGTGGGAGAGTTCGACGGCAACGAGGTCGGTCCGGACGAGACCGTCGTCTACATGTACGGGCCGGATGCAGACAAGCTCGCTGCTGCCATCCACCCAGTCCTGAAGTCGCTTCCTCTTCCACCCGGCAGCTACCTGATCAAACGCTACGGTGACGTCGGTGCGCGTGAAGAACGGGTCAACGTCGCTCAGTAGCCGCACAGCAGACAAGTACAGCAACACGGCCGACCAGACCCACCCGAACCTGCAGCCAGCCGAACCTGCCATGCTCCTTCCAGAAGCGCGGCCTGGAGGTAGGTAGAACATGTCGGAGTCCGCCGAGGTTGGACGAGCCATTGAGGAGCTCGCGGCAAGGGTCGCTGACTGCCAGGGGTTCGCCGGCGAGTTCAGCCTGGAGTACACCGGAGGTGTCGCTCCTCCCGCCGATGCGTGGCTCTGCTCAGTCGAGGTCGAGGTCCCAGGAGGCACCTTCGAGGTGAGGGGCGCCACTGCGGCCGACACTCTTCGCGAAGCAATCCAGAGAATGAACACCCTCGATCCGCGGAAGGACATGCCGAAGCTCGGGGAGCGCGGAGCCCGCCGACTGTGACTCCAGCCGTGACGCCAACCGACCCACGCGAGGACAACCAGGATCCGCCAGACCATGGTCACCACAGCCGCGAGCACAGCCCCGACGCCGCCTGCCGGGACCTGAAAAGCGGAAGGTCGACGGTTCGACCCCGTCCCTGCCCACCGCATTTCTGCTGGTCAGCGGCATGCAGACCCTCCCACAGACGCCGCTCGGGGCCGAGTCAATTGAGACCACGGCGGGAACTGAGACCATACGTGGCATCGTGCCTGGTCAGCAGGCTGCAAGCGTTCTGATTTGGAGCAGAAGATCGCCGCAGGGTTACGGCGATAGCGTCCAATGCGTCCACGGCCAGCGCGGAGATGCCGGGGTATTCTGCTCCGCGGCGGTCCCGCGACGAGTTCGGTGCCCGCAACGGGCGACTGCGGGTCTGGGTTCAGTGACGGCGTCGGTTCGTCTCGAACACTGACCCGATGGCGCGGACACTCCTCTGAGCGCCCGTCGGAAAGCGTACGTGCCGAACTGGTCCGCTTCCTGGAGTCAGATCGCACTCGGTTGCCATGTGATCGCCAACAGTGCCATCGTCAACCCGGCAGCAGGTTAGCCGCGGTTAGAAGAGGTCGTCGAGGATGCCGCCGTCGTCGTCGGTGGGTGTGGGGGTGGGTTCGGGCTCGAGTTCGGGTTGGCTGGCGACGACGATGGTTATGGTCGAACCGCGTTCGCGCCTTGTGCCCGCTGTTGGGGTCTGGTTGATGACTGTGCTGGTGGGGGCGTCGGCTGTTGGTTCGTGGGTGGTGCGTACGTCGAAGCCGGCGTCGGCGAGTCTGGCTTCGGCGACCTCCTGGCTTTCCCGCATCACGTCGGGCACTTCGACGAGTCCAGTGGAGTAGAAGAGTGTGATGGTCGTGCCGGCGGTGGCTTGCGTGCCTGCGGCTGGGTCGCTGCGGGTCACGGTGCCATTGAGTTCGGTGGACTCATCGTCCTCGTGTTGTTTGACTTTGAAGCCTTTGGCCACCAGCTGAGCTTTTGCTTCGGCGAGTTGCTTACCTGTCACGTCGGTGATCGTCACGCGGGGTTTGCCGTCGGAGACGGTGATGCCGACGGTGCCGCCGGCCTTGATCGGCATGCCGGGATCGGGGTCTTGGGCGATGATCCTGCCTTTGGGCACCGAGTCACTCGGTTTCGTGGTGACTTGGGCGAGGTCGAGGTTGTTCCTACCAAGAATCGCTCGCGCTTCACGTTCAGTCTTGTCCATCAACGTGGGCACCAACGCGGTCCGCGGCTCTTGCTGACCGAGTGCCCGGAGACCGATGAATGCCGCAACACCCAGCAGAAGCAGCAACGCCAGCGCGAGCAGAGCGTAGCCTGTGCCGCGGCCACGCCTGTCCGGCCGGTCACCCACCAGTGTCATGGAATCGTCGCCAGCCATGAACGGGGCAGTCGCGTCGATTGGCATCACTGGTGCAGCCACCTGCTGGCCGGACAGTCCGCGTTCGATGTCCAGACGCATCTGCGCGGCCGATTGGTACCGGTCACCCGGGTCCTTCTGCAATGCCGTGAGGGTGATCGCGTCGACGACCGCAGGTAGGTGCGGGGCGAGTGTCGATGGCGGTCGTGCGTCTTGCTGGACGTGCTGGTAAGCCACCGACACCGGTGAATCGCCGACGAACGGTGGCTGTCCGGTCAGTAGCTCGTAAAGCAGGCAGCCGGTGGAGTAGATATCACTGCGCGCATCCACAGACTGACCGTGCACTTGCTCCGGGGAGAGGTACTGCGCGGTGCCCATCACCGCGCCGGTCTGAGTCATGGCGGCAGTTTGGGTGGCGGTGCTGACGGCGCGGGCGATGCCGAAGTCCATCACCTTCACGTCGCCATCGGCTGTCAGCATGACGTTGGCCGGTTTGATGTCACGGTGCACGATTCCGGCGCGGTGGCTGTACTCCAACGCGTCACAGATGTCCGCGGTGATTTCCAGCGCCCGCTCAGGCAGAACCCGGCGGCCCTCCCGGACGACTTCGCGCAGCGTCCGGCCCTCGACATACTCCATCACGATGTACGGCACCGACACGCCTTCGAGGACCTCTTCAGCGGTGTCGTAGACGGCAACGATCGACGGGTGATTCAGTCCGGCTGCCGACTGCGCCTCTCGACGAAACCGCGCCTGGAACGTTGGATCCGTGGCATGGTCGGCACGCAGCGTCTTCACCGCGACCGTGCGCCCAAGCCGGCGGTCGACACCGATGCGGACCTCGGCCATCCCCCCACGACCGATCACCTCACCCACCTCATAACGGCCGTGAACCAGGTGCTGTGCAACGCCGGGCTCGGTCACTGCAGTGGGATACCCCTCTGCCTGATGCCTCCCGACCATGCTCACCGTCCGATCATCTGCCGTCCGCAACGCGCCACGCCAGGGTGCTCGACCCCTGCCTGTCACCGCATGTCCAGGCACAGCCGCTGCCGGTCCCTGCCGCGGCATCGGCCTGGCTACGCGGCCTATGCTCCGCCGCTGCGTCCGCGCTCACACCACCCCAGGTGGCCTGCAGCCGGAGCAGCGGCTCGGGAAATCCAGGTGGTGGAGTGTCAGTGGCGGTCGTACAGAGGCCGTCCATCTCGACGGTAGTAGTTCCGGCGGTCGTCTCCACCAGAGGTTCGGCGGCGCTGCATGCTCATCAGCACCGTGCCGGCGACCGCGATGACGCCCCCGCCCATGAAGATCGCCCCAAGTGCGTCGTCGTCGATGTAAGGCACATCGAAGGCCACCGCCCAGGTGATGATCGCACCGGCCACGATCAGCACAATGCCGGTACCGACACCGGCCTCTGGCCGGTCCGCCTGCATGATCACCGAACCAACCAAGGCGACGATGCCTGCAAACAGCAGAATCAGCCCCAAGGAGTCATCGGCGATGTAGGGCAGGTCGAAATCAACTGCCCAGGTCAGGACGGCCCCTAAAGCGAGCAGGAGAACGCCTGATCCAAATCCCATGGAGACTTCCTTCCTCAGATTTCGGCTACAGGACGCCCGGGGCCACATCGGTTGATCATGTTTCCGGGCCTGTCTACCGCGCCGTTCACAGCCCCCATAGGCGCCGTGGTCGAAACCATCAACCACGCAGTGCAAACGCTCCCACCCTTGCTTCGAAGCCGCAGCCCACCGTATGACAGGAAAGCCATTCGCGGGAGACCCGGTACTTCGACTCTTTGGATCTCCAACGAGGCTGCAGTTGCCGGGTTACGCGATCTTCCCAGTTCCACTCCCCGGACAGATATGTCCGCAGGCGGCCACCGCTCGGCGGCGCAGGGCCGTGAACCTCCCGAGACGTGGCTTGCCGCTGATGCCGCTGCGCTGGGACATCGAATCCTGTCGCTGCAGGTCAGCACCGGGTACGACCGTTCGTCTGCTCGCGCGGACAGGCCGGCAACACCGCAAGGTCGGCTCACGGGTTGTGACGGGAACGCATTCTTCGAAAGAGAAAATTGCCGGCCTAGGACTCGTCGGATCCAGGCTTGTCGAGGACATGCGCCCACGGCGTCGGCCGGTGCACCCCGTGGGCTTGGGTGGACCGATCCAGCGTGGCACATCTGTTTTGTGGGTTTGTTACTCGGTGGTTGCCCGTAACCTCACCGCCGGGGGATTCGTTCCTTCGACCGCACGCGGAAATCTCCGGGGTCGTACAGGAGTGCCGTTCGGGGCTGGCGATTTCCACCAGAGGAGGGACGTGACAAACCAATGGTGATGCGTGGACCGGGGTTGCCCCCGGACAAGCACATCCAGGCCAGAGTGTGGGCCCGACGCGCCGCCGCCATCAGCGTCGGTGCCGCCGTGGTGTCGGCACTGACTGTGGCCCCCGCCGCAGCCAGTGACGAGGTAAGCGCTGAAGGTGAGACGGTCAGCCAGGCGACCGCCAGTGCGTTCAACCTGAGTATGGCCGGACAGGTTGCGGGCAGTGGCGGTTTCGTCGCAGTCAACGACGGTGTACTCGAGACCGTGAAAGGTGTCCGCACTCCCGATCTGCCGGTCATCGACGACCAGCAGGCTGTGGTCGTAGGTGCTCTCGGTCAAGACGCCGCTGCCACCGCCAGTGGCTACGCCGCGGCCTGCGCCGGCGTTGTCGGCAGTGCCGGGGTCATCAAGGTCGGCAGCGACAACACCTGCCTGATCTCCGGCGAGGGCAGCATGCAGGTCTCGCTCGGCACGCTCGACCAGCTCGGCCTCGCCGCCCTGCTGGGTGGCCAGCTCCCCGGGCTCCCGGCACTGCCGGACCTCCCGGCCACCGGTGATCTGCCCCTGCCGACCAGCCTTCCCGAGACCGGCAACCCGCCGGTTCCCGGCAACCTGCCGGCGCCGGGCGACCTGCCCGTCCCGGCTGTTCCTGACCTGGCGCTGACTGACCTTGGACTGGCTGACCTCGGTTTGGAAGGCCTGACAGGTGAGCTTGCCCTGCCTGCCGGTGGACTGCCTGACATCGAACTGATGCTGGTCGGTGAAGCGATCACTTCCCGGTGCCTGTCCACCCCGACCGACACCTTCGGCGAGGCGACGCCGATCGATGCCCAGGTCGTCGCCGTTGTGGCTGGACAGCAGGTCCCGGTCGCCGACCTGACCGCCGACGGCCTGGACCTGACCCTCGCCGACATCCTCAGTAAGGTTCAAAGCCAGCTACCGGCCCAAGCAGGCACCGTGGTCAACCAGATCCTGGCCGCGGTCCCGGCCGACCAACTCAACGCCGTACAACTGGCCACCATCCAGGTCGGGGCCCAGACCGCCGACGCCACCGCAATCGCCGTCACCGCGCTCGGTGTCGAGACCGCCCTCCCAGGCCTGATCGACATCGAACTCGGCAAGGTCACCTGCACCTCCAACGCCTCCGCATCCGCCGATGCAGACGCAGACGTCCAAGCCGGAACGTCCGCAGGAGGCCTCGACGCTGGTGCCGGCGCATCGGCTGACGAATCCGGTGTCGCCGCCGGAGGTGGAGCCGCAGCCGAAGCCGGTCCCGCCCAAGCCGAGGGTGCCGTTTCAGCAAACCTCACCACCGCATCCGACAACACCCCGGCCGCCAAACTGGGCTGGGGAGCAGTCATCGCCCTGCTGCTGGCCGGAGTCGGCCTCGCCGGCCTCAAACTCCGCAGCGTGATCCGCCACTAAACAAGAGGCCGGCAATCACCACCAGAACACCAGATGAATCGCTCCGACCCCGTCGGCACGCCTCAGGGCAACCGGCGGGGTCGGAGCGGTTTTCGAACTCGCGGCTGACCAAAGCCGAGCTCAGGCGCTCCGAACACACGCGTCGAACACGGGCGGCGTCATTTGCCCTTCCACGTGGATAGGTAGGTCCTGGCCCTTCACGTTTGCTCGAGCCGCCGACAGGCTCCGCCAAGGTGCAGCGAGTACGAGTGGGGATCCGCGTCGATTACGCCGAGCGACGCGGCCGGCCACCTTCTCCGCCCGGCATCCGTCCGGTGCCGCGCCCTAAGAACTCACCGAAGGTCGCCTCCGACTCGGCGACCCCGCGAGCAAAAGCGTCCAGCGCCGCCTCAGAACCGTCCCAGGTGTCGTGACCCTCGAACTCGGTGGGACCCGGCCAAGCCGCTCGGAGATCAGCTGGTCGTAAATCGGTGTCTCGCTCATCGGGTGTGCTCCTGTGATGCGATTGGGCATGCCCGTTTGCGTGCCGCGGACTAACCGCCGGCTCCGGTAGCTCCCGCCCGTACGCGCGAACGGCGGCATCGTTCGTCTTGACATCGGGCTGCCAGAGGCGCCCTCGTCGCACCGCGCCAAACGTGGCGTCCTGTGCACGCTCACGATCCACGTCACGAGGAGCCCCGAGAGTACTGGCATACCGCCAGTTCCGATGGACCGCGCGTCGCAACGTGCGAGTGGTCTCAGACGTGGTCTCATTCGCCTACGTTCGGGACTGTCCGCATGTGTCCTTGCGTGGTGCTGCGAGCGTGAGCGGACGCTCCTGAACGCTGGCGAACGACCGTTCCTTGGTCCTGAAAAGCGGAAGGCCGACGGTTCGATCCCGTCCCTGCCCACCACCTCTGACCAGCGCAAACGCACCTGATGGGCTATCTGGGCTGGTTGGCTGGTCTCATTTGTGGGCCAGCGTCGCCGGCACAACTTCGACTCCGCCGATGCCCGAGTAGCAGTGGTTATGACGCCTTCGGTGCGGTGTCGGTAGCGAGTTGCGCGGCACGTTGATGGGAGATGCCGAGAAGCTGGCCAATGTCGCGCAACGGGAGTCCGGCGTCGACGAGTTCCCGTACGGCGGCGCGCGACTCCTGGGCCGCGCGCGACTTGGCCAGGTCAGATTCCTTCCGCAGCTTCTCCGCGCGGGCAAGATGGAATTGAACCGACTTGGGTAGCCGGTGTGAGACCACCAACTCGAACGAGTCCGGCGCAACGTCGCGCATAACTGCGATCAGGTCACGGGCCATCTCCTCGACCTCGCGAAGATGACGGGCCTGGGTTGACCGGCCGATCTCGGGTACACGGATCAGCCAGAACCGGCCATCACGTTCGACCTTGGCATGGTAGGTATCCATTACCGCCACCATCCCCTCCCCAGGACAGGTTCGCACTCTTTGAAGATCTCCCGGGCCAGGCCTTCGCCGATCTCGTTGTGCCTCGGGATCGGTATCGTCAGTCCGGCGAGGTTGTAGACGGTGTGCTGAGCTCCCTCGCGGCCGATCTCCCACCGCTTGCCCTGTTCCTTGGCTTCGCGGCCGATCTTTCGGATCAGGTCTCGGCGCTTCATGCAGGGTAGTCTAGGTTCCCCTAGACGGTCAAGGCAAGGGCTCCCTAGACGGGACCCTAAACGTTCACTGCCTCAGTGTCGAATCCTTCGTCTCCCCCTCGGAGACCTCCGATGCTTTCAAGGGGTCAAGCTGACGCCTGTTCCGTGGCCGGCGCGCTGCGCGACAAGCACCAATGAGGGAACCCCGGCCACACTCTCGGGGAGCCGCAGTTCAGCCACCGGATCGAGGCCCGCCGCAGCCAAGAGGGCCCATAGATCGTCGGGCTGCCAGAGGTGAGTAGTCCACGCAACCGGAACCGCGCCGTACGCCTCGGTTCGCTCGATATCGCCGTCACCCATGTGGGTACCGATGATGAGGTGCCCGCCCGGAACCAAGGCTCGGGCGAAGGACCTCAGTACCAGGGGAAGAATGTGCCGGGGCAGGTTGAACAGTGACCACCACCCGAGAATCCCTCCGAGCGACGAGTCGACCAGATTCAGGTCAGTTGCCGAGGCAACGTCAAACCGCTGGTTGGGGTGTAACCGCCGGGCGTGGTCGATCATCCGGGCCGACAGGTCAACCCCGGAGACATCGAGGCCGCGCTCCGCCAAGTAGGCGGTCACAGCTCCAGGACCGCATCCGACGTCTAGTACCGGGCCAAGACCGTGCACCGCGGCTGCGAAGCCATCGATCGCCGTCCGCAACCAGGGGTACGTCGTGATGTCACCGAGGTTCATCTCGACGTAGTTGTCTGCGACGCGGTCGTAGGAGGTCCGCACCACGTCAAGATCGGCAGGTTGCTCGATACGGGAAGCGTTCATAGTGCCGGATGTTAGTGACCACTGCAGAGCAACCGCCCTGCCCTCCACTAGGGTTACCCGCCTTCGTTCGGTCCCGTGGCCAGTCATAGCTGCACCCTCCTCATCTGGTGGCCGGGTATCCGGGCGCCGGCGGATACTGGCGGAACCGCTCGGCGTGCATGTCTTCGACGGGCTGGCGCCGCGGGCCGAGGCGAGATGTGGCGGCAGAATGCTCGGCATGTGCGGACGTTTTTCTGGTTGGCCCAAGGCAGCGTTCGACGTCCTGCTGCAGCTCGATGGTGACCCACCTGCGGACGTACGGGAGAAGTGTCGTCAACGGCGCGAGCAGTTGGTGCGGCAGCCGATGATCGCGCTGCTGCACGATGTCGCCGATGCCGACCCAGCCTACGAGGACTTCTTCGTCGAAGGTTTCCGCTCACCGGCGTACGGACGATGGCAGCACCAGTACGCGACGATCAGGATCAAACGAACTCTCGTACTCGGCCTCGCGTTCGACCTCGACGGGCTGCATGTGCGAGGCGCCTGGCGGCCCGCCGCTCCAACGGAGGTCGAGTGCTATCGGCAAGCGGTCGCTGAAGGAGTCAGCGGTGACGAACTCGTGGAGGTGATGCGAACGCTACGAGAGAAAGGATTCGAGCTCGCCGGCAACGCCCTGAAACGGATGCCCCGTGGGCATCCGTCCGACCATCCGCGCGCGGAGTGGTTGCGACATCGCTCGCTGGTTGCCACACGACCACTCGGATGTGAGGACTGGCTCCATACCCCTCACACCATCGAACGGGTACTCACAGCGTTCGAAGAGCTGGATCCGTTCACGGCCTGGTTCGCCGTGCATGCCGCCGCAGGCCTTCGGACCGACAATAGCCGCAATCTCATCGGCCCATCTGCCTGCCTCGCGTGGTGAACCGGTGTTGCTGTCCCGCGCCTGGACAGCCCGAGGGCGGCTGCACGATCCTTCGCTTCTGCTCGTACGGGCCAGCCCTCTACCCAAACCGGGCCAGGTGATCTTGTTCTTGCGCGACATCAGCCGCTGGAGGTGTCACAGCGGGCCGGGGTGTTTCGTCTCAGAGCCTTGCAGTGACAGGTCCCGGTGGTAAGGAGGTAGTGCGATGCGAGTATTCGTGGCAGGAGCTGCTGGTGCGATCGGAATGCGACTGGTACCGCAATTGGTCGCGCGTGGGCATCAGGTGACGGCGACAACTCGGAGTACCGACAAGGTAGACCGGCTGCGCGGGCTCGGCGCGGAACCCGTAGTGGTCGACGGCCTCGACGCTGCGGCGGTTGGTGAGGCTGTCGCGCTGGCCGAGCCGGACGCGATCGTGCACCAGATGACCGCTCTGGCCGGCAAGGCCAACTTGCGCAGGTTCGACACATGGTTCGCGCTCACCAACAAGTTGCGAACAACGGGCACCGAACATTTGCTCGCTGCGGCTGAGGCGGCCGGTGTCGGCCGTTTCGTCGCACAGAGTTACACCGGATGGTCGAACATTCGCTCGGGAGGTCCAGTGAAGACCGAGGACGACCCGTTCGATCCGCATCCGGCGAAGAACCAGAGGGAAACGATGGCGGGCCTTCAGTTCCTGGACCGGGTGGTTCCGGCGGCGCAGTCGCTGGAAGGAATTGTGCTGCGGTACGGCAACTTCTACGGTCCGGGAGCGTCGGAGTCGCAGGTCGAGCTGGTCCGCAGGCGGCAGTTCCCGATCATCGGTGACGGCGGCGGAGTCTGGTCGTGGACCCACCTCGACGATGCCGCGGCAGCGACGGTGGCCGCCGTAGAGCACGGTCGTCGCGGTGTCTACAACATCGTCGACGACGACCCGGCCCCGGTATCGGAGTGGCTGCCGTACCTCGCCGAGGCTATTGGTGCCAAACCACCGCTGAGAGTGCCGGTGTGGCTGGGCAGGCTGGCTGCGGGCCAGGTCGCCGTCCAGTGGATGACCCAGGGGCGGGGTTCATCGAACGAGAAGGCCAAGCGGGAGCTCGGCTGGAGGCCTGCCTGGTCGAGCTGGCGGGACGGCTTCCGCTTCGGGTTGACTGATTCCGATCGACGGTCTCCGAGCAGCAGCGCGCCGGAGGCGGCGACATGAGTAGAGCAGAACGCGACATCGGCGCCCGCTCGGCTGCGGGCGGGCGCCGACGCCGGGGCGGCGTTCGGGCCTCCGAGGGCTCCCCGCCAACTGCGGCAACTGAGACGTCGGAGGCGTTCCTGGAGCTGCGTCCGCTGATGTTCTCCATCGCGTATCGGATGCTTGCCAGTGTGAGCGAGGCCGAGGACATGGTTCAGGAAGTGTTCGTTCGCTACCAGCAGGCGCTTGGCGATGGGGTCCATGTCGTGTCGCCGAAGGCCTATCTGTCCGCGGCGATCACGCGTTTGTGCATCGACCATCTGCGGTCGGCTCCCAAGCGGCGCGAGGCTTATGTGGGTCAGTGGCTGCCCGAACCCTTACTCACCGATGTCGAGGCGGCCGATCCGGCCGCGCATGCAGAGCAGGCTGATTCGTTGTCGATGGCGTTCCTGCTCGTGCTCGAACGGCTGAACCCGATCGAACGCGCGGTGTTCCTGCTCCATGACGTGTTCGACTACGGCTATGACGAGATCGCGGAGATTGTCGGCAAGAGCGAAACCAACTGTCGCCAGTTGGCTGCCCGGGCCCGTCGTCATGTCAAGGCGGAGAAGCCGCGCTTCGAGGCCTCGCGCGAGCAACGCGAGGACCTGGCGGCTCGTTTCTTCGCCGCGCTCAGCCAGGGTGATCTGGACGGCCTGGTCGGGATGCTCGCCGACGATGTCGTCGCCTACGGCGATGGCGGTGGAAAGGCCCCGCAGTGGAGCACGCCGATCGTGGGAGCCGAGCGTGTCGCGCGCGTGTTTGTCCAGATGAGCCGAGAGCTGCGTGAGCACGAGATCACCATCGAGCCGCAGCATGTGAACGGCCAGCCCGGCGCCGTGCTGTGGACCTCGGACGGCCAGCTCATCAACGTCTTCTCCCTCGACATCGTAGACGGCGTCGTCCAGACCGTCCGGTCGGTGATCAACCCTGACAAGCTGCACCACATCGGCCCGGTCGCCGACGTGTACGCCATGCGCAGACAGCGCCGCGCCGAGCGGACGCGCGATGCCTGAGCCGGTGCCTGCGGCTGACACGAACCACTCGGCGGCGCGAGACGCGGCGCGAGACATTGGAGGGGAAGGCAGTTCCTACGGTGGACGTTGGAACACCGACCTCTCCTAACATGACGATCCGATCTTTCCAACGGAGGAACGCAATGCCTCACCAACTCGAGGGGAAAACCGCACTGGTCACTGGCGGGTCGCGGGGAATCGGCGATCGCGCTCGGGTTGGCTGCGCGGGGTGCGAGTGTGGTGGTTGGTTATCTGAAGAATTCCACCCGTGCTGAGGACGTTGTCGGTGCCATTACCGGCACCGGCGGTAGGGCCGTCGCAATCCGCGCAGAGCTGTCCCGTCCCGGCGAGGTCGCCAGACTATTCGACGAGGCCGAGCTGGCGGTCGGCACGTTGGACATCATGGTCGCCAATGCCCGCGCCCGGCTACGTGCCCCGACCTCCCGGACCAAGCCAGGACGCCGGCCAAACCCTCCGACCCTCCGAGCTGTCGAAACGGCCTGCAGGCCGATCTGATAGGTGTCATGATCACGCGGTGACGGTGACCAGGATGCGCGTGCCGAGCCGGATTGGGTCCGCGCTCGTGGTCTTGACCGTGCTCGGCGGGCTGACATGGTTGTACGTCGTTGCTGGCGAACCGGATGGCGCGAGCAGGGAAGCTGCTGCTGAGCAGCTTGGGCAGCACGAGGGCGTCGAGCTGCCACTGCCTGTCCGCCTGCCCGCCGGTTACGAGCCTCCAGACTCGTACTCGACATCGGTAAGTCCAGACGGCACCGCCTACGCGCGCAGTACGCGGTTCCACCCAAGCGGAGAGGATGCGCCTGACGGTTCGCCAGTGGTTGTGTTCTGCGCTCAAGGCGTCGACGCAACCGACCGACCTTGCGACCCGCCCCCAGGGATGCAGCACATGCAGCGTGCAGTCGGGTCAAGCCACGTGGTGATGTGGGTCGAGTACCCAAGGGCAGCCAACCTCGACCGGTGGAAGTGGATTGACCTCAGCACCGATCTTCATGAGGTGACCTGGCTGCACTAAGCCAAGGCCCAACATCGACCCGCGTACAGCAGACAAGTACAACAACACAGCCGCGCCCAACCGGTGGGAGTAAGAGGCGGCAGGCGGGAGGGCCGCACGCGTGGCACGCGACCGGTGCCCTGTGCAGTCCCCACCGGACCCGGCCCGACGCCAGCCGTGACGCCAACCGACCCGCTCAACGGCACACATCAGCCAGCCGACCATGATCATCCCAAGCGCGAACCCACTCAGCGACTCGATCTGCGCGGACCTGAAAGCGAAGGTCGACGGTTCGATCCCGTCCCTGCCCACCGCCTCTGACCTGCGGAAACGCCGCCTGAGCTACTGCGGCCTGTGTGACGTGGTCTCAGTTTTCGTCTCAAATGTATCCGCTATTCCGAGACGGTTGGCACGGTACGTACGGTGGCGGACGCCCGCGGACGGAAACGAACACGTTCCCCGGCTGAAGTCCGTCAGCTGATCGCCCCGATCAACCCCGCGTACGTCCGCAACCTCCTGCGCGCAACCACGAAGCCAACCAGCCGCACCGAACCACTGGTGCATGGCCGCCGCCAGGCGCACGTCCTCCAGCGCGACGGTCGGACAAGGGCACCGCTTACACCCGCTGCAGTTCTTTGGCCGTCAAGCGCGTGCCAAGGGACTGCCGCGGTTGCGGGCATCGAGGGCGACGGTAGCGAAGAGGCGCAGAGGCCGGAACACGGTGCACACATTTCGGAGCTGAGCTAGGGGGGCTGCTGCCGGCCGCTCGGCCTGGGTAGAGCCTCCGGATGATGCGTCTGTAGATAGCTGATCAACCGTTCACGAACGTCACAGCTCAGATCCCACGAGCTGGGAGCATCGGCGGCGGACGCGAGGATCCGGACGACCATCGTCCATGGAGTCGACTCAACTACCTGTACTACCCACTCACGGCGGTCCCAGAGCGGGGACGCCTGGATGATGCGTCGAGCCTCGGCACGCACCTCGGCGATCGGCGTCCGATAGTCCAGCTGAAGCTCTACCGTTCCGACCACCTTGGCCTCGTTGCGGGTCCAGTTCTGGAACGGCGTTGTGGTGAAGTACGCGGTCGGTAAGACCAGCCGACGCTCGTCCCAGAGTCGCACGACCACATACGTGAGCGTGAGCTCCTCGATCCGGCCCCATTCGTTCTCGACGACCACGACGTCGTCGTAGCGCAAGGCGTCGGTCATCGCGACTTGGAGCCCGGCGAAGACATTGCCGAGCGTGGCGTGCGCGGCGAATCCAGCGATCGCTCCGAGGACGCCTGCCGACGCGAGCAACGAGGCGCCCAGCGCGCGGAGTCCGGCAAATGTCATCAACATTGCGGAGAAAGCGATCACCACCACGAGCCCAGTCGTCAGGCGGCGAAGGATCGCGATCTGGGTCCGTCGGCGCCTGACCCGCCGGTTGTTGGTGACGTCCACTCGGAGCCACTGGAACGCCGCGTCCTCCACCACGAACAGCATCCGCAGGACGAGCCAAGCCGCGGCCGCGATCATCGCCAGGATCAGCGCATGCCGGAGCTGGGAGACGAGGGCTCGATCCCACCCTGTCAATGGAAGGACGACGAAGAGTCCGGTTGTCACCAAAACGGCGGTCCACGCGCGTCGGCAGGTGCGGTGCACCCGGAACAATGTCGTCGACCGGCGCCGCCGGGCTGTCCAACGCACCACGATGGCCGACAGCCAGCCGGCGAGCAGCGTGCCGGCACACGTCACCACAACAACGAGGAACCCCTGCCAGACGTCTCGCCACATGCGTTCGGCCTCTCCGCAAGGCACATACCCACGATGGCGAGGCACCGACCTCCCCTCCCTCGAAGCCCCGGCTGTCTAATTGCCCAGACTGTGAGGCCTCGCCGAGCTGCGTGCGAAGTGCCTGACGCCGGTCTTCGAGTTTGGCGATCAGCGCTTCCTGCTCCTCGGCCGCGGTGAGTTCCGTCGCAACGTCCACCTCGTCCCGCGGTGCATCCGCGCGCTCGGCGATTTGTCGGCGGAGCTCCTGCGCCATGCGCCGAAGCTCCGCCTGTTGCTCCTCGACACGCCGCAGCTCATCGCGAACCGCGGTCTCCGACCGTTCGCTGGTCATGCGCCTGTCCTTTCTGCAGGGTGCTGCTGGTGCGGTGCTGCATGTCGATCTCGCCGCCACGCTCGTGGACATTCCTCGTCGGCATGCGTTCTTGCGGGAAGGGATCGACATACGCCGGGGCCTACGGAAGGACCGATGCGAGGTCGCGTGACACACCTGACTTGATGTCGTTCCATTCGCCTTCGGTGATGTGGTCGCGCATTGCCGCAAGGACGGTCTGCACAAGCGACTCGGCGCCGCCCTCGACCCGGAACCGGAACTCCCGTTGGACCCTTTCCAGGAACTCGTCGCGGTGCATCTTCATCGGTACCCGGCTGGGATCCCAGCCTTCGTAATAGATGCCGCGGACCAGCATCGGCAGCTGGGCGCCGAGTTGCGCAGCCTCCTCGACCGTGAGGCGGTCGCGCAGGGCATGCAGTACGGCGCGCAGGGCGGCGTAGGACATGTTCCGCCGCTCCTTGGGCCAGCCGTACGCCTGCTCGATCTCCTTCAGAATGCGATTCGTCTTGTCCGTCGTCGTGTTGAACGACGAGAAGCCTGTTTCGGCCATGGTGGCGTCCTTCCTGTCGATCAGTTGCGGCCCGAGTGAGACGGGTTGTCGGAGGGCGGCGAAATCCCTCCGACAAATGCCTCACACGGCGAATGGATAGGTTTCCGGGGCTTCCCCCGCCTCCCAGCGCGCCGTCCGTTCGATCGGTTCCACCGCGCGTGTCTCGTCGATGTGGATCACTGCGTCGAACTGGTCGGTCACCCGCGCCTGCAGGTAATGGCTCTGCCGCTCGGTCCGGGGCCGGTACACCACGCCGATCGCGCGCTCCAGCCTGGCCGAACGCAGCACCTCGGCAGCTCGGGTCGTTCGTTGCCCGACGGGGAGTATGAACTCCTTCTCCCCGACCTCGTGAAACAACTCCTCGATACTGTCGGGAAGGGCCGGCCGTACGACCTTGCGGTCGGCGGGGGCGTCCCAGTCGTTCGCCGCGGTCACGGTCCCGCCGTAGGTCGTGAACCCGATCAGGCGACAGTCAGCGGGATGGCGCTCGCGAAGGAGCTGGCCGATGGTGAGCTCGCCGCGGGCCGCAGACTCGGTCGCGCGCGCGTCACCCACGTGGGAGTTGTGCGCCCATAAGACGATCCGCGGCGACTCTCCTCGCTGCGTGCCGAGATGCTGGACGAGTGCCTCCAACGTCCGTACCATCGCGCGGTCGCGCAGATTCCACGACGACACCCGTCCGGAAAACATGCTGCGGTAGTAGTCGGCCGCCGCCCGCACGGTCCACGCGTTCTGTTCCGCGTAGAAGAAGTCGTCCTCGGCGAGTAGCCCGTCCCGGCGGGCGTAGTCCAGCGCGTGGCGACGCAGGTCGACGAGTTGCTCGACGACCTCGTCCTCACATGTCGGGCCGGCGCCGAACGCCGCGGCATAACCGTACGCCTGTCCATCCTCGCCGCTCACGTGGTCGAAACAGGCGTAGCGGACCCGAGCGCGCTGGGCGGCATCGGGGTCGACGCGTTCGAGATAGGCGATGACCTCATCGATCGACCGGTAGAGCGAGTAGAGGTCGAGGCCGTAGAAACCCACCTTGGACGGCTCGTCGCTCATTCGGTAGTTGTACTCGCGCAGCCAGCCTACGAAGTCGAGTACCACAGCATTGCGCCACATCCAGGTCGGGAAGCGCTGGAAGCCGCGCAGGCTCTCTTCGGCGCTGGCATCCACGCTTCGGGCACGCACCCATCGGTTGACCCGATAGGCGTCGGGCCAGTCTGCCTCCGCGGCGACTGCACAGAATCCCTTCTCCTCGATCAACCGCCGGGTCATATCGGCGCGGGCCCGGTAGAACTCGTGGGTCCCGTGCGAGGCCTCGCCGATCAGAACGAGGTGGGCGTCACCGATCAGGTCGAAGAGCACGTCGTCCGGTGGCACCCCATCCTCGACCGGCAAGGAGTCGGACCGGACTGCCGTCACCTCCCGCGGCCCCTGCGCACCCGGCCCCGCGCCCACGGTGGTCGACGCGGCCCGCAGGACTTCGCGGACCTCCGAGTCGGTCGTCTGGCGGAAGTCCCAGTACGACGCACCCACGGCGAAGAATGGCGTCGGGGTAGTCGCACACACAACCTCGTCGACGAGATCGGTGAGTTCCTCACAGGTCGACTTCGGTGCCGACGGGACGGCGACGACGATCCGGGCGGGGTTGAGCTGCCGCAGCGCCTGGATGGCTGCCCGCATACTTGCACCGGTCGCCAGGCCGTCGTCGACGAGAATGATGGTCTTGCCAGTAACGTCCGGCAGTGAGCGGCCTTCGCGGTACGCGACTTCGCGGCGGTGCAGCTCGCGACCTTCGCACTCGGCCACCTGTCGGACGACCTCCGGCCGGATCGCCAGTCCGCGGATGACGTCATCGTTGAGCACGACAACGCCACCGCTCGCGATGGCCCCCATCGCGATCTCCTCGTGTCCAGGAACCCCAAGCTTGCGTACGACGAACACGTCAAGCGGAGCGCCGAGCGCGGTGGCGATTTCATCCGCCACCGGGACGCCTCCTCGCGGCAGGCCGAGCACCATCACACCCGGACGGTTGCGGTAGTGGTCAAGGCGTGCCGCAAGGGCGCGACCGGCATCCCGTCGGTCTCGGAAGAGACGATCAGGCATGGCTACCTCCCGTTGTCTGTGAAGGTTCGTCCGGGACGCTTGGACCGCCCCACCCAAGCTGCTCGTGCACGAACCGGACTGCCATCGCCCCTTCACCGACCGCGGCAGCCACGCGCTTGATGGATCCGCTGCGTACGTCGCCGGCGGCGAACACTCCGGGTCGGCTGGTCTCGAGGAGGAACGGCGACCGGCCGGTCTGGTCCACAAAGCTCCTGCTGGCCGGGCTCTCAGCGCCGGTGACGATGAAGCCATGGCTATCCAGGGCGACCTGGTCTGTCAGCCATCCCGTATGGGGTGCCGCGCCAATGAAGACGAAGAGAGCGCGCACGTCGAGGCACTGGCGTTCACCCGACTTCACGTGCTCGACGAGGATCGCTTCGAGTGTGCGATCACCGATCAGTTCGCGTACCTCAGTGCGGAGATGCGTCTCGATCGATGGGGTGCGTTCGATCCGGTCTGCGAGGTAGCGGGACATGTGCGCCACCAGGCTTCCACCCCGGATGATCAGGTGGACGCATCGAGCAGTGTCAGCAAGGAGAAGGGCGGCTTGGGCGGCGGAGTTGCCACCGCCCACGACGGCTACCGGGTCGTTGCGGCACCAGTGGGCCTCTTGTTGGGTCGCAGCGTAGTAGATGCCGGTCCCCTCGAACTCCTCGATCCGGGGGAGGCCAAGTGTGCGGTAGCGCGCGCCGGTGGCGATGAGGACGGTCCGCGCAGTGATGGAGCTACCATCTTCGAGCCGAACGGTGTGGTGCCCCGGATGGCCTTCCAGGGCTGTGGCCCCGGCGGGAATCCGCAGAGCGGTTCCGAACTTCCGTGCCTGGATGATGGCGCGCTCGGCAAGGTCGGAACCGGAGATACCAGACGGGAAGCCAAGATAGTTCTCGATCCTCGGTGATGTGCCGGCCTGCCCGCCCGTCGCAACAGCGTCGAGAAGGTCGGTGGCGATACCTTCGGACGACGCATAGACCGCCGCCGCCAGACCGGCGGGACCGGCTCCGATGATGACGAAGTCGCTGAGCGAGCCACCGTGACCGACCGCACGAACGCCGATGAGCCGAGCCAGCGCCGCGTCGTCGGGGTTGCGCATGACCTCACGGCCACGCCAGATGACGACCGGCGTCTCGCTGGGCGCGACGCCGAGCCGGCGTAGCATCGTCTCGGCTTCTGGATCTCTTTCCAGGTCGACGAATCGGTGCGGCAGGCGGTTACGGACGGCGAAGTCTCGAAGCCGGCGGGTGTCCGGAGAGAAGCAGGAGCCGACGATCCGGAAGCCCGCGCCGCGGCCGATCAACATGGACCTGCGGAGAAGAAAAGCTCGCAGTAGAAGGTCCCCGAGGGCGAGGTCAGCGGAGACGACCTCCCGCAGGTGATCCACCGGAACAGCAAGGATCTCCCCCGACTCCACCACCACAGCGGTGAAGAACGCTGGCTGTCCGGTCAATACGCTCAACTCGCCGACGAAGCGGCCTGGCCCGTGCACACTGATCACGTGCTGGTCCACGCCGTAGTCCTCGACATTGGCGACCATTCCCGTCAGGACGACGAAGAAGTCGTAACCCTCATCACCCTCGCGGAAGAGCACGTCACCAGTCGCGACCCGACGCCGCTGCCCGCCCCCAGCCAGGGCGTCGATCTGCGGCTGCGACAGGCGCGGGTAGGCGCCATAGAAGTCGGGCGTCTCCCGGTGCGTGCGTGGATCGGTCATCAAGGACCCCTTCGGCAGGGGGCTAGTGCGTACGCCGACCGGCGCCAGTAGCCGCGGATTCAGGCACTTTTCTTAGTCCGTCCTCCACCCAGCGGCGAAGCGTTGTGGCCGGCGCGGCGCCGGTCTGGGTGGCGATCACCTTGCTCCCCTTCATGAGGAGCAGCATGGGGACGGCCCTGACCGTGAAGCGTTCGGAGACGCCGGGAGCCTGGTCGACATCGATCTTGACGAGCTTCACTCGTCCCGCAAGGTCTTTGGCGATCTGTTCCAGGACAGGGCTGACCGTGCGGCACGGTGCGCACCAGGAAGCCCACAGGTCTACGACCACGGGCACATGCGCTGCCTCGACCGCATCGTCGAACGTCTCGTCGTCGGCATCGGCGATCCAGGGCAACGGGCGTCGGCAGTTTCCGCAACGGGGTAGGCCCGTGGCGACCGCCGGGACGCGGTTACGCCGGCCACAGTGCTCGCACGCGACAATAGTTGCGTGGCTGTCTGCGGGCATCGTTCTCACCTCCTCAGGCCGCGTGCGCTGCGACCTGGGGGTTCTCGTACGTGACTGTTATCTCATCAGCCCGGACATCCACGCGGACGGTCGCGCCATCCTGCACGTCGCCAGACAGCATGGCCCGACCGACCCTGGTCTCGACCTCCCGCGCGATGAACCGACGCAGCGGCCGTGCGCCGAAGGTGGGGTCGTAGCCGCTGCGCGCGATGAACCGGCGCGCCTCCTCGGTGACGTCGAGAGTGATCCTGCGTTCGCCGAGCCGGTCGCGGAGCTGGTCGAACATCAGGTCGACGATCTTCTCGATCTCCTGCTGTGTCAGCGGCTTGAAGAGCACGATCTCGTCGATCCGGTTTAAGAACTCCGGCCGGAAATGTGTCCGGAGCTGTGTGGTGACCATGTCCCGTGCCTGCGTGCTGATCTCTCCGCCGGAAATCGTGCTCTCGGTGAGATACTCAGAACCGACGTTGGACGTCATGATGATGACGGTGTTACGGAAATCCACCGTGCGGCCCTGAGCGTCGGTGAGCCGGCCGTCGTCCAGCACCTGGAGCAAAGCGTTGAAGACGTCGGCATGCGCCTTCTCGATCTCGTCGAACAACACGACGGAGTACGGCTTGCGGCGCACGGCCTCGGTGAGTTGGCCACCCTCCTCGTAGCCGACGTATCCGGGTGGCGCGCCGACCAGCCGGCTCACGGTGTGACGTTCCTGATACTCGCTCATGTCAACACGCACCATGTTGTCCTCGGTGTCGAACAGTGCCGCAGCAAGCGACTTGGCGAGCTCGGTCTTTCCCACGCCGGTGGGGCCCAGGAAGATGAACGACCCGATTGGGCGCCGCGGGTCCTTGATCCCCGACCGTGCGCGGATGATCGCGTCGGCCACCAGTTGGACGGCCTCGTCCTGACCCACGACGCGCTGGTGCAGGATCTCGTCGAGCCGTAACAGCTTCTCGCGCTCGCCCTCCTTCAGTCGAGTCACTGGAATGCCTGTCCACCGCGAGACGATGGACGCGATCTCATCCTCCGTCACCACCTCGCGCAGCAGTCGCTGGCCGTGCTGCTTGGCCGCCAGCTGCTCCTCCTCGGCGTGCAGCCGGCGTTCGAGTTCGGCGAGCCGGCCGTAGCGGAGCTCTGCGGCCCGGTTGAGGTTGTAGTCGCGCTCGGCTTGCTCTGCCTCCAGGCGTACCTGCTCCATCTCCTGCCGAAGTTCCTGCACCCGGCGCAAGGCGTAGCGTTCCGCCTCCCACTGGGCCCGCATGGAGTCGGCCTCGGCGCGCAAGTCGGCGAGTTCCTTACGCAACTCGTCAAGGCGGACTTGACTGGCCGGGTCGGTCTCCTTGGCGAGCGCAGCCTCCTCGATCTCCAGCCGGGTCACCCGGCGGGTGAGCTCGTCGAGCTCGGCCGGCATCGAGTCGATCTCCGTCCGCAGCATTGCGCACGCCTCGTCTACCAGGTCGATCGCCTTGTCGGGCAGGAACCGGTCGGCGATGTAACGGTGGCTCAGCACGACCGCCGCGACGAGGGCGCTGTCCTGGATCTTCACCCCATGGAAGACCTCCAGCCGTTCGCGAAGGCCACGCAGGATCGAGACGGTGTCCTCGACCGACGGCTCGTTGACGAGCACCGGCTGAAGCCTGCGCTCCAGGGCGGCATCCTTCTCGATGTGCCGGCGGTACTCGTTGAGGGTGGTCGCGCCCACCATGTGGAGTTCGCCACGGGCGAGCATCGGCTTGAGCATGTTGCCGGCGTCCATCGCACCTTCGGCCGCGCCCGCACCGACCACGGTATGCACCTCGTCGACGAAGAGGAGGATCCTGCCAGTGGACGCCTTGACCTCGGCAAGCACCGCCTTCAGGCGTTCCTCGAACTCACCGCGGTACTTCGCCCCGGCCACCAACGAGCTCATGTCGAGGGCGAAGATCGTCTTGTCCCGCAGCCCTTCCGGGACATCGCCGTGGTTGATCCGTTGCGCGAGCCCTTCCACGATGGCGGTCTTGCCCGTACCCGGATCGCCGACCAGGACCGGGTTGTTCTTCGTCTTCCGCGACAGGATCTGGATCACCCGACGGATCTCCGCGTCCCGGCCGATCACCGGGTCGAGCCTGCCGGCCGCCGCGTCGGCCACCAGGTCGCGACCGTACTTCTCCAGGGCTTCGTACGCCTGCTCGGGGCTCGCCGACGTCACCCGCTGGCTGCCGCGGACCGTCGTGAGCGCGGACAGGAACCTGTCCCTGCTGAGTCCCTGGTTGTGCATCAGCCGGCCGGCCGCCGTCGCCGTTCCCTCGTCGATGAACGCGATGACGAGGTGCTCGACCGAAACGTACTCGTCCTTGAGGCGGTGTGCTTCCCGGTCGGCCGCCTCGAGCAGCCGGCCGAGGCGTTGGGTGAGGAAGACCTGTCCCGGTTGGGCGCTCGGCCCGGTCGTGCGAGGGCGCCGGCCGAGTTCTGCCTCCACGTCCGACCGCAGCGCCTCCGGGTCCGCGTCGGCCTGGCGGAGCAGTCGCGGTACGAGTCCGTCGGGCTGATCCAGCAGCGCCAGGAGCAGGTGCTCGCCGTCGACCTCGGTATGGCCGAGGCGGAGCGCCGCCGTCTGCGCGTCGTGCAGGGCTTCCTGGGACTTCTGCGTCAGTCGGTTCGGATCCATGAGCGGCCTCCGGTTGGTCTGTGTTGGGGCGGTCGGGATGTCATCGCCAGCTCCGCCTCCAGTTCGGCGATGCGGTCCAGCAGGTCCAGGACCAGGCCGATGGCGGCGTAGTTGAGGCAGGCGCGGGCGTGCAACCGCTTGATCCGACCAAGCCGCGCCACCTGGGCGCGGGTCAGCACCAGCCGGCCGTCCGGTCCCGTCGTGGCCTCGAGCAGGCCGAGCCGTACCATCCGGCCGACCAGCTCGGGATGGACGCCGCATTCGCGAGCGAACGCATCAAGATCGAGCAGCGGTCTGCGGTCGGGTCTCGTGGCCGTCCGCGTCGTGACCTGGGTGATCCGGACGAGCGCAGAGGTCACCGTCGTCGCCTCCTCGAGTCGGATCCGTCGCGTGGGTTGAACGAGGACGAAGCGGCCAACTCCTCGAAGAGCCGCCGCTCCTCGGCCGTGAGCCGGGGCGGCACCATCACACGCGCCTCGGCGTACAGGTCGCCGGGCCGGCCGCTCGGGTTCGGCAGTCCACGTCCGCGCAGGCGGAGCTTGCGGCCGCTGGACGTGCCGGCCGGGATCGTCACCTTCGCTTCTCCGCCCGGCGTGTCCAGGGCGACGGTCGCCCCCAGTGCCGCTTCCCAGGGCGCGAGTCTCAGGTCGACGTAGAGGTCGCGGCCCTCCACCCGGTACCGCCGATCTGGGGCCAGCCTTACAACGAAGTACAGGTCACCGGGCGGTGCGCCCGTACTGCCCTGGCCGCCCTGACCCGCGACCCGGATCCGCTGGCCGTTGGTCACCCCGGGCGGAATGCGTACATCGACCCGGCGGGTGCCACCTGGACCGGCCAGCGTGACGGTGCGGCGGCCGCCGTGGTACGCCTCGTCGACGCTGACGTCGAGCGGGGCTTCCTGATCGGCGCCAGGGATCGGTCCCCAACCGCGGCCGGCAGCCCCACCGAAGATCCCGCCGAACAGTTCGTCCAGGTCGATGTCCATGCCCTCCTGTCCGCCGAAACGGACCCCCTCGGCCCCTCTCCGGCTGCCAGCGCCGGCACGGGCTCGCCCGGCTGCCTGGGCGCGCGCCCACGTCTCCGGGTCGATGCCCTCGGGAACCTGGCGGAAGTCGGGCCCGAACGCGTCGTAGCGCCGGCGCAGGTCCGGATCGGACAGGACGTCGTACGCCTCGGAGATATCCTTGAACCGCTCCTCGGCCTCGGGATCCTTGTTGACATCCGGGTGATGGGCACGGGCCAGCTTGCGGTATGCCCGCTGGATCTCCTCCTGGCTCGCGGTCCTGGGCACCCCGAGCACCTCGTAGAAGTCCCGCCGCGCCATGAGGACCTCTAACCCGCGTCTTTCGGCCGGGACATGCCGCCGGCGGTGCCATCGTCCGCGGCTGTCGCCACCACCACCGCAGCCGGCCGCAGCTGCCGCTCATCCTCGCCATATCCAGGAAGGACGACACCGACCACGGCGCCTTCCGGCACATCGTTGCGCGGCGTGGTCGCCACCGCCTCGTGCCGCCTCGGATCGAACCGCTCCCCCATCTCGGGCTCCTGACGCGGGAAGCCGAGACTTGCGAGAAGTGCCACGGCCTGGTCTCGCACCGCGCGGACCCCCTCCAGGAGAGGATGTTGGCCGCCGCCTGGGCGCTCGAGATCACCCGCGTGCTCGAGGGCGCGGTCGAGGTTGTCGAGGACGTGCAGCCACTGGGCCGCCACCTGGGTCCGTTCGTCGGTGCGTGCCTGGACGAGCTCACGCGTGGTCCGCTTACGTACGTTGTCGAGATCAGCGAGGGCGCGCCGCCACTGGTCTTCGAGAAACGCCACGCGCTCCTCCAGCTCCGCGGTCCTGACAGCAGCGGTGTCGTCGTCCGCCATCGCCGCGCCAGCCTCCGTCGCCGTGGCGTCCGGTCGCGCAGGGTCTGCCATGGTGATCAGTCCGTCGTGAACTCGGCGTCGATCACGTCATGGTCCCCGCCACCCGATTCCCCTGCGCCCGAGTCCCCACCACGCCCACCGGCGCCCGGACCGCCGGGGCGGGAAGCACCGGAAGCGGCGGCACTCATGCCGTGGAACACCTGCTGCAGATCACCGGTCAACGACCGCAGCCGGTCGAGCGGCACGCTCTGGTCCTTGACCGCCTGCCGGGCGTCGGCGACGAGCATCTGGGCGCGAGCCCGCTCGTGTTCCGGCGTGGCGTCACCGACCTCGTCGAGGAGGCGTTCGACCTGGTAGGCGATCGTGTCGAGCTCGTTGCGGGCGTCGACCGTCTCCCGGAGCCGCGTGTCCTCGGACCGGTGCTGCTCGGCCTCCTGCACCATGCGTTCGACCTCGCTCCGGTCGAGGTTGGAGCTCTCTGTGATGGTGATCCGCTGCTCCGCGCCGGTGTCCTTGTCGCGCGCCGTGACGTTGAGGATGCCGTTGGCGTCGATGTCGAAGGTGACCTCGATCTGTGGTTCGCCACGTGGCGCCGGCCGGATGTTCTCCAATCTGAACCTGCCGAGGACGCGGTTGTCGGCCGCGCGTTCGCGCTCGCCCTGCAGGATCACGATGTCGACGGCGGACTGGTCGTCGTCCGCGGTACTGAACGTCTCGGTCCGCCGGGCGGGAATCGTCGTGTTGCGCTCGATGACCTTCGTCATCACGCCACCGAGCGTCTCGACGCCCAATGACAAGGGCGTGACGTCGAGCAGCAGGACGTCTCGCACCTCGCCCTTGAGCACCCCTGCCTGGATCGCCGCGCCCAGTGCCACGACTTCGTCGGGGTTGACGGTCATGTTCGGGTCCTTGCCGCCGGTCAACCGCCGGACCAGAGCCTGTACAGCCGGGATCCGGGTGGCGCCCCCGACGAGGATCACTTCGTCGATGTCGTCGGCGGTGACCTTGGCGTCCTCCATCGCCTGCCGGACCGGATGGGTGCACCGCTCCACGAGGTCGTGGGTAAGCTCCTCGAACGACGACCGCCTGATCGTCGTGTTCAGATGCCTGGGGCCGCTGGCGTCGGCGGTGATGAACGGCAGGCTGACCGTGGTCTGGGTGACCGACGAGAGTTCGACCTTCGCCTTCTCCGCGGCCTCGAACAGCCGCTGCAACGCCTGCGGGTCACGCCGGAGGTCGATGCCGTCGGTCCGCTGGAACTCCTCGGCCAGGTGGTCGACTAGCCGCCGGTCGAAATCATCACCACCGAGGTGTGAGTCGCCGGAGGTCGCGCGGACCTCCACGACACCGTCGCCGACGTCGAGGAGACTCACGTCGAAGGTGCCGCCGCCGAGGTCGAACACCAGGACCGTCTCATGTTCGCGTTTGTCCAGTCCGTACGCGAGCGCCGCCGCGGTCGGCTCGTTGATGATCCGGAGCACCTCGAGGCCGGCGATACGGCCCGCGTCCTTCGTGGCCTGGCGTTGCGCATCGTTGAAGTACGCCGGAACGGTGATGACCGCCTCTCGTACCCGTTCACCGAGATACTTCGACGCGTCCTCGGCGAGCTTGCGCAGGACCAGGGCGGAAATCTCCTCCGGAGAATAGAGCTTGTCGCGAATCTTGAAACGAGCCGTGCCGTCCGGACCTTCGGCCACGTCGAATGACACGGCGTGCGCCTCACTTTCGACCTCCTCGAACCGCCGGCCAACGAATCGCTTGGCCGAATAGACGGTGCCCTTGGGGTTGAGAATCGCCTGCCGGCGCGCGAGTTGGCCAACGAGTCGTTCTCCCTGTTCGGTGAACCCCACGACCGACGGGGTCGTTCGCGATCCCTCCGCATTCGGGATCACCGAGGGTTTTCCGCTCTCCATCGCGGCAATCACTGAGTTCGTCGTACCAAGATCGATGCCTACTGCGGTGGCCATGTCGTGCCATCCCTGTTCGCAGTGTGCCGTCAGAGCAGGTGAAATACTCCATGACGGGCGTGATGTCGATGCTTCGCAGGTTGTGCAACCGACTCCGACTGACGGGCGCCAGGCCGCCTCGAACGAGCGGAACCCGAGGCTCACCACGCTTCCACGCGACCGACGTCACGACTCCACCAGCCCTTACGATGGCAAGTGTTACTCCGTCGCGAGCTTCGCGCAAAGTATGCCTGGCCCTCGAGTTGGAAAACTTTCGACGCCGATGCACAAGCCCGCCGTCGGCTCGATCTGGGTGGAAGGAAACTCCGTCCAGCAAGGACAAAGGGGGATGTCAGATGCCAATCATGGGAGTCAGCCGGTTCGAGCGGTTCTTCCGCGCCGCCGCTAGTCTGGACGTCGACAAGAACGATCTCAAGCGATACAACGACTTTCTGGACACGAAGATTTACGACCTCCTTCTCATCGGCCAAGCCACCGCGAACGCGAATGGACGTGACATCATCCAGCCGTCTGACCTCCCCCTCACCAAAGGGCTGCAGGAAAGCATTCATGGGTTCCGCAAGCTGGACGAGGACATCGAGCTGGCTCCCATCCTGGAGCAGCTCACCGCAGCCCGACCACCGCTGGATGCTGCCATCAGCGAGGGGACCCAGAACAGACTCCCCGAGATCGCCGGCGGTCTGAGCCTCGCCCTTGCGCGTACATTCAAAATCATCGATCCCGGCCTGAAGAACCCGCAGACCGACCACTGGCGACGCGTCTTCCAGATCTTCGGAACGCTTGTCTGACTGTCGACACGCGACGCTTCGGCGCGACCAGTACGGCAGGCGAAAGCCCGGGGCGGCGAGGGCCACATGCCCCTTAAGGCCACCTGGACACTCGTGATCGGCTTGCGGTGAACGAAAGGAGATGAGAACGATGACGACAGTGTGGCGTGGCCCCGCAAGACGTACACTTCCCGATCTCCTCGACTGGGCCGAGAGGCTTCCCGAAGCACTGGCATGGGCGAACCAGCCGATGACTCAGGGCGCGCAAAGCATGAGGGTCGAGCAGTTCATCGAGGACGGTACTTACACCGTCCGTGCGGAACTGCCTGGCGTAGACCCGGATAAGGACATCACGGTGGAGGTCGACAACGGACTCATGACCATCCGTGCCGAACGCAAGGAAGAGAAGCACGAGCGCGGCACGACCGAGTTCCATTACGGCCAGTTCGAACGGCGCGTCGTCCTTCCCGAGGGCGCCGACGAGGACCAGATCAATGCACGGTACGACGCAGGGGTCCTTGAGGTGTCCGTACCAGTCCGCGAGGAACGTGCCAAGCCGCGTTCAATTCCCGTCCAGCGTACGGCGGAAGGCTCCGGTCAGCACCGCGAGCAGGAGGCGAGCCACCAGACGCAGCCCAGACAGCGCTGATCCGCAACCAGCCGCCTCCCAGCCGACTCCTTTGGAGACCTGATCAGACTGTCGTCGATCGACGCTATGACCGTCTCCCCCAGCACTTGACGAGGCGATTGGGGCTGGAACCCGGTCGTCGGCCATCCCGGTCGACGGTGTTCACGCGTGCCCCTGCGGACAGCCACGTGGTTCGATCCCGCCCCTGCCCACACATTTCCGCAGGTCAGCGGCTTGCAAGGTCTCCAGCGATCGCCCGTCGGGCCTGAAATAGCTGAGACCACGAGGCCCGAAAACTGAGACCACCGGCAGCATCGTGCCCGGTCAATGGCATGCAAGCGGCTGATTTTGGAAGCGGAAGGTTGCCGCAGCGTTGTGGGCATTGCGTCCAATGCGTCCGCAGTCGCGGGCTCCCACCGCACGTCCCGTTGACGTTGAGCGTCAGAACCCGGACCAGCGACGGCATGAAGTGGAGCATGTCAGCGACATACGCGTGGTCTGGTCTTCAGGCTCCGTAGGGGGTCTGGCCGCCGTAGTAGGTGGGGGTGCGGGGGTGTAGTGCTCTTCGAGTGCGGTCACCGAGACCTGGATCTCGTCGATGCCCCGGCGCAGGAATCGGCGTAGACGCGTCTGAACCTGGTCGTGGCCATTGCATTCAATGCGTCCGTGGTCGGGCGGTCCTCGCTCTCTGCGTCGCGTGCTCTGGCCAGCCGACGACGATCCCCTGCGCTCCAGCTTGGAAGCTCTTGCCGACCGACCATGGCGACGGGTAGGCGAAGTTGCCTCATGACGTCAGCGGTTGATCCACTTCTGCATGTGCGAGGGGTAGCGGTCTGTGTGGATGTCGACCTGTGCGGAGTCGTCGGCGAGTTCTTCGAGGTCGTCAGGTGAGAGTTCGATGTCGACGGCGTCGGCGTTCTCTTGCAGGCGCTGGACCTTGGTTGTGCCGGGGATGGGGACGATCGAAGGATGCTGGGACAGTAGCCAGGCCAGCGCCACCTGCGCAGCCGTAGCTCCGGTCCGCGCCGCGATCGCCACCACCAGGTCGACGAGGGATTGGTTGGCGGTGCGGGCCTGTTCGGTGAATCGCGGCAGGACGTTGCGTACATCGGAGTCGGCGAAGGATGTCGTGCTGGCGATCGCACCGGTGAGAAAACCCTTGCCGAGCGGGCTGAACGGTACGAACCCGATGCCGAGCTCGGCCAGGGTCGGCAGGATCTCGACCTCGGGTTCGCGCCACCACAGCGAGTACTCACTCTGCAAGGCCGTCACGGGCTGGACGGCGTGGGCGCGTCGGATGACGTCGACGCCGGCTTCGGAAAGGCCGAAGTGCGTGACCTTGCCGGCGGCGATGAGGTCCTTGACGGCACCGGCAACCTCTTCGATCGGTACGTCGGGATCGACACGGTGCTGGTAGAGCAGGTCGATGCAGTCCACGCCCAGTCGTTGGAGGGAATCCTCGACGGTCGCCCTGATGTGCTCGGGCCGGCTGCTCAGTCCGTTACGCCGGTCTACGTCGAAGGAGAAGCCGAACTTGGTGGCGATGACGACCTGCTCGCGAACGGGCACCAGGGCCTTGCCGACGAGTTCTTCGTTGATGAACGGGCCGTACACCTGGGCGGTGTCGAAGAAAGTAACGCCGAGGTCGACGGCGGCGCGGATGAGGGCGATGCCGTCGTACTCGTCGACGGCGGGGCCGTAGCCGTGGCTGAGCCCCATGCAGCCGAGTCCGAGCGCGGAGACCTCGAGTCCGCTGCTGCCGAGGGTGCGCTTGATCATGGTTCTGCTCCTTGCGGGTTCGGGCACCTGCTCGACGGTAGGACCCGGCTTAGCGATGAAACAGGCACTGGCAGTACCTTCCTCGGCGTGGTGGGCGGCCCGTAGCGTCGAGGTATGGACCGTCAGACCGTGCACGACTTCCTGGTCAGCCGCCGGGCCCGGATCACGCCCGAGCAGGCCGGGATGCCGACCTTCGGGAAGAAGCGGCGGGTCCCGGGACTGCGGCGCGAGGAGGTCGCCTCGCTGGCAGGGGTGAGTTTCGACTATTACGCCCGACTCGAACGGGGCGACCTGTCGGGCGTCTCGGACTCGGTTCTGGAGGCGATCGCGCGAGCTTTGCAGCTGGATGAGGCAGAGCGGCAGCACCTGTTCGACCTCGCCAGGTCGGCGTCGGCCCCCGCTTCCCGAGCGCGTCGGACCAAGCCGGCGGTGACCCGGGTCCGGCCGGCGCTGCTCGGCATCCTGAACGGGATGACCGGGACGCCGGCATACCTGCGAAACGCACGACTGGACCTCCTGGCCGCCAACGAGCTGTGCCTGGTCCTCTTCGACGGCGTACTGACCCGGGACGCCCTGCCCTTCAACCTCGCCCGGTTCGTGTTCCTCGATCCGTACGCCAAAGCGTTCTATCTGGACTGGGACACGATCGCCCGGGACATGGTGGCTTCCCTGCGGAGCAGGGCTGGCCAGGACCCGTCGGATCGCGGGCTGAGTGACCTGATCGGTGAGCTGACGACCCGCAGTGACGGGTTCGCCGTGCTGTGGGCACGTCACGACGTACGCCTGCACCGCACGTCCCGCAAACGGCTGGCGAACCGGATCGTCGGGGAGATCGAGCTGACCGGTGATGCCCTCGAGCTGCCCGGCGACGGGCTGACCATGATCGCCTACACCGCCGAACCCGGCAGCCAAGCAGAGGACCAGCTGGAGCTGCTGGCGGCCTGGAGCGCGACGGCGCACTCCCCCGAGACCAAACCCGCCAACGCAGAAGGGACATGACAGATGGAGTACCGACGACTCGGATCCTCGGGGCTGAAGGTCAGCCGGATCGCCCTCGGCTGCATGAGCTTCGGTGACGGTTCACGGATGCCGTGGGCCCTGAACGACGAGCAGGCTGAGCCGATCTTCCGGCAGGCCGTCGAACTCGGCATCACGTTCTGGGACACCGCCAACATCTACGGCTACGGCAGTTCGGAGGAGATCACCGGCCGAGCCATCAAGTCCTACACCCGCCGTGAGGACGTCGTTCTGGCGACCAAGCTGTTCCAGAAGATGAGTGACGGTCCGGGCGGCTCGGGCCTGTCCCGCCGAGCCGTGATGGAACAGGTCGACGCGTCTCTGACCCGGCTGGGCACCGACTACATCGACCTGTACCAGATCCACCGCTTCGACCCCGAGACGCCGGTCGAGGAAACCATGGAGGCGCTGCACGACGTGGTCAAGGCCGGCAAGGTCCGCTACCTCGGCGCGTCGTCGATGTGGGCCTGGCGGTTCGCCACCATGCAACACGCCGCTGACCTCCACGGATGGACCAGATTCGTGTCGATGCAGGACCAGTACAACCTGCTGCACCGCGAAGAAGAGCGGGAGATGTTCGGGCTGCTCGCCCACCAAGGCGTCGGCAGCATCCCCTGGAGCCCGCTCGCCGCCGGACGGGTGACCCGCCCCTGGGGCGAGACGGGCACCAACCGGTCGTCGACCAGCCCGGACGTCGACATGTACGGACGGCCGCTCTTCCTCCCCAGCGACCAGGCCATCGTCGACGCCGTACAACGCATCGCGGAGCAGCGAGGCGTGTCGATGGCCCAGATCGGGATGGCGTGGGTGCTGAAGAACCCCGTCGTCACCGCGCCGATCGTCGGGCCCACCAAGCCCCACCACCTCGCAGACGCCGTTGCCGCTCTCGACATCGAACTCACCGATGACGAGGTGACCGCCCTCGAGCAGCCCTACCTGCCCCGCCTACCCACCTACTTCTAGATCGCCAGTAGCGCATCCTCTCTTGCCACCGGCGCAGGACAACGGCCAAGGCGTACCTTGGCGGGGGCGCCTCATCATGAACGGGCGTCGTTCTGCGGCTCGACCATCTCAGTGCGTCTGCAGTGACAGAGCCCGATCCTGCAAGGCACAGACATTTCCAGGGCCTGCTTGGCACCCGCTCGGACGAGCCCTCAGCCGCCAACGCTTGTTCGCCGCCGCCATCGTCCTCATCGTCCCGCCCGATCACCCACCTGAAGAAACGAACGCGAATGACCGACCTGACCCGCAGGGCGATCCTCAGTGCCAGCCTCGCCGCAGGCGGGGTCGCGGTCGCAGATTGGCTGAGTGGATGCACGCCCGAGAGCCCACAACCACCACGCCCAACGTCACCGTCGGAAAGATCACCCGACACCGCCGCGACTCCTCCCCAGGAAGCCGCATCCAGAATTCTGCTCGTCTTCTTTTCCCGCGCAGGAGAGAACTATTGGGAGGGCGGCAGGCGCGACCTTGAGGTCGGGAACACAAAGGTGCTCGCGGAAATGATCGGTGAGCGCGTCGCCTGCGACATCTACGAGATCGTCGCGGCCGACCCGTACCCCGAGGCCTACGACCCGACCGTGGAACGCAACGTCGAAGAACAGAACACCGACGACAGGCCGGCCATTGCCAGAGAACTACCCGACACCAGCGGCTACGACACCGTGCTGATCGGCAGCCCTGTGTGGAACATGCAAGCACCCATGATCATGTCAACCTTCATTGAGAAGGTCGACCTCAAAGGCAAGACCATCCTGCCCTTCGTCACCTACGCCGTCAGCGGCATGAGCGGCGTCGACGACGACTACGGCACCGCACTTCCGGACTCTACAGTGGCCACGGGCCTCGCGATCCGCGGCGAAGACGTGCCCGACGCTGCTGAGGACCTCGACAACTGGCTCGAAACGAACCAGTTGGCTGGCCGGTAGATGCCGTCGAGGCGAGCAACAGACTGTCTAGCCTCGCCGAGGAGCTCAAGTCCTTGCCAAGGCTGCAGGACACGACGTACTTGGTGGTGTTGTTGAAGAACGGCGCGCCTTCGTCTTCCTCGACCGTCCGGGTCGACCAGGGGCGCGAACATCTCCACGCCGCATCCGCCCTGGAGCGGATCCATGCCCACGTCGGACGACGTACACACCGCTCCCGCCGCCTGCTGGGGATCAACCTGCGCCATCGAAGTCGGCACTGCTGTCCGTTACGCGCGTAAGCGTCTCGCCAGTCGGCAGACGAAGTCGACGACCATGTCCCCCACCCGGATGGGCACTCCGCACGTGACGCGTCGCGGGTCGGCTGGTCTTGTGTTGATGTCCGCGAGTCGTTGGTCTCGTCGTCCTTCCGCGTGTTCAGCCTCGATCGGGTGGATTGGTTGTGCGGAATCGGGCTCGATAGTCTGCCGGGGCGATGCCGACCAGGCGGTGGAATGTTCTGCGTAGTGTCTCGGCAGTGCCGAATCCGTAGCGCCGGGCGATTGTCTCCACCGGGTCGTCGCGCTCGGACAGGTTCCGTTGGGCCGCCTCGACGCGGACTCGTTCGACGTACGCGGCCGGAGGTAGGCCGAGCTCGCGGGTGAATCGTCGCTGCAGATGTCGGGAGCTCAGCCCGGCCAGTGACGCCAGGTCGTCGATTGCGTGTCGCGCGCCGGGATCACTGTGGATCGCGTCCACGACGCGGCGCATCGCGTCGCTCTCCGGCTGGATCGACCACAACGGCACGCTGAACTGTGACTGGCTTCCTGGACGACGCAGGAAGAGGTTCAGCTCCCGCGCGACATCCAGCGCCGCCTCCGCGCCAAGATCTGCCTCCACGAGCGCGAGGGCGAGATCCATCCCCGCTGTCACGCCGGCGGAGGTCCAGAAGCGTCCGTCCTGGACGAAGATCGGGTCACAGTCGACGACGACGGCTGGATACTCCCGCGCCAACCGCTCTCCCTCCTTCCAGTGCGTGGTCACCCGGCGACCATCCAGCAGCCCAGCCTCGGCGAGGAGAAACGCACCGTTACAGACTGACGCCACCCGCTTGGCCGACCTGGCGGCAGTCGCGATCCAGTCGACCAGCCTCCGGTCGGACCGCGCCGCAAACACGCCCTCCCCGCCCGCGACCACCAAGGTGCCGATGCGACGCGGACTCGCCGTCGCCACCGACTGGTCCGCGTTGACTGACAGCCCTTTGCTCGTACGCACCGGGCCGTCTTTTCCGGACACCACCAAGCGCTCGTACCCGGCATGGCCGAACACCTCGAATGGACCCACGAGGTCGAGCGTCTGATGACCGTCGAAGATCACGAACGTGACACCAGCTGGCTTCATGGCTTCAGTTTGACCCTGGAGGGTAGATGGCGTCCAGGACACGTACCCCACAGATCGTGCCATCACGCCATCGCTATCCGCACGATGCCTCCTCAATTGGCCCGAACCTGGGCAGAACGCCGCGGGCGGCGAGTGGTGGCCCGCCTGCATTGTCGGCACGACTCGTCACCGTGGGATGGCGCGATCTGTGGGATGCGCGTCGTGGACGCCGCGCCGAGACGCCGGCAGGGTCGAAGTATGACCACGGCAGACCTTGTCCATCGCGACGTTCCACCATGGCGGCGTCAGCCGCTGATCGCCGTGCTGGCACGGGGCCGGCATGCTCAACTGGCCGGCCTTGGGCTGCTCGTCCTGGCCACCTCGGCGCTCCCGCTGGCGGGTCCGCAGGTCCTCCGCATGTTCATCGACAACGCCGTGCTCGCCAGACCGGCGCCGCTGCTGGCACTCCTCGCCGGCGGCTTCCTCGCCGTCTCCTTGGTCCATCATGTGGTGGCCGTCGCTGTCAGTTACGCAAGCACGCGGTTGGCCTGGGTTGCCACCAACGCCCTACGCGAGGAACTCGCACGCCATGTCCTCGAGCTGGACCTGTCGTTCCACGACGAGCATTCGCCCGGCGAGCTGATCGAACGTACGGATGGGGACGTCACCGCGGTGTCGTCCTTCGTGACCTCGCTCGTCGTTCAGGTCGTCGGCAGCTTGCTCACGCTCCTTGGTGTCCTGGCCGTGGTGTTCCTCGAGGATTGGCGGGTCGGGCTCGGCATGGTCGGCTTCGTGGTCGCCGCGTCTCTTGCGATCGCTGGCCTGCGCAAATTCGCCGTACCTGAAGCAATCGAGCGTCGAGCCGCCTCGGCCACGTTGTTGGGTGCGATCGAGGAGCGGCTGAACGGCGCGGATGACCTGCGTGCAAACGGCGGCGGTGACTACGCGGTGCGCCGTTTCCAACGCACGTTGGGCTTCTTCGTCCGCGCGTCGATGCGCGCGTCGATGGCGATGCGCGCCGTGTGGGTCATCACGGCGGTGCTCTTCGCCGCGGGCGGGATCATGAGCCTGGTGGCCGGAACGATGCTCTTCCAGGCAGGGGCGATCAGCCTGGGAACGGTCTACCTGTTGTTCCGTTACACCAGCCTCCTTCGCGACCCACTCGAGCAGATCTCGGAGCAGCAGCAGGTGGCCCAAGAAGCCGTCGCCAGCTTCACTCGCATCCAGCGGCTGTTCGACGAGCAGCCGGCGATACGCGACACCGGCCGCTCCATGTTGCCATCGGGTCCTCTGGACGTGGAGCTATCTGGCGTGAGCTTCGCCTACCCGAACGGCGCGAGGGTCCTCCACGAGATCGACCTTCGCATTGAACCCGGGAAGGTGGTCGGCGTCGTTGGACGTACGGGCAGTGGCAAGACCACCTTGACACGCCTGCTGCTGCGGTTGCTCGTTCCGGCCGACGAGGTCGTACGCGTTGCGCACACCGACCTACGTGACGTGCGTCTGGCCGACCTGCGTCGACGGGTGGCGCTGGTGACGCAGGACGTGCAGGTGTTCGATGCGACCGTACGCGACAACCTCACGCTGTTCGGTACGCATCGAGCCGACGATCGCGACCTGGTCGGCGTGCTGATCGACCTGGGCCTCGGGCCCTGGTATCGGGGCCTGTCGGCAGGACTGGACACCATGCTCGGTCCTGGCGGCGCGGGCATGTCGGCCGGGGAGGCCCAGCTGTTGACGTTCGCTCGGGTCTTCCTGCGCGACCCGGGTCTGGTCGTCCTGGACGAGGCCACCTCCCGGCTGGATCCGGAGAGCGAAGGACGGATCGAGCGAGCGGTGGACAAGCTGCTCGCCGGGCGGACGGCGATCCTGATCGCGCATCGCCTCGGCACGCTCGACCGGGCGGACGAGATCGTCATGCTCGACGCGGGCCGCATCATCGAACGCGGTGCCCGCCACGACTTGCTCGACGATTCCAGCTCCCGTTTCGCCGCCTTGCAGGCAAGTGCCTCGGGGATGCCGTGATGAGCCAGCGAGAGTTGTCAGTGTGGCGGGCTACTGGGCGGATCGCCCGCTACCGGCTCGGCCTGTTCTCCCTCAGCTTCGTGCAACTCACTGCCTGGACCAGTTCGACGTTGCTCATCGGGTGGCTGCTCCAGCAGGTCTTCGACGCGCTCAGCGGTGCCGCGCCGGCGGGATTCGGCGTGTATGAGATCGTCGCGGCGCTCGCGGGCGCAGAAGCTGCCCGCGCCGCCGTGATGTGGGGCGGCGTCATACGCGCACGTTGCTGGCAGCATATGGGCGGCCTGTTGCGGCTCAACCTGCTCCGCGCACAGCTGCACAGTGGCGGACCGGACGCCGGAACGACGGCCGTGTCTCCGGGCGAGGCGCTGAGCCGCTTCCGTGACGATGTTGACGACTTCCTCGCGTTCCTCGAGACCGCGATCAACGCGGCCAGCAAGGTGGTACTCACCGTCGGCTCCATGGCGATCATGCTATCCATCGAGCCGGTCATCGCGCTGGCGGTCGGACTGCCTCTGGTTGTCACGGTGGTCGTGACCAGGCTGGCGCGTGAGCGGATCCGCGCCTACCGAGCGGCACACCGGCGGACAACGGCAACGGTCACGGCACGGCTCAACCAGGCATTCGGAGCCGTACTGGCGGTGAAGTCGGCCCACGCCCACAACGGCATCCTCGGCCATCTCGCCGACGCGAACGAGCGCCGTCGCCGCACCGGGCTGCGTGACGAACTCCTCAGCCAACTACTGGGACGGTTCAACCGAGCGTCCGTGGACGTCAGTATCGGGGCGGTCCTGCTGCTGGCCATACCTGCCACGCATCGGGGAGACTTCACGGTGGGAGACCTAGCCCTGTTCGTCAGCTACATCAGCAACCTGGTCTGGGTCCCCTACTACGCCGGTCAGCTGCTGGCCCGGCATCGTCAAGCGGGCGTCGCCATCGACCGGATGGCCGCGCTCGTTCCGGCTGCGCGACCGGATGCGCTCGTTGCCCACCGGCCCTGGCGAGATCCAGAGCCCCAGCCGCCGACGCCACGCAAAGGGCGATCTGCATTAGAACGGCTCACAGTCACCGGGCTCACCGCCAAGTATCCGACGTCAGGTCGCGGTATCCACGACGTGAGCCTGACCCTTGAACGCGGGACCTTCACCGTCGTGACTGGTCCAGCTGGTGCGGGCAAGTCCACGTTGCTCCGCGCCATTCTCGGGCTCCAGCCGGCCCAGGCCGGAACGGTGTGCTGGAACAAGGCTGTGGTCACCGATCGTGCCGAGTTCCTGGTGCCGCCTCGGTCCTCGTACGTGCCACAGGTACCGCAACTGTTCAGCGAGTCGCTGCAGGACAACGTGATGCTCGGTCAGGAGGACCGAAGCGGCCTCCAGGCAGCCGTACACACAGCGGTCCTCGACCGGGACGTCGCGTCGATGCCGTCCGGACTGCACACGCATCTCGGCGCGCGTGGCGTGCGGCTGTCCGGCGGTCAGGTGCAGCGCACTGCGATCGCTCGGGCCCTGGTGCGCCGTACCGATCTGGTCGTACTGGACGACGTCTCGAGCTCCCTTGACGTCGAAACCGAGAGCCGTCTGTGGGACCGGCTGGTCGCCGACCCCGGTCGTACGTTGCTGGTGGTCTCCAACCGTCCAGCCACCATCGCACGCGCCGATCAGATCATCCGCCTCGACCACGGCGAGATCCGGCCGCGGCGCATTCATGCGGCCCCGGCGCAGATCGAGCTGAGCCGCATCGACCGGGGGTCCGCCGAGTGGATCGACGTCGAACACCTAGCGCGACACGGACAGCGAGGCTGATGCCAACGTGCCTTCGCGACCACCAGCCAACACCTGTCGCATCATCGCCGAACGAAGGAGAGAGAACATGCAAGTCGCCATTGCGCTGTTCCCGAAGGCCACCATCCTCGACGCTATCGGCCCGTACCAGGTGTTCGCGGGCGTGCCCGACGCCGAGGTCGTCGTCTGCGCCGCGTGGAAGGGCCGGGTCTCCGACGCCGGCGGCCGGGTGCACATCGACGTCGAGCACACCTTCGACGACGTGCCGGAACCCGATGTCCTGCTCGTTCCCGGCGGCAACGTCACCCGTCAGATGACCCACGACGATCCGATCCTCGACTGGATTCGCTCGGCGCACGAACACACCATCTACACCGCGTCGGTCTGCACTGGAGCGCTGCTCCTCGCGGCGGCCGGCCTGTTGCGAGGACGACGGGCCACGACGCACGGGGTGGCCTATGACGCGTTGCGCGAGTACGGCGCCGAGCCCATCGAGCAGCGAGTGGTGTTCCAGGACCGGATCGTCACCGGCGCCGGCGTCTCCGCCGGCATCGACCTGGCGCTGGAGATCGCCGCCAGACTGAGCGGGCCCGAGGTCGCACAGTCCATCCAGCTGAGCCTTGAGTACGACCCACAGCCGCCCTTCGACGCCGGATCCCCCACCAATGCGCCGCAGGCCGTCATGAACCGGCTCCAGAGCATGGTCTCCCTTTGGCAATCACCACAGCGTCGGCGCCCGGTCGGGAGTGTCGGCCGGGTCTCTGCGGAGGAGGTCGCGAGCGATGGACAAGCAGTTGAGAGGTGAACCCGCTCACCGGGAGACCTGCGATCTACAGATCTTCCCCCTACTCCTCGCGAAAGGGGTCCTTCATGGCAAGCCATGCAGTGGTTTTTGCAAATCCCTCTGGAGTGATCCGGTACTGGAGCTCTGGAATGGTCGAACTGTTCGGGTTCAGCGAGTCAGAGGCTCTCGGAGCCACCTTGGACCTCATCGTTCCGCCGGATTATCGAGAGCGTCACTGGATCGGTTATCACGCAGCGATGGATCTGGCGGACGGTGTCGTCGACCACGGATCGTTCAATGTACCGGCGCACCACAAGGACGGCCAGACGATCCGAGTCGAGGTTCACCTGCACGTTATTCATGACAGCCGCAGCCGAGTTGCTGGAGCGTTCTCCGCCTTCAGCCCGGACGAAGGTCCCTCGGCCTCGATCGAAGCCCTCTGACAAGCCTGTTGCCGTCCCGCCTGACCTCCTTGGTGAGTACGTCCAAGTCGGGCTTTGCTTCTGCAGCCAGGCATCAGGACCATCAGCAGTGCGGCACGAACCAGGTCAAGGATCTGCGACCGGCGCTCCTCCGCTGCCATGGGGTCTCACGTCCGGGGTCGGGTGGCAAGCGACTGCACCGCGATCGCCGCCGGCATCTTGCGATATCGAACACTGTCGGCCAAATACCGAGACAAGATGGCCATAGTTGCCCGCCACGCTTGACCGAGTCCGCATCCTTAACGACTGTGTGATCTTCCGAACATCGAACGCGCAGTTCGCGCACGTAGTCGGCCATGGGGACGCAGAGCGATCCAGCCGTGAGGTGAGTCGGCCGTCGGCAACCCCGCAGCTTCGAGCGGGACCGTCGACCAAGGGAGGTAAGCGCTCTCCAGCCGGGCTGACGACCGGGCGATGCACGCGGTCCACGCGGAAGGGACACGAACGAATGAAGGACACACGCCGGGTCACCAACCGCCCATTGTCCAGGCGGGCAGTACTTCATCGACTAGGGGACTCGACGATGCTGAGGATCAAACTCCGCTCTGCACTGTTGGCATTGAGTGCTCTCGCGGCAACCTTGACGGGGGTGGGAACTGCCGGAGCAACAGGTCCCGCGGCCGCACCGGAAACCGCCGCAGCGAAAGACGGCTGCGTGCGTACCGTAGATGTCACAGACACCACGGGCCTTCAGGCAGCGGTCGATGACGCACAGTCCGGCGACTGCATTGTGCTGGAGGACGGCACGTATGTGGCCTCGACGATCACGGCTACCGGCATACCGGGTTCGCCGGTACGCATCGTGGCCAGCAGCCGAGGCAAGGCAGTCTTCACCTCCGGAACGCTGGAACTCCGCGGGTCGGAGCACGTCGTTCTCGACGGAATGACGTGGACGAGCACAGGCAACGTTCGGATCGTCGACTGTCGGCGCTGCCGGATCACCAACTGGACCTTTCCGGAGCGACCGGGCGGTTCTGAGGTCGTCCATCTGACCGGCGACTACAACGAGCACAACCGGATCGACCACTCCGACTTCGGGCCGCGAGGGCAGGAGGGGCGCTTCATCATGGTGCATGGCACCAACCCGAACCTCGCGAAGCACACCCGGATCGACCACAACTACTTCCACGGAGTGGAGCCTGGGCCACAAGGTGGTGAGTGCATCGTGCTCGGTGGCGGCGGCGCGTGGGCGGACTACACCGACACCTACAGCATCGTCGAGCACAACCTCTTCGACGGCTGCGATGGTGACGCCGAGGTGATCTCGGTGAAGTCGTCGAGCAATGTCATCCGCCACAACACGGTCCGGTCCTCCAAAGGCATGATCGTGTTGCGGGCAGGCAACCGAAATGTCGTTCACCACAACACGATTCTCGGTGACGGCAAGGAAGGCTCCGGCGGAATCAGGTTCTACGAAGAGGACCACGAAATCTACGCCAACTATGTCGATACCGAAGGCGCCCCGCTAATTGTCGGCAACGGCACGCCGCGCGGCGAGGGATTCAGCAACGCCCAGGTCTTCCGGCCGAACATCTACCGAAACACCTTCATCGGACGTACGAACGGCGTACAGATCGGCGACCACCGGCCGCTGCCGCCGGTTGACATGACCTTCCGCCAGAACCTCGTGCGGGCTTACGCCGGCATGGGGATGGACATGCGGATCGAGCCGATCAATCCAATCTACAAAGACAACATCCTCCAGCTGCGCGGTACTGCCACCGCCGGGATCTCAGCGCCGCCGGAGTGGTTCCGGGTGATCGACCAGACCGGCTCGGTGCCAGCGACAGAAGCAGCGGACAGTGAGGATGCGGTAGCGACGGAAGCGACGAACAGCGAGGCCGGAGCGGCTGAACCGGCCGCCGGCGTAGCCGCACCGGCGCCGCTCTCGACAAGCGACGTGGGTCCGCGGGCGCGGGCGAAGCCTTTCGTCCATCCAGGTGTGCTCGTGAGCAGGGATCAGCTGAACTTCGTGCGGTCCAAGGTCGACGAGGGTGCCGAGCCGTGGGCGACGGCCTACGAGCAGATGCGGGCGAGCAAGTTCGCCTCGTTGGCGTGGGAGCCGCGCCCACGGGCGCTTGTCGAATGCGGGCCGTACTCCAATCCCAATCTGGGTTGCGTGGACGAGCGTGAGGACGCGCTTGCCGCGTATACCCATGGGCTGTTGTGGTACATCACCCGTGACGCCCGGCATGCGGAGAAGGCGATCGAGATCCTCGATGCCTGGTCAGCGGCTCTCGAAGGGCACACCGAGCACAACGCGCCGTTGCAGGCGGGCTGGTCGGGTGCGTCGTTCGCACGGGCTGGTGAGCTGATGAAGCACACCTACGGCGGCTGGCCGGCGGATCGGGTGGACCGCTTTGCCGGCATGCTTCGCGATGTGCACCTGCCGCAGGCGTTGGTCGACCGGCGGCCGAACTACAACGGCAACTGGGAGCTCATCATGTTGGACGCCGCGGTGGGGATCTCGGTGTTCCTCGACGATCGGGAGTCCTTCAACACCGCGGTCGACATCTGGAAGCGTCGGGTTCCGGCGTACTTCTATCTGGAGTCCGACGGTCCGCTGCCGGTGCCTCCACCGGATGGCACCAAAGACACGCCGGAAGAGCTGATCGCGTACTGGCAGGGGCAGGACACATTCGTCGACGGCCTGTCACAGGAGACCTGTCGGCGATTCCACTACGTCGGTTGGGGCATCGCCGCCACCGCCCACGTGGCCGAAACCGCGCGGATCCAGGGCCTCGGCCTCTATGGCGGTGTCAAGGAGCGGTTGACGAAGGCGATGGAGTTCCACGCGGCCTACGACCTGGGCGCCGAGATCCCCGACTGGCTCTGCTCCGGGACCGCGGACGTTGGTCTCGGGCCAACGCTCGAAGTTGCCTACAACCACTACAAGAACCGGGCCGCGGTCAACCTGCCGCTGACCGGTGACCTGATCGAAAGGGATCTGCGACCGACCGGGCCGAGCCACTTCCTCGGCTGGGAAACCCTCACCCACGCAGAGAATCCGACCGGACGCCGGTGATGGTGCTTGGCACCAGCACCAATCGGAATATTGAGAGGATTGCAATGACGCAAAGATTCTGGAGACGTCCGGCGGTTGCGGTGTGCGCCGCCCTAGCGCTGTGTGCGGGACTGCTCATCTCAGCTGCGCCGGCGCGGAGTGCAGCTGGGTTCCGTCACCCGGGTGTGCTCGTCACCGCTGCCCAACTGGAGTTCGTACGCGAGAAGGTCGCCGAGGGCGCCGAGCCCTGGGCTAGTGCGTTCGACGAGATGGCTGCGAGTGATCTGGCCTCCCTCGACCGTGAGGCCAATCCACGGGAGATCGTCGAGTGCGGGTCGAACTCCGAGCCCAACAACGGGTGTACCGATGAACGAGAGGATGCCCTCGCGGCCTATACGCAGGCGCTGCTGTGGAACCTCACGGGCGAGGAAGCCCACGCGCAGAAGGCGATCGAGATCCTCGACGCCTGGTCCGGGACGCTCAAAGACCACACCAACTCCAACGCGCCCTTGCAGGCGGGCTGGTCGGGTGCGTCGTTCGCACGGGCTGGTGAGCTGATGAAGCACACCTACGGCGGCTGGCCGGCGGATCGGGTGGACCGCTTTGCCGGCATGCTTCGCGATGTGCACCTGCCGCAGGTGTTGGTCGACCGGCGGCCGAACTACAACGGCAACTGGGAGCTCATCATGTTGGACGCCGCGGTGGGGATCTCGGTGTTCCTCGATGACAGGGAGTCCTTCAACACCGCGGTCGACATCTGGAAGCGTCGGGTTCCGGCGTACTTCTATCTCGAGTCTGACGGAGCGCTACCCGTGCCACCGCCGGATGGCAACAAGGGCACGCCAGAATCGATGATCGGCTACTGGCACGGCCAGGAGACATTCGTCGACGGCGTGTCGCAGGAGACCTGCAGGAACTTCGGCTACGTGGGCTGGGGCTTCGCCGCCACCGCCCACGTCGCCGAGACCGCTCGGCATCAGGGCATCGACCTGTACGGAGAGGTACGGGAGCGGGTCACCAAGGCGCTGGAGTTCCACGCCGGCTATGAGCTGGGTGAGCCGGTGCCGGACTGGCTGTGTGGCGGAACCAAGCAGCGCAGTATGGGTCCGACACTCGAGGTCGCCTACAACTACTACCACGGCTTGCACGGCATGGACCTCCCCAAGACCGGCGAATGGTTGGAGACGAGCGGCATCCGGCCGACGCACGCCAACTACTTCCTGGCCTGGGAGACGCTGACCCACGCCGGCAATCCGATCGGACAGCGCTGGGCGCCGGACCTAGGACCGGCACCGCCGGAGACGACGCTCCTGCTCGACCCGACGTCCAACCAGGTCGTCGAGCCAGGCGGCAGTGTCGAGGTCACCGCCACGTTCACTGTCGACGACAACAGCACCGTCGCCGTATCAGACGTGTTGGTCGCGGCCGAACTACCCGAGGGTTGGACCGTCGAAGGTGATCCCATCCGCCAGGAGAGGCTGGAGGTGGGTGAGACCGCCACGACGACGTGGACGGTCACTGCGCCGAGTGACGCTCCCGACGGACGTCTCACCATGCCGGTGCACGCGTCCTACCGGGCAGCTGATCCCAACCACGGCCGCGAGACCCATGAGCGCGACCGCCTGGCCCTGCTCGTGGTGACCAAACCAAACCTCGCGACAGCGAAGCCCGCCACCCAGTCCAGCATCGGCTTCGGCGGTGTGCCGGAGCGTGCGGTCGACGCCGACACCAACGGAAACTGGTCCGGCGGCTCGGTCACGCACACCACGTTCGAGGACCAGCCGTGGTGGCAGGTCGACCTTGGCGCGGTACATGAGATCGGCGAGATCGCGATCTGGAACCGCACGGACTGCTGCAGCGAGCGGCTGTCGGACTACCACGTCCTGGTGTCCGACGAGCCGTTCACCTCCGGCTCGCTTACCGACGTGCTGAATCAGCCAGCCGTCTGGAGTAGCCACCAAACCACACAGGCGGGTTCGCCGACACGGTTGGTGGACCTGAACCGTACCGGCCGCTACGTCCGCGTACAGCTCACCGGCAACAACGCCCTGTCTCTCGCCGAGGTCCAGGTCTTCGCGCCGTCCTCATGACCCAATCTCACGGGACAGCTGGGTGATCGTTGTCGTCCTCACTCGCCGGTCTGATCACGGAGTGCGTTCCGCCGCCACACGGCGGGCTCGGTGTTCCTCGCGAGATCAGCCAGCCGTCGCGCTGTGGTTAGGCGGTGTGTAGAGGCTGGGGCCTCTACACACCGCCTGGTGCGCACCCCACGCCGACAGCACGTCGCTTCGGCTCGGTTCCGGTGAAGGCGACACATTCATACCGAGCGGCACAGCATCGTCATCGTTGGCAGCCCAGTCTCGTGGCGGCTTTCAACCCGCCGCTCGCAGCAGCAACGCCTCCAGCTCTGCTCGCCTGGCATCCAGCTCAACGACCGCCTCTTCGTAGTCCGATCGAGCTTGTGCAGCCTTGTCGTCGATGCCGGGGCGGAGCGATTCGCCGTCGAGATACGTATCGCCGATGATCTGCCACAGCCGCGATAGCCGGTAGGCCGCAGCACCGCACTGCCGGGTCGCGTCCTTAACCTCGGCAAACTTGACCGTGAACTCCAACTCGTTGTCGCTCATTCAATGACCCCTTCCACCCCCTGGCGTAGATCCCGCCGGCTCATGTCGTCGGACATGCCGAGTACTCTCGGGTGGCCTGCCACTCGATGATCGTAATCGGCCCACATGGTCGGTCTCATCGACGTCGACCAGGTACCTTCCCGCGGCGCGCCAGGATGGACGGGCCCCTCTCCCCTGCGCAGGGCCTCGGGCCGGGTCGGTCTCGCGCCGCGCGCCGCTGCGGCCGCGTTGCTGGCGAAGACTTGGCCGAACCCAGCTGTACGGATTGTCCCCGTTGCGCAACCGAACCGTGGCGTTGATCATTTCTCTACAGAGGGACAAGGGAGATGACATGCGTGAGGACCCGGCGCTCGATGACGCCACGCGGGTCGATCTGCTGCGAATGATGGTCCTGCTCAGGACGTTCTATGAAGGGATCCGGCGGGAGGCCGAGGCGGTGGGCGCATCGCAAGCGGGCAAACCACGCCTCGCAGGAGGGAGCGGGCGTCCGTCCCCAGCGGGTGAACCGCCTCGCCGCGGCGGCATGCGTGTCAGCCTGCTCGGGTGCGAGCCGATGGCGGCCGGGTTCGGCGTACACCTGAGACTGGACGATTCCGTCACTTCGCCGCGGCAGCCGCATTACCTTGCGATCGCCCGCGGGATCGACCTGCGCTGCGTTGTGAACGAGGCGATCGGGGCCACCCACGGCCATCAGCAGCCGGACGATTCCGACAATGGGGAGCGGCAGACGGTTCCCGGCCTCCGGATGTCTGGTACGGGCGCGGAAGGCGCCGGGTATCTTCCTGCTCTGGGCCGGGCGCTCGCCTACCAGCACCGGGGCTCGGACCGCGTGGCGGTCGCGATCCTCGGCCAGACCATCGCGACCGAAGACGGATTCCGGTCGGCCATCCAGCTTGCCGGTCTGTGGAAACTGCCGGTCGTCTTCGTCCTGTGCACAGACCGCCTGGTCGCAGCACCGGAGCCTGGCGGTGATCCGATCGGCGGGGACGCGGCCGGCTACGGCATCCCGACCGTCCGGGTGCCCAGCGTCGCGGTAGAGGCCGCGTGCACGGCCGCCGGTCGTGCCGTTCGCCGGGCGAGGTCTGGCAAGGGCCCTACGCTCGTCGAGGTGCAAACGATGTGGGCCGGACCATCCGGCAGCGCGTCCAGCCAGGAGGAGGTCGAGGACCCTCTCACCAGTTATGAGCGGGCAATGCGCGGGCGTGGGCTCGTCAACGACGAACTCATGGCGCAAATCCGCGCGGAGGCGACCTACCTGATCAGCGACTCCCTGCGCCAAGTCGTCAACAGCCACCGCGAAGGTCCCAACAGCTGTCCACTCTGTGCACAGAAGGCGGCCTCCTGAGCCCGGACTGCATCACCGCCGCGAGCCGCAGTTCGTCCCTGGGTTACGGCAATGTTCATGGGTGTGCTCGGCCACGCCCGCACCTATGACGACATGCGCCGGATCGTGTCCACGGTGATGGACTCCGTTCCCTCTGGCAGCTACCTCATCCTCTGGGACGGCACCACCGACAGCCAGCGACGCCGACCTCGGCGAGACACGACCCATCTCGGCCTACTGCAGCGGCTCCCAGGTCGAGAAGTCATTGAACAAGGGCAACCGGCACCTCCAGCCATTCAAGGGACTTCACGTAGGTGAACCTTGCCGCGTACCGATCTGGACGACGGAGCGGTGCTCTCGGGTGCAGCCGCGAACGGCATCAACCATGCCAGCCTGTTGCGGGCCGTAGCCGAACAGGCACCGGGATGACCTTGCCAGACGTCGATCCGAGGCTCCTGGCTTGGGTGTGACGGTTCAGTGAACCCTGAATTTCGCAGTCCAGTCGGCGTTGACATGATCGGCCTGTCGACGGTGCCCGATCACCAGTTGCTGGTCCGGCGGAAGGCGGAGGCCGAGATAGTCGAGCACTTTGTGTGCAGTGCGTAGCGGGTCCGCCGCCAACTCCTCATAGACAACCTGATGCGGCACGATGCCGTGGGCGTCGAACCAGAGGGCCCAGTCCGCCTCGAACTTCTCGATTGCGGCGACCAGCCGGCCAATCAGTTCTTCGTCATAGTGAGGATGTTGACCTCCGGGTTTGACGTCCTCGTCCGGATGCCAATAGTGGGTTTGCAGCGCCTTGGCCCACGACACCGCCTGGGCCACGACATCACGTCGTCGCAGGTGAACGAATCTGAGCCGACCGAACTGGGCGCTCAACAGCTCCACATCGGTCACCGCTGATCCAGAATCGGCGGCGGCAAGGTCACCGATCAGTTCCGGCAGCGTCTCGGCCATGATCCTTCCGCCGAAGACGCCGTTGGATGTCCTGCCGGCGGCGAGCGCCGCTCGAACGTACGCTTCGTCGATCCGTCCGTCACGAGGTCGATCGATCCGCCAGTCGTCGGCGTAGTCATGCAGACCGCGACGGTTGAAGTAGGAGGCGGGGCGGCCGGCGACTCCGGACGACTTCAGCAGTCCGCACAGCAGGGTACTTCCAGTGCGTGGCGTCGCGCAGATCAGGTACGAATCGAAGCCTGGATGGGTCACAGCGGTCAACGCTAACCAGACGCCGAGCCGCACCCCAACCGAATTTCCGCAGGACGATCCCGTCTCGTCATCAATCGGTGCGGGTCACCATCAACCAGCTGACCTGGATGTCCGGTGCCCTGGTGGGGGCGATGTCCACGACGATCTCGCCATCGTCGCCGACTGAGATGTTCGCGTACTCTCCCGTGGTGTAGTCGCTCGTGAAGAGCCGCTCCTCGTCGACGACGGTGCCGTTGATGCTGACCTGTGCGGCGCGGTTGGCCCATGGCCATGGATCCCAGTATCCGGCGTGGACGGTGTAGGTTCCGCGATCCAACCCCGTGAAGGTGTACGTGAGTGGCTCTTTGTCCTTGGCCCACCTGAGGGTGTTGTAGAGGTCGCCTGCAGCGCCGCCGTATGTCCCGCTCGAACCGGTGTAGCCCCACGTTGTGCCGGTACCAGGATCGGCACCGACAGCCTGCTCCGGCGTGGAGTTGAGGAGACCTGCTTCGGACGAGCCGGCATCGGCGAGGAGCTGCCAGTCAGCCGTTGCGGCTCCGCCGGCATTCACGACGTACCGCAGGCCGTGGGGTACGACGACAACGTCCCTGGTGAAGGTGCGGCCGTCGTCAAGGGTGCCCCGCAGCTTGGTCGGGCCCGGCTGCGCCACCGTGGACGGATCCCACGAGACGGGGTGGGTCGTCGTGACGCCGGCCTGACTGACCTGGACTTGCGTCGGCAGCGTGCTGGTGTCGCGGAGCCAGACGTGGTCCGGCATGGGCGTGGTCACGGTCCAGTGCTGGTACGGCTGGAGGTCACCCAGTTGCCACTCGGCGTCCGGGCCGATGGTCAGAGTTCCGTTCTCACCGAAGCTCATCGGCATCCACACGTACGGGGACGTTGCCAGCGTGCTCGGGGTCCAGCGGTCGCCCATGAAGATGAACTTGTTCTGCTGCCGGTCGTACGGAATCACGTTGGTGCTCTGCGATCGGTAGGTGTCACCGGCACCTGGCCCGGAGATGGGGTTGCCGCGGTCGGTCCAGGTGCCGAGAATCTCGGTCGCCGTCGCGTAGCGCGCAGGGTTCGGATCCCAACCCGTAGCTCCCGACGTCACCAGGTAGTACCTGCCCTCTGACTTGAACATCGCCGGCGCCTCACGCTGGTTGCACGCGAGAGTACGCACAAAGTCCTTGCCCTGCACCGCAGTCTCCGGTGGTGCCGACAGGTAGGTGTATGCCGCATTGAGCTTGGAGATGTACATCGTCCGGTTCTCCTCGGACGAGTAGATGATGTAACCGATGCCGTCGTCGTCGACGAACAGCGTCATGTCGCGTGCCATCCCACCGGCGGGATCGAAGGCGGGACTGCTGCCGCACCATGGCACCGAGTCGCTGGGAACGCGGTTCAGCCGGTACGACCCGAGCCACCGGAAGGGACCCTTCGGGGAGTTCGCGATGGCGACCCCGGCCTCAGCGCGGGCATACGTCGAAGTGCTGGTGGCCGACGACGGCCCGTCGGAGTGGACCCACATGACCCACTTCCCCGTGGCCTTGTTGTAGATCACCTTCGGCCGCTCGAGGATCGAGGGTCTGGCCCACCCATCGGTTCGTTCCAGATTCGTGGACAGGTCGCGCCACACGATCTCGCGTTGCTCGGCGGTGTAGTCCTTGTAGAGATGCGCGAAGTACTTGTCGTTCGTGAACTGGTCCTGGGAGCTCAAGGTGCGCAGGGCCAAGCCGTTGTCCTTCCAGTTGTAGAGGTCGTGGGAGGAGTACAGGTGGATGCCCGGGCTGTCGAAGTAACCGTTGCTACGGTCCTCGCCGTACCAGTACCAGATGCGCTTCCCGTCATCGTCCACGGCCTGGAGGACCTGTCCGCCGTGAGCCTGGATGACCTTGCCATCGGTGTCACGCCACTCCGCCCCGGGGCGGAAGGAGGTAGAGGGAGTGCCTGCCTGGCGGTCAGCCACCGGGTCGCTCGTCATGGCCGATGCCGCAACTGCTGTCGGAGGTAGCAGAGTGACCACTCCTAGAAGGACGGCCGCCCGAAGCGCACCACGGGTTCGGTAGTGGTGGTGCGGTCGCGTACCGAGGGCCATGGCCCCCTCCTTCGAGTGGATGAACAAGCTCACGCGGCACGACATGCATCCCCTGGGCGAGCTGGTACACGAGGCGATGTACGCTCCCGCGGCGAGCCGCGGCGGCCCCGACGGACTTCGGGTGACGCTTCCGCTAACAGGTGAACAAAGGCTTGCCGTGAGGGACGCCGCGATCAAGCCTGGCGACCGTCATCGGTCAGGACACACAGCCAGCCGGTGTCGGACACATCGTTGTCGATTGACAGGCCGGTCACCAGACTTTCGCCAGGTGTCCAACGAAGTCTCACGCAAACCACGACCATGACGCCGGAGAGACACAGTGATCAGGCGACGGACAACCCGGGACATCAGGTTGGCGAACCGATTCGGTGTGCTCCGCGAAGTGATCGCGGGCAGGCCGATCTCGCGACAGGAGATCGCTGCCAACACCGGGTTGAGCCTCGCGACGGTGTCGACGCTGATCGGGGAACTGCTCAACTTCGGTGTCGTCGCGGAGACAGGCGTCGCAGACTCTGGCGGCGGCCGTCCACGCGGCCTGGTCACGGTCAACCGTGCGGACGCTCGGCTTGTCGGCGTGGACATTGCGGAGACCTACGTCCACACCGAGCTGTTCAACCTGGGACTTGACGTGATCGCCACCGAAGAGGAGGAGGTGCGGCCAAGCGAAACAGACCCTGGCCAGATCGTCAGACATGTCGTGTCGGGCGTGCGCTCGGTACTCTCCGGCGTCGCGGCCGAGACCGTCCTCGGCGTGGGCGTGAGCGTGCCTGGCCAGGTCCAGCGCGAGAGCGGAGTGTCCGTCTTCGCACCGAACTGGGACTGGCACGACGTACCTCTGCAGACACTTCTCTCCCAGCACCTGGACCTGCCCCTGCATCTCGACAACCCGCTCAAGGCGAGCACGGCTGCCGAGCTGTGGTTCGGCGCCGGCAAGAGCCGCGACAACGTTGTCGTGGTGACGCTGGGCACCGGTGTCGGGGCCGGTATCGCGGTGGACGGATCGCTCTACCGCGGCGAAACCAACAGCGCCGGCGAGTGGGGTCACACCACACTCGTCCTCGGCGGGCGCCCTTGTCACTGCGGTGCAAACGGATGCGTCGAGACCTATGTCGGGGCGCCCGGAATCATGCAACATCTACGTGAGCTCGATCCGCGCAGCCCACTTCTGCACCCGCACGACCAGACCGCGACCATCGACTCGCTCGCGTACGCGCTGAAGATCGGCGATCAGGTCGCCGTAAAGACGGTGAGGGAGACCGCACGTTACCTCGGCGCGGCCGTCGCCTGCCTGATCAATCTCCTGAACCCCGGCGTGGTGGTCCTGAGCGGCTGGGTCGCGGCAAGGCTAGGTAGCCCACTCCTGGATGAGATCCGCGACGTCCTGACCCGGCATACGCTGCAACGCCCCCTACGTGCCGTCGAGATCGAGCTGTCACCCCTCGCCAGCAACCCCGTCAGTCTCGGCGCCGCCACCTTCGCACTCGAAGCCATGCTTGCGGCACCACATCGGCTCCCCTGGTCTCGAGGTCGAGCGCACCCCGGCCAAGGTGCGCTGGCCCGACACACCCTGAACGGATGAAGGCCATATCCCTGTGACAACGCAGCCAATCCAGATCATGCGGCGTCCAAGGCGTCGCGCTGGAGGATCGGAGATCTTGTGAGAACGACTCTTTGGCGCCTCACCTTCGCAACGCTCTCGATGATGGCCGTGGCGGCAGCCTCGGCAGTTTCCGCAGCGGCGTCGCCGTCCACCGGACCCGCCGGCACGGCTGAGTTTCGCGGCGTCAACTGGGCGGACCCGCGGGACAACTTCGCCGCCGACGAGGTTGTTCCGTCCGGCCTGAGTGTCGGAGACGATTACGCCTCCACGTACCACAAGGCCTCGGGCATCGTGCGGGAGTTCCGCCACGAGCTGAGGGCCAACACGATCCGGCTGCCGATCAACCCGTCAAGTGTCGGGACCGACTGGTGGGAGTCGTACCAGGGCGCCATCGACGCCTCGATCGACAACGGCTTCAAGGTGATCCTGAGCTACTGGGAGGCGAACAACGCCAGGGACGGCCGGGTCGACGACCCAGAGGCCTTCCGCGCCATGTGGGACACGGTCGTCGACACGTACGGCAAGAACCCGCGGGTGTACCTCGAGCCGATGAACGAGCCATTCGGCTACTCGCTCGACGAGTGGGTGTCCCTCACCTCATCGTGGCTCGCGCTGCACAGCGAAGTGCCACGGGGCCGGATCGTCATCTCGGGCACCGGATACAACGACAACGTGACCGGTGTGGGCGCGGCGCCCGAGCTGGAGGGCACCCTGCTCTCGCTGCACTTCTACGGGTTCTGGGCCGACCACACGACCGAGGAGGAGTGGCTGGCGAACCTGCTGCCTCGCATCGGTGACTACGGCTGGCGCACGATCATCGACGAAGCCGGCTCGCCGATGACGATCGGCCTGAACTACGGCAATCACGAGGGCAATGTCTCCACGTCGTACCTCGGCGCACTCACCGAGACGGCGCGCGGACAGGGCATGGGCATCGTCTACTGGCCGGGCCTGCGCGACGGCGACTCGTACTCGATGACCACGCTGGTCGGCGAGGGTGACCTGGAGGTCAACAGCGTGAGCGGCCTGGCGCAACTGCAGTGGGGCTGGGGCCTGCTCAAGGAGGAGCCGTTGAACGATCTGCCGCCGTCGCCTCCAGGTGAGCCGCTGCGAGGTGTGGCCAGCGGCCGCTGCGTCGACGTACCGGGCTGGTCGACGACGAACGGCACGGCCGTGAATCTGTGGGACTGCAACGGCGGTGGCAATCAGTCCTGGAACTGGACCGCCGACAAGCAGTTGACGATCTACGGCAGCAAGTGCATGACGATCGGCGGCGACGGATCCAGCGCGGGCAGCCCGGTCATCATCACCGACTGCACGGGTGCGCCCAACCAGGCCTGGGAACTCCACGACGACCTGTCGATCACAAGCATCGGCTATCCCGACCTCTGCCTGGACGCCGCCGGTGCCGGAACGGGCAACGGGACACGGATCGACGTCTGGTACTGCAACGGGGAAACCAACCAGCAGTGGACCCGCTCATAACTGCCGGAGGCTCCGCGAAATGTCTGTCCGGTCGGGTCACGTCTTCGGCCTCGTTGGGTTGCGGAACAAGGGACGCCGCCCAACCCAGTCGGCAAGCACGCGCGACCATCGGCTGACCCTGCTCCGGCCCGTTCGGGGTGGGTGGTCTTGCCGGGCCCGCAGTTGGGACGCCAGTCGCCGTGCGCGCTGCGCCTGGATGATCGTCTCAGCGCGCTGCTTTGCTATCTCGGACGCATAACAGCGGAAGCAGGGGTCGATCACTTTCTCCCTCACATGATGGTGTTACGCCGGGTGTCATGTCCGACCGTGGATGTGCGCGTCCTCACGGGAGGCACAGCGCAGCGAACCTTCGACTAACCGGGCAGTCGTCGGTGCCCGGATCGGCCGGCGCTACGGCTCATGAGGGGTTGGCGAGGCGCTCCTCCTCCCCGACCCGGACCGGCTCCGCCTACCTATGGTTTGGCACGTCGGGGTCTTCTGTCCGAACATGATCAATCTCCTCGGTCGCCGGGACAGCCGTCCCTGATCTCCCTCTTCGCCCTACCGACGAACGGGATGGACGGAGAACGACACATCGCGGCCGAGAAAGTTCGATCCAGATCAGCACCCGACCTGGCCAGGGACGCCGACGTCACCTACGCAGCCGGTCGAATATTGGTCGTTCTGCGCGCCGTACTGTGGCCCTGGTGAACGTGTCGCGGGCCGCGGCCAACAGGTGAATCCGGCAACGGTGTCCAATGTGTCCGACCCATGGCAGGCGGTGCCGGTACGCTCCCCCGCACCGACGCCGGCTGCCGCCCTTCGCCCAGCGGGAGTCAGTTCATTTGGCTCTGCTCGTGATGCGCGGTTCGGGAGTGAGCTAGCTCGCCTGGAGGGCCGAACGGGTGGGTGTGAATAGTTGCTCGGGCTAGTCGCGGTAGAGCGTGCAGAAGGCGGTGTTCGGTCTCGTGCGCGATCTCGTGCGCGTCGATGATCGTGAGCGTCTCGTCCACGCCGATGTCGGCCTCGGCATGCAGGGCGTGTCCGACCCAGCGAAGCCGCAGATGTTCGACATCCCGCACCCCTGGTGCCTCGCGGGCAACCCGCTCGGCCAGCCGCACCAGCTCGGGATCTACGGCGTCCAGGAGCCGGCCGAACACTTCTCGCGCCGCACTCCACAACACGCTCACAATCGCGGCCGTGATCAGCAGCCCAACCACCGGATCGGCCCAGTCCCAACCCACCGCCACACCGCCTGCAGACAACAAGACGGCAAGACTGGTGAACCCATCTGTACGGGCGTGGAGCCCGTCTGCGACAAGGGCGCCCGAGCCGATCTGCCGTCCGACCCTGATCCGATACCGGGCCACCCACTCGTTTCCCGCGAACCCGATCACCCCGGCCAGCGCCAGCCAACCCAGGTCCGTGACCTGACGCGGATGGGCCAGTCGGGCAACAGCCTCCCACGCGGCGAAGCCGGCGGACGCGGCGATGACGATCACGATCACCAGACCAGCCAGGTCCTCGGCCCGCCCCAGCCCGTAGGTGAACCGCCGCGACACGGCACGCCGTCCAAGAACGAAAGCGATTGCCAGAGGGACCGCCGTCAGCGCATCGGCGAAGTTGTGCAAGGTGTCACCCAGCAAGGCCACCGAACCGGTGACAGTCACAAGCCCTACCTGGGCGATCGCAGTGACCATGAGTGCGCCGAAGGAGATCCACAGAGCACGCATCCCCCGCCTGCTCGCCTCCAACGCCCCGTCGATCACATCCGCGGAGTCGTGACTGTGCGGCACCACCGCATGCCGCACCGCAGCCACCACCCTGCGCCAACCGCCAGGCGCCGCATCGTGGTCGTGACCGTGGCCGTGGCCGTGGCCGTGATCTGAGGTCATGCGAGCCAGGATTCCACCCGAACCCCGCGCAGCACCCCACGAACAGCGACCCCGAGGTAGTCGCAACGCCCACGCAACAGCAGAACACCCAACCCGGCACGGCTGATCATGGTGAGTCACGATCACCACCCCGATGCCCCCCGGCTGCCCTTGTCCGCATGGCGCAGCCGGATCGGCCAACTGTTTCCGTCAAGCGATAGCGTGGGAGAACGGCGTCCGAACGTGGTCGAGGGCGGTGAGGCAGATGCAGAGGGGGCTAAGGACCGTAGCGGCGGTCGTCGCACTGGCGTTTGCGGCGGCATGCACTGGTGCTGAGCCAAGCACCGACGGCCAACCCGAACCTGACCCGCCCGCAGCCTCGTCGGCGAAAGACCGCGCCGCCAAAACGCCGACCCCCAGTCGGTCCAGCCCCACGCCCACCCCGTCCCCAACCCCAACGTTGGAAGATCCCGACGCGGCACGGGCGGAGATCACGGCGAACTGGCAGAAGTTCTTCAACCCGCAGACCACCAAGAAACAGAAGGTGCACCTCCTCGAAGACGCTGAACTGTACGTGCTCTTCGTCCATGCCTTCGCCGACGACCCAGACCTAGGACAGGCAACAGCAACGGTTGAGAAAGTAACCTTCACCTCTGCCACGAGTGCCGACGTGACCTTCACACTGTCCCAGCAGCACAAGACCATCCTGAGCGGCGTCGGTCAATCCGTCCGGCAGGACGACACATGGAAGATCTCGGTCAAGACCCTTTGCGCCGTCGCCGAAACCCGGAATGTTGCTAGACCTGCCGCATGCGAGCCGGCCATCTGGTAGACACCACTGCGCACGAGTCCGACGTACGCATCAGGGTCGGCCCAGTACCTGGCGGGAGCGATGCCTAGCGAGTGGCGAACGCCCTCAGTCCGTCGAGGTCGAAGGTGTCGCATCGGAGGGCGTTCGTCGGGTCCATCGCCTGGATTGGCTCCGACTGCTTGTCGTCCGCGCCGGCGACGATGCCGGTCCCGTCGGGACCCGTGACAAAGTCGCGCAGTGCTTTGACGTCGTCGCTTTCGATTGACGAGCTGTAGTGGACGACCAGGTAACCGTCGGCGAGGACGTGGCCGAAGTCGTCGAGCGGCGTGGCCTCGGCCGGCTCGAAGAATGACTTGGCCGGATGTCCACCGCCAAACGGATACTTGCGGGTGCGTTCGACGATCTGGCAGTTGCCGTACGGCGACGAACTCGCCTGCTGCTCCTCACTCGAAGTGCCGGACGCTGAGGCCTGACCCGCCAGGAACGCCGCCGCGACCAAGCCGGCGGCAACCATGCCGGCCTGGACCACCCGCTGCGGGGCAGGCTGCGACAAGACGTCCTTGACAAAGCGGAGGACGACGAACATCACCAGAACCCCGAGCAGCTGCCCCATCTCGACACCCACGTTGAACGCGAGCACCCGAAGCAGTAGGCCTTCCTCGGGAAGGCCGAGATCCTGCAACCGGGTGGCCAGACCCAGCCCATGAACGAGGCCGAAGCAGAACACGCCGACGGCGAACCACAGCCACCGGGTCGAGCCATCCGGCCACCGACCAGGCCGCGCGATCGGTCCGAGCAGCCCGACGAACACCAGGCTCAACGCGATCACCACATCGACGACGACGGGGTTGACCTGCCATCCCGCCACCGCCGCCGCGATCAGGGTAGAGCTGTGCCCTACCGCGAACATCGAGATCAACTTCGCCGATCGCCATACGGCGCCCGACAGCAGAACAACCCCGGCTACGAACAGCAGATGGTCCCAACCAGTCAGCATGTGCAGCACGCCCGACCACAGAAAGTCGGGCACGCTGATGGCGTGGCCACCGATCCCATGGGCCCACGCGGGCGGACTGTACGTCGTGATGACAGTGACCACGACGATCATCGCGATCGCCGAGCGAGCCAGGACCCTACGAGCTCCGGCGCCCCACGTGTGCCGCATGTTCTGCGCCTTGTCGGTTGGGTGCAGGTTCCCGCACAGGGTAGGTGGCGCAGTTTTCGTGCCTGTAACGCAGCCTCAGTCGGTCGGGTCATCGATGGCCGTGATCACGCCGTGGACTACGAGCGACGAGGCGCCAGACCCCGGTGCGTCTCCGGGCGGCGTTCGGTCACTGCGGCTACGGTGCCTGTTCTGCTGGCGGTGTAGGCGGCGAGTGCCGTCGTGATGGGTACGGCAGCGATCAGCCCGAGCGTGCCGACAGCGCTGCGGACGAGTTCTTGGGCGATGATCTGGTTGGTGAGAATCTCGCCGACGGCCCGGTTGTTCGCGTCGATGAGGACCAGCAGCGGGAGGGATGCGCCGGCGTAGGCGAGGATGATCGTGTTGATCACCGACGCGATGTGGGCACGACCGACCCTGGTGGCGGCGCGGTACAACTGCATGAACCGGTAGGCGGGGTTGGCGTGGGCGAGTTCGGTGACGGTTGCGGCCTGGGTGACGGTTACGTCGTCGAGCACGCCGAGGGAGCCGATGAGGATTCCGGCGAGTAGCAGGCCCTGCATATTGACGTTGTGGGTAACGCCGAGGTAGGCGGACTGTTCGTCGGCGACGCCGGACAAGTGCGTGGCGGCGACCGCGGCCGCTGAGAGCAGGCCGGTGAGGGTGAGGCTGGCGAGAGTGCCGACCACCGCAACAGATGTGGACCTAGTGAACCCGTGGGTGAGGTACAACACGGTGAGCATGATCGCCGCGGAGCCGACGATCGCGACCAGCAACGGCGGCTTGCCGGCAAGAATGGCTGGAACGACAAACAGCAGCAGCACCACGAATGTGACCGCCAGTCCGGCCAGCGCTGTCAACCCTCGCCAACGGCCGAAGGCGATCACGGCGAGGACGAACGCAGCGCCCAGCATCCACAGCTGATTGCTGCGCTGATGGTCGACGATCGCGTAGAGCCCGTCGCCGGGCTCGTCCTGGTGCGTCAGCACCACCTCGTCACCTTCAGCGAACTTTGTGGAGGCAGTCCTGCCAGACAGGTCGACGGTAATGTCCTCGCCCTTGTCTGGGCCGCTAGTGATCTGGACTAATGCTGTGCCGCACCCGGAATTGTTGGCGCCGATCTGATCCGGGCAGGGTTCACTGTCCATCACCATGATCACACCGAAGGTGCGGCCCGGTATGCCGGTTTGTTCCGGGCCAGAGACGTCCGGCGGCCACAGCCATATCATCGCGGTCAGCGTCACCAGCCCGGCCGGAATGATGAAAAAGAGCGCGGAACGCCATGAACGCCACATCGGCGGCGGCGCCGCGTGCCGATGGTGATGTGTGCCCATAGAGCGGAGGCTCCTTTACCGGCCGGGGAGACAGACAGCGCAAACCTGCGCCGAGCGCTGCGCGCCGATGCTACCGGCCGTGCCCGCCCGTGAATAACAGCACGAAGGCAACTGCCCACCTCGCCCGCCGGTCGCTGTCCTGATCATGGCGAACAGCGCACGCCCATGAGGGCCGTGACCCGGCAAAAGGGCGCGAAGTGTGCGGCGGGATTCCCGAGGTCGAGCAGGAGCGACACGGACGTGTGACGTAGATCGTAGAGCCGCATCTGGAGTCCGAGTTTTGCCCGGATGGGCTACCACGGGCTAAATCCCTGCCACGTCATCGTTCAGGTGGTCACGGGTAAGCGCGCTGGCTCGGATGTCGTTGAGGTCAGCTCGCTGGGGGCGATCCACCGAAGGCATTCCGCTATGGAGCCGATGCAGCACGTCAAGGTCGCCTAGGTCCGGGAGCTTGGTCGTCGACGACGAGGCGAGACTCGGCTGTGAGCAACCTGTGAGATCACGCACCGCGTCTGGACGATTCGGCGGGTGATACCGACGGACCAGCGATTCCGTTCATTCAAGCCCCGATGACTCCATCGGTCGGCTGCCACGTGCACACGCAGATCTTGTTGCCATCCGGATCTGAAAGCATCGCACCCTGGTCCCGCTTGACGAGCGTTCCGCCGGCCGCCAAGGCGGCGTCGACCCGAGGCTGCACCTGCTCCGGATCGACCCAGACGTCGAGATGCCAGCGCTGACGGGGCTCGTCGCTACCGGATTGCTGGAAGAAGATCAGCGGCAGAACCTGGTTCCGGTCACCCACGTCGGCAAAGTCGTCGCCGCTGACGAGTTCCCTATCCAGCACCGCCGCCCAGAACGGCGCGATCTTCTCGTGGTCCGGAGTGTCCAGGGCGAGTTCGATACACGACAGACTCCGGGACTCGAGCGCGGCGCCCGCGGCCGCGGCAATAGCGGAGATCCGGCGAGCAAGGCTCACGTCGAGCTCGGTTACCCCATGGGCCTCGTAACCGCTGGTCAGCCTGACATCGACCCGAGAAGCACGCAGGTCGAGATCGGCATGATGGTTCATCTCCTCGGCGACCTGACCGATCTCGTTGACGATCTTCAGACCGGCGCCGAAGCTCTCAGTCTTGATGCGTGTATGGAGCCTGAAGAGGCCGTAGTGGACGAGGAAAGCCCAGCCGCCGAGGCCAGCGTCAATGATCTGCTGGCCAGTCATCGCCTTGGTGCTCATTGATCCACTCTCCAAACCTGCTGTCCAGTGCGGAGGTGTTCTCGGCACTTGCGGCACGATAGAAGCCGTTCCGGACGTTTCGCGTCCGGAGCCGCGAGAAGTCCTCATGCGGACATGGCAGGGAGGCCATAGACCTCGGATTCAGCCTGTGCTTCCCGCTCGAACAACTGCTTCGGCACCTGGCCCACGACGCCCCACGACCTGTTGCCCGGCCACGTTCGCTCGATCGGTTGGCCACGGCGTCAGCGGCGCTGGTGCACCGGTGGGGTTCGCTGGTTCACTGGTGCCGTGACGACGGATCCGTGGCGGGTGGGCCACTTCGACCTGGACGGCTATCTGGCGCGGCTCGGGCTGCCCGCCCGGGTGCCGACCCGCGAAGCGTTGGACGAACTGCACGAGGCGCACGTCCGCACCTTCACCTTCGACAACATCGACGTCCTGCTGCGGCAACACCCCGGTGTCCACCTCGACGCACTCCAGGACAAGTTCGTCGACCGGGGCAGAGGCGGCTACTGTTTCGAACACTCGACGATCTTCGCCGCGGCGCTGGAGCGGCTGGGTTACCACGTACGCCGCCATCTCGGGCGGGTGGGTGACCCGGCCGACGGCAGTCAGCAGGGCCGTACGCACATGGTGGTCGAGGTCGTCCTGGAGGGGCAGCCGCTGCTGTGCGACACGGGCTTCGGGATGAGCCTGCTGCGGCCGATACCCCTCGTCGACGGTGCCGAAGACGACCACCTCGGCTGGCGTTATCGCGTCGACCGTCACGACGGGGCGTGGGCGATGCGGCGCTGGCGTGACGAGGGCTGGCTGATGATGCACACCACCGACGAGCTGCCGGTGCTTCCCATCGATCCCGTGATAGGGCACCACTACACGAGTACACATCCATCGTCGCACTTCACGCGCACGCTCGTGCTCGCCCGCCACCTCCCCGGCCGGCACGTCACCGTCACCCACGAGGCGGTCACCGTACGCCGGGCAGACGCGCCGACCGAACACCGTCCGCTGGGCGATGGCGAGCTCGCCGAGTGGCTGCGACTCCTCGAGGTTCCCCTCACCGAGGACGAGGAGCAGCGCCTTCTGGACCGGGTCGCCGCCCTGCAGGTCGTCCGAACCTGACTGCCGCGCACCCGCTGGCGTGCGCTATCCGCGTCCCCGCCTAGCGAGATCTCCCCGCCCATGCCGCGCGACCTGTGCCGCGCGGGCCGGCCCGGCCTGCGCCCGCCCGTACGCTGCTATTCGGTGGGGAACGCCTGGTCGCCCTCACGCCGCTCGCGGTATCCCGAGACCATGACGCCGGGTCGTCCGAGCGACTGACCGTCGGACTGGCGATTGTGCGGGTGCCGGTAGCCCATCCGTACCAGGCGCCGCGGCTGCGACGACCGGTTGATGTCCGACCCGTGCACGGTGTTGATACTCATCAGGACGACGTCACCGGCCTTCGCCGGCACCGCCACCGTGTCGGCCAGCCGGTAGTCCTCCATCGGCAGGTGCGGCGAACACGGACCGTCCGCCGTCTCGGTGATGTGCTGCAGCGGCCCACCACGATGCGAACCTTCGAGGAACCGGATCTCGCCGTTCTCGCTGTTCGTGTCGTCCAAGTGCACGAGCACATCGACGTAGCGGCCGTCGTCGTGCTTGTAGAACGGATGGTCCTGGTGCATCGGGAACGGCATCCCCGTCTCGGGGACCTTCACGTGCATCGTCGTGTGATGGAACTCCACGTCCGGGCCCAGCACCTTCGCCAGTACGTCGACCAGCCTCGGGTGGATGATCGCCCGTGCCCAGGCCACCGAGTAGTACTGCAGGTCGTGCATGCCGGCGAACTTGCCCGCCCGCTCGGTCTTCTCGTCCATGTACGCCTTCCGCCACGGACCCGTCCAGGCCGAGTCGCGGTTGGCCCACTCGTCGATCAGCCGGTCGAGCTCCCGCCTCAGCTCGGCGGTCTCCTCCGGGCTGAACACCTGAGGAACCCGCAGGTAGCCCCGGTCCCAGAAGGAGTCCGCATCGCTGTCTGTCAGCACCTGCCCGACGGTCGTGGTCATTCCGACGCCTCCAGTTCAGTACCGCCACCGTGCCTGTCCAGCCCGGACGTGATCGCCAGACAGGGCGATCTTCGCTCCACCGTACATTTTCCGCCGACGTGGTCGAGCCCGCCGCCCGGTGGCACCAGGTCCACTAGTGTCCTGAGCCGGACGTCCGGGTCGCCTGCCTCGGCTGGCCCGCCGCAGCCTCACGCTGGGGCGAACGGAGGAAAAAGTAGCTGACCGTGATGGCGTAGCCGAGATGGGCGACAACCTGCTCGATCGAGGGCCGCGGGTCCCAGCCGAACATCGCGCCGAGGAACTTGCCGACCTCGGTGTCGACGGTCAGCCACGCGTATCCGGTCAGGTCGTAGACGTTGTTCCAGGTGAGGAAGAGGTCACCGGACGCCTGCAGGAACATCACCGTGCGAGACAGCAGACCCGCGGCGAACAGGACCAGCATCATGCCGGTGATCTTGAAGAACTGGGCCATCGGCAACCGCAGGCCGCCCAACACGACGAGATACGCGGCGGCGGCCGCGACCGCAAGGCCGAGGAGACCGCCGGTCAACACCAGGCCGCCAGAGTCGGTGGTGGCGGCCGCGATCAGGAACAGAGCTGCCTCGAGACCCTCCCGGACGACGGCGAAGAACGCCGCAAGACCCACCGCCCACCAGATGCCCTGCCCCCTGGATGCGGCGAGGTCGATGCTGTGCTGGAGCTCGCCCCTGATGGCGCGGGAGTGCCGGCGCATCCAGAAGACCATCCAGGTGAGTACGAACACCGCCGCCACGGAGATCGACGCGAACGCGCGCAGTCGAGCGGCCCCCTCCAGGCCCTCGACGGTGCCGTGGATCAGCACACCCGCGAGCACCGACACGGCGGCCGCCCCGCCGACGCCGAGCCACATCGGCCGCATCAGCTCCGGTCGGTCGATCTTGCGGATGTAGGCGTAGATGATCGCCACGACGAGGGCTGCCTCGAAGCCCTCGCGCAGCATGATCAGGAACGAAGCCAGCACGGTGGCGCGTCTCCCTCCCGCAACGACCGCGAACGGGCGACAGGGCCCACATGCCCGTCCACTGGCACAGGTTAGCTGAGCCTAAGCTCATCGAGGACGTGGGCCGCCGGGTCGCGGCCACCCGGGGCTGCGGCAACGCAGCAGCGACCGACACCAACCCGAACAGATCGCTGACGGCGATCCTGACTCCTTGCTTGGCGAGCCGCCAAGCAAGGCAAGCATTCGGGCCCAGGGCGTGTCCGATGGATCATGTTGTTGTCCATAGGAAGATGCTGGCCAGTACGTTGCCGGCGCGGTAGTTGCGGGCGAGTTTGTCGTAGCGGGTGGCGATTCCGCGCCATTGTTTGAGGCGGTTGAAGCATCGTTCGACTACCGCGCCCCGGACAATCTTCCGGATCGGAGTCCGCGAGGTTGAGGATGCCTATCACCTCGTCACACAAACCTGGCTCAAATTGCGTGGTCCCGAATGGCAGTCACCGGCTGACCGACATGTCTTTGCAAGGCAGTGGTGCAGTCGACCGCTGGAGACGGCCCGCCCGGGCCATTAGCGGTCAGTAGCCCAGGTGAGCGAGGGTTCTCCAGGCCGCTCGTGGCCTCCGATCTCCGTGTGGACGACGGTGCAGCCGAGTCGTTTCGACATCTTTAAAGCTGGCGCTCTGGTGGCAGCCAGAATTGACCCCAGCGTGACGGCAACGACCTGCACCGGCGAGCGACGATGAGCACCTGGTCGACGAGCCTCCGAGCGCGACCGAACAGCTCACGATCAGACTGCTTGCCTCTACGGACAACAAGGTGGTCGGTGTACTCGGACCCGGTTCGACACCTATGATTTGGCAGCTGATCTGCTGGGGGAAACATGACACCGCCGACCCGCAACGAGGCGTCCCTAACGAGGCGTCCAATGCTTGTCACGCTGTGGATAGCCCTCGTCGCCGCCGTGCTCGCCGGAAGTCTTTGGTGGACCCTCGCCGGCCGGCATCAGGCCACCCCATGGGTGGTCGAGGGCTATGCCCTGGGGGGTCCGGCGGCCGTCAGCCTCCACGATGCGAGCATGGAGAAGTTCAACAACGAAGGCTTCGTCCCCGCTGGCGCCATGTGGCGCGTCAAGGATGGGACATGGCACGACGACGGCGACAGGAGCTGTCTCAAGAACATGCCCAACACCCGCCAGCACGTCCGTATGGGGATCATCGAGAACCGCGGGCCGGGCGGGGGTCGCTGGGCTGTCGTCTGGATCGAATGCCTTGACTGACTCCCCCACCTCAACCACCTTCCCGAGTCAGCAGCGTGGGTGGGGCGTACGGACGGAAGGCTAGTCAGGCCTGGCCGGATTCAGGTGACGAGTCGGGCATCCGGGTGGTGCGCACGTGCTTGCGTACGGCCGGGGACAGGAGCGCTGTCATCTGGGTGGCGATGACCACCAGGAGCGTGACCAGGTATGCGTTCACGATGTCGGCGCCCAACGCGAGGACCGCAAGCATCCAGGCACTGAGCACGACCTGGATCCCCCACGCGAGTCGGCTGCGACGCCACACCAGCCAGGTGAGACCGGCTGAGACGAGGGCCCAAAAGACCTGTTCCGCGACTGGGTTGCCTTCATTGACGTCGGCTCCCACTGTTCGCGTGTAGATCAATAGCAGCAAGTCCAGCATCACATAGGCAACCAGTAGCGGTCCTGGCGAACCTTTCCAGACCCGGCCAACGTTCACATGGTGCTCCCTACTACGAACCCCACAACGCCCGCTCCGGGAGTGCCGATCAGGATACGGCCAGCCAGTCGCCCCGGCGCTAGGCGCGCGGCGGTGAGTGTCCCTGCCTCAACGTCCGGTACGTACGGCGCGGTGCGCGCGGAGCGGACCTCCGTGCAGCGGAGTCGTGCGCCATCGGGCGGTGAACGTACGACTCACCAGCGAACACGTCACGACCAGACGGTGGGGCGTCTCCAGGAAAACCACCTCGACGGTCAACGTGTCGGGGTTGGTCCATCCGCCAGACAACGCCGTCGGAACGGGTGCGTCGGGGCCCGCATCCACGCACCAGCCCGGCGTGTCTGTCGCGTTCAGCCGCAGCTCGACCGTCCCGCCGTCCTCGACCAACGAAACGCGCCAACCCTCGTCCTCTCCTGGCGCCACCACCACGCGAGTCAGGGTCGGCTGGTCCGCACACGCACCGCCGTCCGGTGCAAACTCCGCACCCGACCAGGTGCCGGGATCGGCAGGCGGCGCGGGCTTGCCCGGAGCGGTCGGAAGCTCGAGTCGGGACAGCCGCTGGGCCAGCGCCGCGTCCTCGCCGTCCCGGCCGTCGAGCGGTGCGGCGCCCAACGCCGGCACGAGGTGCTCCCACATCGCGTCCAAGAGCGCCTGCATGTCAACCGTCGCCGCGGTCATCGCAATCACCGCATCATGGTCGGGAAGGACGACGCAGAACTGGCCGTATGCACCGTCACCTCGATACCCGTGCCGGGACATCCAGAACTGGAAGCCGTAACCGCGTTGCCAGTCCGGATTAGGCTCGCCGGCGTTCGACACGTGCGATCGCGTCGCCTCGGCAACCCACGCGGCCGGAAGCAACTGCCTGCCTTCCCAGACTCCGCCCTGCAGGTACAGCAGGCCGAGCCGGGCGATCGCGTCGGTGGTGGCGTGCAGACCGGAGAAGCCGATGTCGCGGCCGGCGGGGTGCTGTCGCCACACCACCTCGCCGATGCCGAGTGGATCGAACAGCCGGGGCCGGAGATACTCCGTCAATGTCTGGCCGGTCACCTTCTGAACGATCGTGGCAAGGGAGTACGTCGCGGGCTGGTTGTAGGCGAAGACCGTGCCGGGTTCACGATCCGGCGGAAGCAGCAGGAAGCCGCGCACGATCTCATCCGGATCGAGAGCCGCGGCCCGTTCCATCGTCTCGGCAACGTGGCCGCTGGCCATCGACGCGACGTGCCGCACGCGCATGGCGCGGCTGCGCGGATCGGTGATCTCGGCCTCGAACTCGGGGAAGTACGAGACCACGGGGTCGTCGAGGCGCACCAGCCCCTCGGCAACGGCAAAGCCCGCCGCCGTGGACGTGAAGCTCTTGCTGAGGGAATAGAGCAGATGCAGCCGGTCGGGCGAGTACGGAGCCCACCAGCCCGAGGCGACGACGTGGCCATGACGCAAGACCATCAGACTATGGGGTTCGATGGCCGGCGCAGCCTCGATGGCGTCGAGGAACGTGCCGATGCCACAGGCATCGACTCCCTGTGCGGCCGGCGAACTGGCAGGCAGTGGGTAGACACTCACGTGGTGGTCCTCGCGTTCGCGCCGGGTCGGCTGCTGTGTGCATGAGCCGATGTTGAACTGATCGTTCCCAGACGGCTTGGCCGACGTCCAGGCCGTGTCCGCTATACGTCACACATCAGCACTGCCCGTCCCTGCCAGTGCGGAGCGTCGACCGCGGGGAAGGATCTCGACGTAGCCGTCGGTTCCGTTCACCCGGATCCGCTGCCCGTCCTGGATCCGTTGCGTGGCGTTCTCCACCCGACGACGGCCGGCAGGCCGTACTCCCGTGCGATCCGCCTGAGCGGGCCTTTCGTGAGGTCGGGGACACACGTTCAACCGCCCGCACTCAGGCAAGTCTGCGTCGGACCTGGTTCGGAACTGGCCCCGGCGGTTCCCCGGCGGCCCAATGGCTAATGGATTCCGCGTTGGTTGGAGAGCTCTCGGTTGGGGGTCGCTGTGTAGGAGAACCCGGGTAGGCCGACCAACTCCTCGCCAGCTATCCAGTCCAGATCGGCGCCGTAGAGCTGGGATACCAGCAACTCAAGCAGATGCTCACGTACGTCGACGTGGTCGGGGGAAGGAGCAAGGTCGATCAGTTCGTGCGGATCTGCCTCGACGTCGAACAGCTGCACCCGATTGCCGGCCGGATAGTAGATCAGCTTGAAACGTCCGTCGTGCAGCATCCGGGTCGCATCCGGGCCTTCGCAGCACTCGCCGTACAACCACTCGCGGCGGCGATCACCCACCATGCATCGCCCCTCGACACTGGCCGGTACGTCGATGCCGGCCAGCTCGAGCAGGGTCGGCATGACGTCCTGGAGGCCGACCAGCCGGTCGTCGACAGACCCCTGCCGGACACGGTCGTCCCCAGCCGGTGCGGAGAGGATCATCGGGATGTTCGCCGAACCCTCATAGAACACCGACTTCGCCCACATCCGGTGGTCGCCGAGCATGTCGCCATGGTCAGAGGTGAAGAGGATGACCGTGTCCCCGAGCAGCCCCTCTTCACGGAGCGTGCCGATGACCACCCGCAGCTGATGGTCGATGTGGGTGCACAGTGCGTAGAACGCCCGACGGGCCATCCGCACCTCGTGCTCCCCGAATCCGACCGGCCGGCGCCGATCGGCGAGCGCCTGCAGAGCGTAGGGCAGCTGCGAGTCGCGCCGCGCCCACTCCCCACACACCGGATCATCGATGTCGACACCGTCGTACATCTGCAGGTAGTCACGCAGCGGGGCCAGCGGTGGATGTGGATGCATGTGGGACAGGTACCAGAACGCCGGCCTGGTCGGATCGCGCCGCTTGATCATCCGGCACATCTGCCGGGTCGCCCAGGTCGTCACGTGGCAGTCCTCAGGCAGGTGCCACGGGCGGGAGACGTACTGGTTGTTGCTCAGTCCGTGACCGAACTGCTCACCAGGAAACCCGCTGTCGGTGAGGAACTGCTCGTAGTCGTCGGTCACCCCCCACTGCGTACGGCCCTCCTCGTTGAGCACCACATCGTCAAATCCGATCCGACTCCGCTGCGGGAACACGTGCATCTTGCCCACGGCGTACGCCTGGTACCCCGAGTCGCGGAACGTCTGCGCAAGCGTCGGCAGGTCAGGCATCAGACCAGCCTGATCCATGATCCGGTCTCCGTGGGAACCTGCGGTGGCGCCGGTCATCAACGTACGGCGCGCTGGCACACACATCTGGCACTCGCTGTAGGCGCGCGAGAAGCGAACGCCGCCCTGGGCGAGTGTGTCCAAAGTTGGCGTCTGGATCACCTCGTGGCCGGCAGCACCCAGCAGCCTGCCCGGCCAGTGGTCCACCATGACGAGGAGAACGTTGGGGCGCTCCATCCGGTCCAGGCCCACTTCCTATGTTGATGTGACGAAGTACTGCTCCGGCCGGCTCGGTCCTGGAGTTGGATACAGCCATGCGTCCGCCATTGAACGCGGCACGTTGTGGAAGCCATTTCCCACGATCCCGTAGCCCTGTGCGACCTGCAAGGTTCCGATCACGTAGAACTGCTCCTTGCTGATCTGCAGAACCTTCCGGAAGATGCTCTGTTGCTCGGCCTCGTCGGATGTCGTGAGCATGTCGTTGTAGAGCTGTAGCTGGCGCCGGACGACAGCAGGCGGCTCCTCCCCTGCCTTTCCACCGGACAGATACCAGTCCGCCCACGCGATCGCATACCTCGAACCTACGTTGTACGGCAGATAGTGATGTCCTGACAGGAGGGCGTCGATGTCGAGGCCACCGGGGCCCGTCCAGACCGCCGCATCGTGTTCGTTGGCGGTGACCCGTTCCGTCCAGAGGGTCCGGTCCTCGTTGGTGACGCTGATGTCGATCCCCACCGCCGCCCAGTACCCCTTGACGAGTTCCATCGCGGACACCCAGGTGTCTTTGACGGTCGGATTCGCGACTTCGACGTTGAACGACACGCGCTCCCCGTCGGGACGGAGCCGGAATCCTTCCCCGTCTCGCTCCGTCAGTCCAGCCCTGTCGAGGTGGTCGTTTGCCAACCCCTCGTCGTACTCGGTGTACTGCTTCGCAAACTCCTCGTCGAAGAAGGTCGACTCGCGACGCGGGGCCGCCTGCCATGGCTCACCCTGACGCTGCAGGACGGCGGTATTCAACTCGTTCCGGTTGATGGCGTGCGAAAGCCCGATGCGGAAGTCCTTCTTCTGGAAGATCTCACGCAACCGGGCATCCTTGTGCGTGAGATTGACCATGATGATCATCTCGTTCATCTCGCTCGGCACGAGGTCGATGAACTGGTAGCCGCCCCGGTCGCGCCCGCGCGCCAGGACCGGTTTGTTCTTCAGGCTGTTGAAGTGCCGCGTGTGCATGTTCAGCTCACCGGCGGTCGCCTTCAACAGCATCACCTCGGCGTCCTTGACGACGTCGAACGTCACCCGGTCGAGGTAGGGAAGCTGACTCCCCTCGGGATCGGTCTTCCAGTAGTAGGGATTGCGCTCGGCCACCACCCGGGTGCCGGTGCCCAGGCCCCTGGTGAGGCGCCACGCGAAGAGCGACGGAAGTTCGGCGTTGGACCAGACGGAGCCCTTGTCCAGCAGGAAGAAGTCGCCCCACGACGCGGCGCCTGACTCCTTGACCAGGCCCTCGACATCGGAGGCGTACTTCTGGTGGAACCGCTCGAGGTAGTGACGGGGATACGCGGTGAGCCAGCGGCCGCCATCGGGAGTCGCGAGTTCCTGCAGAAAGGTTCCCTTCGGGCGTGAGAAGAGGAACCGCACCGTGTGGTCGTCGACTCGTTCGATCTCCGCCGGCCTGCTGTCCACCGACATGAACACAGGTGGCGGCCCTACCGGGAACAGCTCTTCGTGCATGAGGACGTCTTCGAAGGCGAAAACGAGATCGTCCGTCGTGAACAGCTCACCGTCGGACCACCGCATGCCCTTCCGCAGCTTGAACGTGTACTCCTTCCCTCCTTGGGCAACCTCGAAGGACTGGGCGATGTTCGGCATGACCTCGCGCCATCCCCGGTCCCATCCCACGAGGTAGTCATTGCCGATCGTCCGGTCCAACCACGGTGTGTCGGCCGGACCGAGTAACGCCGAGTTCCACGACTGGCCGTACCCGCCTATCCGATCGACCGGATCGACGACGAGTGGTGAGCTCGGCATCCGTTCGGCGACCGGGGGCAGGTCGCCCGCCCTGACCTGCTCGGCGAGCATCGGCGCCTCGCGGCCGTTCTTCCTCGCGGCGCCGTCGTTCGCCCGATCCTTGCTGGGCTTGGTCGAGAGCGCATCACATCCTGTGAGTGCGACTGCGGAGAGTGTCGCAGTACACCCAAGATGCAGGACGTCGCGTCGTGTCAACTCCCGGATTGCCGGGCCTTTGGAGCGCATACCCAACTCCATCCCGTGGTCGCCAGCCGCGTTCGTCCACGGCCGTTCGAGTGTCTGTGCCGCAGCCTACAACGAACGCATGTTTCGGTCGAGACCGTAAGGAATGCATCTGGTTGACACCGATTCACTCCGCGCATAGCTTCGGCGATGATCGTGTCCACGGGGTTCTTCCACGGGAGACAAGGTATGTGGCCGCGTCGTCGACTCCTTCGTACGGCAGGTGTGACGGGTGCCTGGCTTGCATCGATGATGGCCAGCAACACTGGTCACGCCGAGCCCCAACCTGTGGTCTTTCCTGACTATCCGTTCAAACTTGGAGTCGCGTCCGGCGATCCGTTGCAGGGCGGCGTCGTACTGTGGACCAAACTCGCTACGGAGCCCCTGGCAGCAGATGGCCACGGTGGAATCCCGCCCGTGCCGATACCCGTGCGCTGGGAGGTCGCCGAGGACGAGAGGTTCCGGCGGGTCGTCGCCCGTGGGGTCGAGCAGACGGGGCCGAACCTCGGACACTCGGTCCACGCGGAGGTCAGTGGGCTCCGCCCCGAGCGCAGCTACTTCTACCGTTTCCGCGTTGGCTCGGAAATCAGTCCCGTCGGTCGGACGCGAACGGCACCCGCCGCCCACAACCAGCCGGCAACACTGAGATTTGCGCAAGCGTCCTGCCAGCATGTCCCCCACGGGTTCTACACCGCCTACCAGCACATGGCCCAGCAGGATCTCGACCTCGTTGTCTTTCTCGGCGACTACATCTACGAAGGACCGGCGCAGGGTTCCCTCGGGCGCGGACACCAACCGCCGATCGAGATCTCCGCCCTCGCGGAGTACCGCGTGCGGTACGGGCAGTACCGCTCCGAACCCGAGCTTCAGGCCGTGCATGCGAGCTTCCCCTGGCTCGTCGTCTGGGACGATCACGAGCTGGACAGTGACTGGGCGGACGAGGTCCCGAGCGATGGTCAGCCGATCGCGGACTTCCTCCGTCGTCGGGCGGCGGCGTTCCAGGTCTACTACGAGTTCATGCCGCTCCGCTCGACATCAATCGCTCGAGGAATCGACCTGCAGCTGTTTCGTCGCATCCATTGGGGAAGGTTGGCGACGTTCCATCTGCTCGACACCCGTCAGTACCGCGACGCACAGGTGTGTGGAGGCGGCTTCGCCGACTGTCCCGAGGCCTTCGACCCCGCCCGCTCGATCCTCGGTGCCGACCAGGAAAGCTGGCTGATCGACGGCTTCCAACGTTCGAGGGCACGCTGGGACATTCTCGCTCAGCAGGTGGTCTTCGCCCGCCGTCTCGTCGAACGTGAGGGGATCCTGACGACGAGAATGGACGCGTGGGACGGGTACGTGGCCAGTCAGGAACGCATCACCGAAGGGTGGATCGATGCTGGCGTCCGCAACCCGATCGTCCTGTCCGGTGACGTACACGCCCACTGGGCAACCGATCTCAAGCTCGACTATCTGGATCCCGCAGCGGAGACCGTCGGCTCCGAACTCGTGACCACCTCGATCACCACCGACGGGAACGGCGAGGACAGTTTCGGTGACCACCCGATCTTCGCCGACAATCCGCACCTGCGCTTCTACACGAACCTTCGCGGGTACGTCACGATCACCGTCACACCCGAGCATCTGGCCGCCGACCTGCAATGCGTACGACGAGTGACCGAACCCGGTGCCGAGGTGTTCACCCGGGCCTCGTTCGTGGTCGACGACGGCGTACGCGGACTCCGGCAGACGCTGGACCGGCCGCCCACCCCCGATGAGGCGCGCAGACTGCCGGACAGAACTCGGGAGGAAGCGATAAGAGCACTCATCGCCAAGGAAACGGCTGATCCTTGATCGGCGAACTGGAAAGACCGGGAGTTCGTTTCGGCGGATTCGTTGGCGGTGGTGTGGGTTCCGTTGCCGAGTGGAGAGATACGTGACTGTGGATGACAAAGACATGTCCGCACAGGCTCTGCCGGTCGGCGGCGCGTGGTGCTGGTTCGGCGATCCGCGGGCGCTCCACCACGAAGGCAGGTACAAGCGTACGTTCGTGAGCTATATCAGTGACGCGGGCGATATCGTGATCGCGCAGTACGACCACGGCACCGGCGAACTTTCGACGTCCACGCTGATGGATGGTTTCCCCAAAGACGATCACAACAACCCGGCGATCTGTGTGCGCCCCGATGGCCGGATCATGGCCTTCTGGACGGGTCACCAGTATCCCGGCGTACCGATCTACTACCGACGTTCGGTACTGGCCGAAGACATCACCGGCGGTTGGGAACCCGTCCGTGAGATCACCGACAACACCAGTGGCGACCGTCCCGGATTCACCTACCAGAATCTCGCCCAGCTCAGCAGGGAGCCTGGCCGGCTCTTCGTATTCTGGCGTGGCGGCAACTTCAACCCGACATTCTCCACCAGCGTCGACGGCGAGACATGGACACCGGCCACCACATTGATCAGCGCTCCCGGTGAACGCCCGTATGTGAAGGTGTTTTCGGACGGAACCGACACCATTCACTTCGCGTTCACCCAGGCACATCCCAACCGTGTGCGCACCAGCATCTACTACATGTACTACCGGGCCGGCAGCCTTCACCGCGCCGACGGGACACCGATCGGCGACCTGGGCGCCGCCATCCGGCCGGATCAGGCTGATCTGGCCTACGATGCCGCGGCCGCCGGGCCCAAGGCTTGGATATGGGACATCGCCTGCGACTCCGCTGGCCGGCCGATTCTCGTCTACGCGACGTTTCCCTCCGACACCGACCACCGTTATCGGTATGCCCGCTGGGACAACGCAGGCTCGTGGGTGGACACCGAGATCACGGCTGCCGGAGATTCGATCAGTGCCGACGGCGACGAGCCCAACTATTCCGGCGGGATCTCCTTGGACCACGCCAACCCCTCGGTGGTCCTGCTGTCCCGCCAGGAGCCGGGCGGTCGGCACGAGATCTCCCGCTGGACCTCCACGGACCAAGGCGCCAGCTGGGACTCGGTGGCGATCACCTCGAACTCGCGGGAACTCAACGTACGCCCGCTCAAGCCACACGGGATGCGCGGTGACGGTGCCCTCAGTGTGCTCTGGATGGCTGGCGAGTACCCCAGCTACACGTCGTACCAGACCCGCATCATGGCGCTCGGCGAGGACGGCATGCCGTTCGCACTGTGCCGCTGAGCTGCTGTAGCTGAGCCGACTCGACGACTTCGAAGGGCTTCGACTGGTGTCGGCCCGTTCCGACCTGCCCGTTCACCCATCTTCGTGCTCGCCGGGCCGACCTCTCGCAGGTGGCCGGTTCCGGCCAGGTCTCGTCGCTCGCTCTCGCGACTCTGCCCCACAGTGGTCCGACGGGCTGACGTCCAATTTCGACGGATCTGAATCCTTCTCCGACCTCGATGAACTGCGCCCGAACAGGGACATCTCGGGCTAGCCCCACAATTTCGCCGCACTCGGACCTCGACGTCGAGGTGGTGGATGCGACGGGACGACTCCAACAGCGCGCACCTCACTGGCGGCAGGATGGCCCTCTGGTGTAGAAATAGCGAGCTTCTGAGGCTGGGGGGTCAATGTCTGAGTATCGTCATGTCGTTGATCAGCGATGTGCTCGCTATTCGAGGTCCTTGCCGGACCTGTCGGTCAAGGAAGCCATATGAACCAATCGTCGTCCAACCACAATGTGCTCCAGCACGGAGTCCAGCCACCTCAGGACCAGACCGAGCGTGACCTTGCTGTCGTTGGTCTGGGGTATGTCGGTCTGCCGTTGGTCCGTGAGGGCTGCCGGGCGGGGCTTCGTGTCGTCGGGCTCGACGTCTCTGACCGGGTGATCGCCGGGCTGTCCTCGGGCCG
>NZ_JBEFTW010000038.1:0-74731 GCF_040196095.1 Actinopolymorpha sp. B17G11
GCCTACTCGCGCTCAACACCGCCATCTGGCACAACTGGATCATCGGCGCACCCGTAAAACGCTCCCTAATCGCCTACGACCACTGATCGCTGACCTGATCAAAATTTCCGATCAACGATCTAGGGGGTGTCTGATGGTTCACGCACCCCTAGCGCTCCGCTCGTTGCTGGAGTTGCCGTGCCCAGTGTTGGGCGTACCCACCGAGAAGTCTGTCGGTGAACCAGCCGGCAAGGACGAAGACGGCAAGTGATACCGCAGCGACGAGAACGAACACCAGCATCGAGAGCGGGCCAGCGCCGAAAGTGATGAGCATGTCCGCCATGCTCATAGCGGCGGACCCGGCAGACCATGGGCCGGACTGCCGGGTATCGATAGGTTCTGGACATGCACACCGTGGCGATCCTGGCGCTGGAGCGATCAGGTGGCATCGACATCTCCATCCCCTGCATGATCTTCGCGCAGGCATACCCGATGGGTCACCACGGTCCGCCCGCTCGGCCGCTGTACAACGTCCGGGTGTGTGGGCCCATGGTCACCACGACCGTGCCGTATGGGGACGTCGCGTTCCGGATCCTCCCTCCGTACTCCTGGGCCGACGCTGCCGCCGCTGACACGATCTGGATTCCCGGACTGTCTCGGTACACCGAGCCTCCTCCGGAGGAGGTGATCCGGCTGCTTCGCGACGCGCACGGGCGAGGCGTGCGGCTGGTCGCGATCTGCAACGGTGTCTTCGTGCTGGCCGCGACAGGACTCCTGGACGGCCGGAGGGCCGCGACCCACTGGACGCACGCAGCCACGTTGTCCTCGCTCTATCCGGACGTACGCATCGACGACGCGGTGCTGTTCGTCGACGACGGGGACATCCTCACCACCGCGGGCGGGGCGGCCGGACTCGATCTCTGCCTGCACCTCGTCAGGCGCGACCACGGCTCGGCTGTGGCTGCCGAGACCGCTCGCCACACGGTGATGCCACTCCAGCGAGATGGCGGTCAGGCGCAGGTCGTCGACTACGTACGCCCGGAGACTGGCCGCAGCCTGGAGCCGGTGATGCGATGGCTGGAGGACAACCTCGCCACTGACCTGACCCTGGAGGCGGTCGCCTGCAGGGCGGGGACCAGCGTACGGACGCTCAACCGCCGGTTCCGCGCACAAACCGGCACGACGCCCCTGCAATGGCTGATCGGTCGACGGCTGCAACGAGCCAGGGAACTACTCGAGACCACCGACCTGTCAGTGGAGGAGGTCGCCTCGTGGTGCGGATTCAGCAGCGCCATCACGCTGCGTCAACACTTCCGCAGGACTGTCGGTACGACGCCACTCGCGTACCGGCAGACCTTCACGCCGCATCCGGCTTGAGGCTGACTCGCGTCAGCTCAGCCGATGAGTGAGGTCCGGGCACGATTAAGGACCTGCAGAACAAGTTTTCCATCTCCGGTACTACCCGGATTTGGTGGTCGGGTTCACCGTCTGGATCTCTCGATCCTCTGGTTACTCAGCCCTTATCAGGCTTTCCCGCTTGCTCCACAGGCCTACCCCTCATGTTTCTCGACGACCAAACACCCTGCATAGGGACCAAGGTCCTAACCGCAAGGGACTGGCGCGCCGTGGCGGGCGGCAGCGTCATGGCGGGCGGCAGGCGCGTCATCGCGGGCGATTCGCATCGCTGCTGCCGGACCCTGGAAGATGGACGCCCTGGCATTCGGGATACGGGCCCCACGGCCCGGAACTGCGGAACGAGCGAGGAGGGCCATGTCCAGCCACTCACAGGGCAGACCGAACCAGGACTCCGCCGTGCAGGATGATCCGTTCCACCGGCTGCACCACGTCACGCCGGCGGTGCTCTCACCGGAGACCGCGCAGTCCGCCGGCATGCACAGGCTGGCCGCGATCAGCGGAGCGTCGGTGGGCTCGCAGAAGCTCTGGATGGGCCAGACCCACGTCGCGCCGCGCCTGGCCTCTGCCAACCACCATCACGGCGACTCCGAGACCGCGATCTACGTGGTCAGTGGAACCCCCGAGTTCGTCTTCCTCGAAGGCGACGGCGACGATGCGCATGAAGTCCGCATCCGTACCCAGGCGGGCGACTACGTCTTCGTTCCGCCCTTCGTACCCCATCGCGAGGAAAACCCCGATCCGGAGGTGGAGGCAGTAGTGGTCATCGCTCGGAGTACGCAGGAAGCGATCGTGGTCAACCTTCCCGATCTTCGCCCGGTCGGGCCAGCGCGGACGACATCGACGCGATCGACGGACGACTGAACCCTGGGACTGAACCGAGGGCAGCGACGGGTCGTGAACTAGCCGGCGCCGGTGTCTGAGGTGGAAGCCGCCGCTCCACTCACAGGGGAAGCGTCACGCACAGGAGCCGGCCGAGCTGGATGGTGCACGACTGCGTCGGATCCGTGGGTGGTTCCGGGTCCGTGGGTGGTTCCGGGTCTGTGGGCGGCTCGGGGTCGGTCGGTGGTTCCGGGTCGGTGGGTGGTTCCGGGTCTGTGGGCGGCTCGGGGCCCGGATCTGTGGGCGGCTCCGGATCTGCCGGGGGATTACGCGGTTCCGAAGTTGGCGGCACGTCACCACCGGTCGCGGCCGGATCAGGCGTCGCGGGTGTCTGTCGGTCATCGCCGGTCGACGCCTCGGGCCTGGGCGAGGCCGGCTCGCCAGCTGACTCAGGATCCTCGGTTTCCGCGGTGCGAGCCTTGGTCGGCGTCGGCGTCGGCTGCGCGGTAGGTGCCCTGGTCGGCAGCGAGGCCTGTCGTCCCGGCGCCTGCTCCCGCGCCTCGGGATCACCGGTGGGTGGCCCCATCGCGGCGAAACTCACGGCACCCGCCGCGGCCGCCAGGGCCACTCCCGCCAGTACGGGGTGTTCACGTACGCGGCGGGCGAGCGCGGTTGCCGCCGCTCCGGCCGCGGCGCCGACCATGAGTCCGCCCTTGATGAGCAGCAGCCCCGCCCGGCGTCTGGGTTCCGGCTCGTCAGCCATGGCCGCATCGACGCGCGCCATGATGGCGGCGGCTTCTTCTCTGGAGGAGATCCGCGCCAGCGCTCCACTCAGCTCGGTCCGCAGCGCCGTCACCTCGGCGCGCATCTGCCGGTGAGCACGCCGGCTCACCGTGCGCGCGACAACCCAGGCACCGACGATCCCCAGCGCCGCGATCGCCACGCCGATATAAACCCCCAAGGACACAACGGACGTTTTATCACCTCGTCATCGCGCTGCACAGTCCGGTGCACGGTGCGTCACAAGCCGAGCGGTGCGCCACAACCTCCGTGCGGGTACGGCCAACCTCCGGGCGACGCGCTCAACCGGTTTGGGCCGCTTCATCGCGACCCGCACGCTCCAGCAGCTCCAGGATGAGTAGTCGCCTGGTCTCCTCGGGCAGCGCCTCGAGCGCCCATATCTTTTCCGCGGCCTCCTTGACCGACAGCGGGCCGGTCTGACCCGCGGCCGCCTCGACGTTCTCCAGACCTTCCACGTCACCCGGTTCCATGTACCCCGCCGCGACGAACGCCTCGGGCACCGGTCGTCCGTACTCCACCGCCAACGCGCGGACGCTCTCCGGCTTCGGGTCGGACGTCTTCCACCGGTTGACGCTCGACGGCGATATCCCGAGCCGCCGGGCGATCTCATGCTGACTCGACCGCCGGGTGATCCGCTGTACGTAGTTCCACCAGCTCATACTCCGTAGCGTATGCGCAATACCCCCGGTCCGCGCAACCTTGCGGCCACGGCCTCGTGGAAGCCAGGTGAGTCGCTCGAGGGATGGGCTTGCACATTCATTGCGCTTGCGCAATACTGATGCCGCGCACGCAACACCGCCCGGCGCGGGGCGGCGGTGGGGGGATTGCGTGGGCACGTAAGGGGGTCCGCGGCAGGGGGATGCGCCACTGGGGCCGTTTCAGTGGTGCATGTACGGAGGGGGCGGCAGGACCGGGTTGCCGGTCCTGCCTCCGCGCAGGTCGTCGCTCAGGGGGAACAGCTGCGCCTCGTTGGTGTGCGGCTGTCGCGGGCTGGTCGGGGACTCGACCCGACTGGGTGGCCGGCGCGGATCAGCTGCGTACCGAGAACAGTGAAGATCGCCGCCTGCACCCGCTTGTTCTCGCGACGAGTGACTCAGCAGGTCGGGGCGAATGGCGAAATCTGGCAGGTTCGAACCCTGCCCGTCCCACGCTGCCCACGTAGGGCAGGTCTCCAGAGAGGAAAGGTACGGGGAATCCGTATGCAGATTCGACGCAACATCATCAAGGGTGCCGCGATTAGCGGTATGGCTGCCGCCCTGCTCGCGGGTTCAGTCGCTTCGGCAGCGTGGATTGCGAACGGCAACTTCAGCTTCGACGTTCCGGGCGGCGAGATGGCCGACCTGGAGGTGACCAACGTCTCGGTGACCACGGACGGCCTGCTGCCGACCCAGAACGCGGACCTCAAGTTCCGAATCAAGAACCTCAACCCGGTGGCCGTTCGTGGAGTTGCGAAGGCCAACACTCCGGCCATCGTGACGTCCTCCGTGCCTGGCTGTGAGACCCACCTCGTGGTCGCGGCTGGTACCACGTCGAGCCATGCGTACGTCGACGAGCGGTTCGAGGCTGGTGAGGCCAAGAACTTCGTCATCGAGGACGCGGTGTCGATCTCCAACACCTCTCCGGATTCCTGCGAAGGCGCTGACTACACGGTGAAGATCCAGACGAGCGCGACCAGCGCTGGGTAGTCGAGGCAGGTATCGACGCAGAGGGCCGGGCAACGATGCCCGGCCCTCTCGCATTCGCTGAGGGTCGCGCAACGGTAGGGCCGCTGTTCAGCGGGTAGGCGGTGACGACCGGGCACTGCGCGAGAACGCATGCCAGACTGGTCTCCAGCCTGTGTGTGATGCTGCGATGGGAGCGATTCCATGGCACCGGTGGCCCGATACGATGCCGTAGCCGAGTGGTTCGACACTGTCATGTCGGGCGGTGGACCGACACCCGACCAGACCATGTTCTGGGACCTGCTTGGGCCAGGAACCGGCCGATGCCTGGACCTCGGGTGTGGAACAGGTGCGCGGGCCCCCGGAATCCAGAATCTCGGTTGGCACACCGTCGGCATCGACCTGTCCCGCGAAGAGCTTCGGATCTCGCGTGCCTCACGTCGGCTTGGCGCTGTCGCGTGCGCGGACGCAGCCCACCTACCCGTGGTATCGGAGAGCCTGGACGCTGTCGTGAGCCTGGCCACGCATACGGACTTCGATGACTGGGCCTCCGCCGTACGGGAGGTCCAGCGTGTCCTCCGGCCTGGAGGCACTTTCGTCTACGCAGGCGTCCATCCATGCTTCATCGGCCCATTCTCCGAGCTACGCGATGACGGCACACGCGTCCTGCACGAGGGCTATCGCGACACGCAGCTCCGCTTCACCGGACCGGGAATAGGCGACGGTATCCGCAGCCGGGTCGGCGTCCGGCACCTCCCACTTCCCGACCTGCTCAATCCGGTTCTCACAGCCGGGCTACGTATCAACAAGGTTGTCGAGTCACCGGAACGCACACTGCCGCTGCTGCTCGCGTTTCGAGCAGAACGTCCGACATAGCACCCTCGGGCCACCCCGGGCGGCGGCGCGGCGCCGTCTGGGCACGGCGTGGGCAAGCGGCCGGCGCGGCCGAGTAGCTCACGCGACGCAGCGTACGGGGGCAACCGGAGCGAGGCGGCACGTCGAGTGTCGCTTCACGCGGGGTCGAGTACGCGGCTCACGATCCACGCGTGCTTGCCGACCTGGCGTACACGCTGGAATCCGTACTGCTCGAACAGCTCGACCGTCGCGGACGCCAGCCAGTGCCCGCTTACCGTGCGGCCGGCGACCACCTGTGCGATGGCCTGGATACGGCTTCCACCTGACGCGTGTATGCGCTCTGGTGCGGCGTCGTCGGGCGCACCGTGTCCGCGTGGACGGGAGATGGGCACGGACGGCGGGCTCGACGTGGGCATCCACCGCGGGGGGTGGGAGGGCGAGCCCTACATCGTGAGCCGCCGACGCATGCTCCTCGACGTCTGGAGCAGAACCTGATGCACACCGGCCACGCAGACGTGGTGCGCGAAGTGGTCGACGGCCTGAGAGGCAACGGTCCGCGGTAGAAGAGTCGCGAGACCCTCGCCAGCTCGTAGCCGATACCACCCAGGAGTACTTCGAGCATGTCCGAACAGCCGACGTTTCCGGCCCGCGCTGGTCGTCTCGAACGCGGCATTGGCTCACTATGAACGCGGGCGTAATGTTTTGACTGGCGAGGCTCATCCGTTAGCGGCGTTCCAGGCAAACTCCTCATATGGGCAATAGGTAAATGGGTGGATCAGATGGTAATCGAGTGGAAGGATCATAGAGACCAACGCGACGAGAGTTCGTCGACGTTGCTCGGCTCTGTGCAAACGCTCTTGGTGACAGGACCCTACCTCGAGACTTATCTCAATAAGGTGGCATGGCTCGCCGCAAATGTCGTCCAACCGCCAGCCTCATGCGGTATCACGACACATTACGACGGGCGGCCCGGAACAGTCGCCGCCAGCGATCAACGCGCACCCTTGCTGGACGAGAAGCAGTTCGCGGTAGACCAAGGGCCGTGCCTGCAGACATTGCGGACCGGAAACGTCGTCGATGTGCCCGACCTGCAGGTCGACGATCGCTGGACACGGTACCGCGAGCAGGCTCTCCGACTAGGCGTCAGATGCTCATTGAGCTTCCCGTTGAAGAACGTGGACGGCCAGACGGTCGGCGCCCTGAACATGTACGGGTACGACCGTCCACACGCCTTCGACGGCATTGAACGCCGACTTGCGGAAATGTATGTAGTCCAAGCCTCCACAGCGCTCGGACTAGCGATGCGTCGCACCGGGGAGGCTGATGTGACGGCACAATTAGAGCAGACACTGACGTCACGGACCTTTATCGATCAGGCTCTGGGAATTTTGATGGCCAAGCGAAGCTGCGATGCCGACGAGGCGTTCAATGTGCTGCGAAAGCGTTCCCAAAGCACTAAACTCCCTCTTCGCGACGTCGCAGCAGAGCTCATTGCTCAGGTGAGCGGCAGCGCTCCGATACCATCCCAACCTTTCGAGCCACGACCCGCCGAACACGATCCAGAAACTAGCGGTTGAGAGAGCACCGCGCCCCCATCGACCGGACCATCGTCGCGACGCCGGCCTCGGACGTGGCTCGCCGACAACAGTGACCACCGCCAGGCGGCGCAAGGCGGAGGCTAGTCGTCGTCCGGGTTCTGCTTTCTCACCTCAGGTTCGTGGGGAATGTCCCGCATCATCGACAGGTACTTCTGTCCGGGGAGCATGCTGTCCTGCAGACGGGCAAGGGCGTCGGTCAGCGTGGCCACCGCCTGTTCGATCTCCGCGCGGGACTTCCGCCACGCGGTGATGACAACAGCGAGGAAGAGGCCGGACAGGACGACAGTCCCGTCGAACACCTGCAGGATCATGATGTTGGCCAGCAGCGGACGTCCGGCGAAGAGGCCGTATCCATGTCCGGCTGCGTCGATCGCTATGCCGGAAACGATGAGGTTGCATGGCGCGACGCCCGGCAACTGGAAGCGCCATGCTGCCCAGATCACGAGGGGAAACGCCAGGAAGAGCAGGCCGAAGCTTCTCGTCGCAGCCATGCTGACGGTGAACGTCACGAGAAGGAGAAGCGCCATCTCCAGCCACCTCACCCAGCCAGCGCCGAACGCCCCCCGAACTCGAAGCAGGACGAGCAGGAAGGGAGTTACGACCAACACGCCCAATACGTCGCTGGACCACCAGACGGCCCAGACGGCCAGGAAGCCGGCTGGTTCCCCCACGGTCAGGAACGTTATCGCAACCGCGCCGAGTGTCGCGCTGATCGTCATCGCACCGAATGCGGCGATAAGAACGAGGGCGAGTGTGTCTCGGAGTCGATCGAGTTCCTTCCTGAAATCAACCGATCGGAGCAGGACGTAGGCGCAGACCGGCGCGAGTGTGTTCCCCAAAGTGATCAGCAGGGCAGCAGCTGGCGGCAGAAGAGGCACAGTGGCCGCCAGGGAACCAATAGCGATTCCGGGCCATGTCCAGGTGCGGAGACCAAGTGTCAAAAGGCACACCAACGCGACACCCGCCGGAATCCACAGCGAGCGGACAGGATCACCGAATGGTGCGCTCAGCAGCAGTCCGACCACGGCCGCGAGGTAGTACGCGAGTGCGACCCCGAGGATCCGCAGCCCGATCACCCCACCAGCACTTAGCTGATCACGATGAGTCCAGGCTGAACCCATCTTGCAAAGCTACGGCCAAGCTCCAACCTGAGCCACCGCCACCCCACCATCCCGGGGTGGTGGACGCCGGCCGCGACCCGGAAAGCGTGGGCCAGCCAGATTGAGCTGCTTACATAACGCCAGTTGCACGCCCGTCGGAGCTCCCTCTCATGCCCCAGTCACTCTCCAACAAGAGGACCGCGCTCATCCTGCTCGGAATCGCCCTGCTGCTGATGCCCGTCGCCGCTATTGTCGGCGGCGCCACGCGGTGGGTCGTGATTGCCGGGTCCGTCGTCATGCTGTTCCTCTGCGCGTACAACATCAACGTCAACAACCGGCGCACTGACCGCTCATGAAGACGGCGGTTGTGAGCTTCCGTGCCGCCGCCAAGACCTTTGGCGCGAGCTCACCGCAGTCGAGGATGTCTCCTTCGGCGTGCCCGCAGGGCGGTCACCCGCTCTTCCTGTGCACGTCCGGCCATTGACCGGCTTTCCCGGCGGGATTTTGGCAAGGCCCCAGTAAGGGTTGAGGTCAGGGCTCGACCATGAGGTCGACCGCGCCAAGGGTTCAGCTCAGCGTTCAATCCCGCCGAGCGGCTCGAGAGGTGTCGAGTTCTTCGGCGAGCAAGTCCATGAGGAGCGCATCGTTCCACTCGCCCGTTTCGAGGTTGCGTTCATAGCGACGCATCACGCCGACCGGCTTGAAGCCGACCTTGCGGTAGCACCGGATGGCTGCTGCATTGTCCGCGCGTGGGTCGATGACAACTCGATGATGTCCCAGGTCACGGACGAGATGGACGGCAAGCGTGCGAACGGCATCGGTACCAATGCCCTGACCGTGGTAGGGCGAACCGACGAAGATGTCGATGCTGGCGTGCCGGTACTCCGGATCTGAGTCCTCATTGGACTGGATGAAGCCGACGATGGATCTGTCGAGCAAGATCGTGTAGCGAGTCGCCGCTGACCCTTCGAGGGGCCAGTCGTCACCGGGCGACCAGCCGCGTGGGCGAAGTTCGCGGAGCCGCGGGACATCGGCCACCTCAAGGGTGCGCAGCGAGACCAGCTCGCCTGGCAGCTCGGGCATCGGCTGAGCCTATCGAGAAGATTCGGCTCCTTCAGGTGCCGCCCGGAGACCCCGAGGAGGCCGCCCACGGCCTCCCGCAAGGGCAGTAGCCGGGCGGTGCGCCCCATCAGCGGCGCCATGACCCTTGTAGAGCCGGAAATAGCAGAGCCACGACATCCGGCTCGCCGTCGGAACGCATGGGAACAGGTAGGCGTTCAAGTCCGGTCGCTGCCGTATCCATCCGGACATCCGGCGAACAGCAAAACAGCCGCTCACCTGCAACTTTCGCAGACGAGCGGCTTGCCGCTTCCAGGCCACAAAAGTGGAGCTGAGGGGATTTGAACCCCTGACCCCCTCGATGCGAACGAGGTGCGCTACCGGACTGCGCTACAGCCCCCGGGCGGTCGAGCCGCACTTCTGACAAACGTTCAAAGGCGGCGATCGACCGACGAAGACGATAGCACGGCGCACCGGACGAATCGGCGGCAAGCCCTTGGCGCCGGCACAGTCCCCGGACAGTGACGGCCTAGAGACCTCGAGTCCGTCCGCCTGGCTCAGTCCCCGACAGCACGGCGACGCTCAGACTCCCCGGCGTCAGACTGTGCTTCGTCGGGGGCCGGGCCCGGCTGCTCTGTCTCATCGAGCAGCATCACGGACTCTTCTGGCCGGGAGAGGAGTTCCGCCTCTGGCAGCCGCCCCGATGACCACGTGCCGGGCTCGCCGAGTTCGACCGTACGCACCGTGCGGGTCGCCTTGGCCTTCGTGACGTATGTCGGCAGGGGCACCTGGACCGGATCCCACAGCCCAGGGTCGGTCGGCTCCCGCGCGGCCGGCACTCCACCGCCGCCGGCACCGGCACCGGCACCAAACGACGGGTCAACCCTCACCGACACGGTCCTCGCGTCGGGCACCGGGCAGTCCGCCGTCTCGGCCAACCGCGCGGCCGTCGTACGGACCACACCATGAGCGGCCGGAGCGCGCCCGGATCGGGCAGATCCGGAAGCCCTCGTGGCACCCTTGCCCTCCGTCGCGCTGGACGGCGAGGCCGACGCCACAGCCCGCACGCCCTGGCTGCGATGACCCCGGGCGAGAACCGCGCAGATCAGGAGGTACGCCGCGACGATTCCCACGGGCACCGCGAGCGCCCACCACGGGGCGAGCCGGAACGCACCGAGCACCGCGACGACAGTGGTGAGCCCGATCAGTCCCACCAGGACGCGCCGCCGACGGCGTACGACAGACGACGGGCGCGCAGCACCCGAACGCGGCGGCCCGTACCCCGGGGGTCGTCGTTCGTCGTCGCCCGTCGCGTCGCGGGAGAGGTCAGCAGTCGCACCGCGTCCGGAGTGGCGCCGCTCCAGCACACGTACCGGCGGCGGCGCACGGTCGACCACCGGTGCCGCGTCGGCCACCTCCTCGTGCCGCCGAATCCACCCGGGAACAAGGTAGGCGGCCCAGGCAGCAACGATCGCCGCGTAGATCAGCCCAGTACCCACGGGTAGAAAAGTACGCAAGCGACCGCGCTTTACCGTGCAGGTCAGACGGTGTGTCGTGAGAGTGCCTTCCACCGACGGCGGAAGTCAGGCCGACGGACCCTGCTGCGGCGCGGAGGTGCCGGGCGCGGAGGTGCCGCGGTGCCGCTCCTCCATCGCCCGCCTCCGCCGCCACCGGGTGAGCACGCCCTCAGGCACTTCCTCCGCATGCAGGGCGTACGCGACATGGTCGCGCCAGTCACCATCGATGTGGAGGTACCGCGGCCGGATCCCCTCACGGCGGAACCCGAGCTTGTCCACCACTCTGAGGCTGGCGGCGTTCTCCGGCCGGATATTGATCTCGATCCGGTGCAGACCCAGGACGAAGAAGCAGTGGTCACACGCGAGCGCGACAGCCGTCGGCATGATGCCGCGGCCGGCGTACGCCTGGTCGATCCAGTACCCGATCTGCGCCCAACGGGCCGAACCGAGCGTGATGCCGCTGACGGTGAGCTGCCCGACCAGTCGCTCCGCGCGGGCGGTGGTGGCATCCGGATCGGACCCGGAGTCGGCGTACGTCACGACGAACGGAAGGCACAGCCCCACCCGCGCCTGCGCGCGGAGCGAGCGGGTCATGGCGCGGAAGCTGCGGGGACGCGGGTCGACACCGGGAGGCGGGGTCGCCTCCCACGGTTGCAGCCAGGCGAGGTTGCGCGACCGCACCTGCCGCCAGGCACCAGCGTCTCGGGTCCGGAGGGGCCGCAGCCCGACTGGTCCCTCGGAAAGCCGTACCGGCCACGGCCGGCGGAGGCTCTGCCTCCCCGCGTGTTTCACTGGCTCCCACTCACCGCGTCGCGCTTGTCCTGACCACCGTGCTTGTCCTTCGTGCCTTCCCCGCCCTGCGTATCGTTCCCGCCCCGCATATCGTGTCCGCCCTGCGCACCCGGGTGGTCCCCGCCCCGGATCTGTTCGACCGCGTGCCGCAAGACCGGTGCCAGGACCGCCATCCCGTCCCGGGCGCCGCCGGACGAGCCCGGCAAATTGACGATGAGCGTCGATCCTGCCAGGCCGGCCAGCCCGCGTGACAGCGCCGCGGTGGGTACCCCGTGATCAACACCGTACGCCCGCACGGCCTCAGCGAGTCCGGGTACCTCGACCTCGAGCACCCGACGGGTCATCTCCGGGGTCTGGTCGTTCGGGTTCAGGCCGGTACCTCCCGTGGTGAGAACCACGTCGTACGCCTCGGCGACCGCCTCCCGCAACGCCGTCACGACAGGCTCGCCATCGGGGACCACCAGGGGTTCGTCGGCGGCGAACCCGAGTTCACGCAGCCCGGCCACGAGAATCGGCCCGGCCCGGTCGGCGTAGACACCCGCCGCCGCGCGGTTGGACACCGTCACCACACACGCTCTCATCATGACCGCCGCCAGTCCCCCGACGTACCGCCCGTCTTCTCCTCGACCCGTACGTCGGTGATCACCGCCGCCGGATCCACCGCCTTCACCATGTCGACGACGGCGAGCCCCGCAGTCACGACGGCGGTGAGAGCCTCCATCTCGACGCCCGTACGGTCGGTGGTGCGGACGCGGGCGGCGATCGCCACGCCCTCGTCGAGCACCGTGAGGTCAACATCGACTCCGGTGATGCCGATCGGATGGCAGAGGGGCACGAGTTCGGGCGTCCGCTTCGCGCCCATGATCCCGGCAATCCGGGCAACGGCGAGCGCATCGCCCTTGGGTACGCCGGGGCCGCGCAGGAGGGCGATCACCTCGGCGGAGACGAGGACCAGGCCGGTGGCCCGCGCGGTGCGGGCGCTGGCCGGCTTCGCCGAGACGTCGACCATCCTGGCCGCGCCACGGTCGTCCAGATGCGTCAACGCCGGCTCTTCGGACATCAGCTCGCTTCCTCTCCTGACCCAGACCCCGCCCGGCGTGAACGCCGCGTGAGGGGCACCCTCACCCCATAGGGCGGCGTGAGGGGCGCCCTCATCCAATCAGCCCTCGCGTGAGAGGCGCCCTCATCCAAACGAGCCTCCTGCGTGAAGAGCCCCTCGCCCAACAGCGCACTGTCATCTCGGCGCACTGTCAGCTCGGCGCACGTCATCTCGGCGTACGTCATCGACCGCACGTCATCGCGGCGCACCGAGAACCATCACCTCGATCGCCCCGCCCTCGGGCACCTCACGTACACCCTCGGGCACGATGGCGAGCGCATTGGCCCGCGCCAGCCCACCGACAAGGTGCGAGCCGGGACCGCTCACCGGCCGCACCAGCCCCCGTCCGTCCGGACCGACGGTGTACTCCACCCGCGTGAACTGCCGGCGGCCCTCAGACGCCTGCCAACCGGTCGTCGCCGTCGCGGTCACCGTCGGCGTGACAGCCGGGGTGATGCCCAGCATCGCGCGGAGGGCGGGCCGAACGAAGACCTGGAACGAGACGTACGCACTCACCGGGTTGCCCGGCAACGTGAAGATCGGCGTACGGTCCTCACCGATCACGCCGAAACCCTGCGGCATCCCCGGCTGCATCGCCACCCGCGTGAACTCCACCGTGCCGAGACGGCGAAGGGCCTGTTTCACGATGTCGTACGCACCGACGCTCACTCCCCCGCTGGTCACCACCAGGTCGGCGCGGACCAGCTGCTCCTCCAGCACGGTCATGAACGTCCGCTCGTCGTCGGCGACGACGCCGACGCGGTAGGCGATGCCATCCGCCTCGCGGACCGCGGCGGCCAACGTATAACTGTTGGAGTCATAGATCAGACCGTCGCCGAGAGGCTGACCCGGCTCGCGCAGCTCCGATCCGGTGGACAGTACGACCACGCGCGGCCGGGGACGGACCTTGACGACATCCCGGCCGGCGGCGGCGAGGACGGCGATCTGTTTCGCGTCCAGGTGTGTGCCCGACGCGACCAGCAGCTGTCCGGTCTCGATGTCCTCGCCGCGACGCCTTATATAGGAGTTGTCACCGGGTGGCTGCCGGATCGCGACCTTCGCGACCCCACCGTCGGTCCACTCGACCGGGATCACCGTGTCGGATCCGCGCGGGACCTGAGCTCCGGTCATGATCCGCAACGCCTGCCCGGGTGCGAGCGCGTGCGCCTGAGTTCCTCCGGCCGGCAGGTCGCCCACCACCGGCAGGACGACGGGCGCGTCCTCGGACGCGTGCGCGACGTCCTCGGCACGTACCGCGTAGCCGTCCATCGCGGAGTTGTCGAACGACGGCAGGTCGAAGCCGGCCGTGACGTCCTCGCAGAGGGCGCAGCCGTGCGCGTCCATCAGCTGCTGCTCGAACGGCGGCAGCTCACGGACTCCCGCGAGGACCGCGTCCAGATGTTCCTCGACGCTCTTCACCCGGACATCATCCCCACCCGCGCTTCGCCCGCCGCACGGACGGCTTCGGCCGCGCTCACCGGAGCGTCGCCGCTTCCGGCTCGGTCGCCTCGGCGACGAAGCCCTTGAGCCAGGCGAGAAACTCCGGGCCGAGGTCCTCCCGGTCGCAGGCCAGGCGCACGATTGCGCGGAGGTAGTCGGCCTTGTCACCGGTGTCATAACGCCGGCCCCGGAACAGCACCCCGTGCACCGGCCCGCCCTGGTCGGGGCGGTCGGCGAGGGTACGCAGGGCATCGGTCAGCTGGATCTCGCCCCCACGTCCCGGCGGCGTCTCGGCGAGGACGTCGAAGACCTCGGGCGCCAGGACGTACCGTCCGATGATCGCGAGGTTGCTCGGCGCATCGGCGGCGTCGGGTTTCTCGACCAGATCCGTCACCCGGACCACGTCGGGCTGGTCGGTCGGCTCCACCGCGGCGCAGCCGTACAGGTGGACGTGCGCCGGGTCGACCTCGATCAGCGCGACGACGCTGCCACCCTTGGCCTTCTGCACGTCGATCATCGTCGACAGGAGCGGGTCGCGCTCGTCGATCAGGTCGTCACCGAGGAGTACGGCGAACGGCGCGTTGCCGACGTGTTGGGCGGCGCAGAGCACCGCGTGCCCGAGCCCTTTCGGCGCACCCTGGCGTACGTAGTGGACGTCGGCGAGCTCGCTCGACACGGTGACTTCGGCGAGCTTCTCCTTGTCACCCTTCTCGCGCAGAGCCTCCTCCAGTTCGTACGCCCGGTCGAAGTGGTCCTCGAGCGGGCGCTTGCCCCGGCCGGTAACCATGAGGACGTCACGAAGCCCCGCCGCGACCGCCTCCTCCACGACGTACTGAATCGCGGGCTTGTCGACGACCGGAAGCATCTCCTTCGGCGTCGCCTTCGTCGCGGGCAGGAAACGCGTGCCGAGGCCGGCGGCGGGGATGACGGCCTTACGGACCGTGAAGTCGGATGCACCGGAGTAGACCATGGCCCGACCCTAGACGACGGATTCTGGGTAGAGCCGGCTGACTCGCGGCTGACTCGATGGGCGGACACCGACGGCCCGGCAACGGCGTCGGGACGCCGTCGGCCGTCCGGGCTTCGTGCGGGCGTCGGCAGGTAGCGGACCGGCGCCGTCGAGCGGCGAGCGGCGCGGGCTTGCCGGGCACCGGCAGTTGGACGGCTGAGCGGCAGCAGGTGGCCGTTCGGGCGACGCCGAGGCGGACGTGCGCCTGGCATGGCTGCCACAGATCCCGAGATGCTTGCTCGGTCAGCAAATTTGCACGTCTGGTGGGTCTGTCCACAGCATTTCCTGAACGCGCCCACCGATGGCAAATGTTGAGGAAAGATAACGAACCATGCGTGGCCGGCGCTTCATGCCTTACGACGTGCACGAGGAGAAGGAACGCCTCCGCCGGCGGATCCTCCTCCAGCGCAGCAAACTGCGGCCCGCGGACCTGCAGGCGGCCGCGGTCGAACTGTGCGACGTGCTGCTCGGCGTGCCCGAAGTCAGCCGGGCCGCGGTCGTGGCGGCCTACGTCGGCGTAGGCACCGAGCCGGGTACCGGTCCCCTGCTCGACGCCCTTGATCGGCGGGGGATCCGGGTACTGCTTCCCGTCCTCGGGCGTGACCTCGACCTGGACTGGGCGGCCTACACCGGGCCCGGAACGCTGACGCGCGCGCGGCTCGGCCTGCTCGAACCGTCCGGGCGCCGCCTCGGGCGGGAGGCGGTCGCGACAGCTGACGCCGTGCTCGTCCCCGGGCTGGCCGCGGACCGCACCGGCATGCGCCTCGGCCGCGGAGGTGGCAGCTACGACCTCGCGCTGCCGCGGATCGCCCGCGAGGCGTTCAGCTGCGTACTCCTCCACGACGGCGAAGTTCTGGAGGGTGCCGTGCCCAGCGACCGCAGCGACTGGCGCGTCCGCGCGGCAGCGACGCCGTCGGGTCTGATCCGCTTCCCGCCCCCGTAGCCGCCGAACAGGGGCCGAAGGGATCGAGAGGTCATGGCGCAAGGACCAGGTGGTACCCGGCTGCCTTCGTCACCGCCCGCCTGGTGAACGCCCATGGCACAGTCTTCCCGCCGACCCACTCCTCGATCTGGTCGTTGTAGTGCGGCGAAGATGGATGCCCTGACACACCGGTGAGGTTGATCCACCGCGACCGGTCGAGGTCTGCGAGGTCGACGACCATCCGCATCGACGGAACGGACGTGACCGAGTAGTCCTCCCCCGCCGCGTCCCACCCGGTCGCGAGCACCGCATCGGATCCGCCGGCCACTTCGTACGGGCCCCGGTTGAACAGGCGCTCCAGCGGGCCGATCCCACTCGATCCGAACGAGGAATTGACCAGTTCGAGCTGGTGCAGTTTTCCCCAACGCCACCGCGTCGGATCCTTGGCGAGGTCCTTGGTCAACTCCGCCCTGGCCCGCACCATCGCCTTGGCCAACATCGTGTCCCTGTCCTCACGCACCTTCTTCGTACGTACGTCGTCCCACCATGGGCTGTCGGGTTGGGTGGCAAGCCGGCGCACGACCTCATACCACCGGTCGCCTCCACCCGGCCACGCACCTTGCGAAATCTCGTCGCGGAAGGTCAACGCCAGCAGGTGGCGCCAGACCGCGTTGAAGTACGCCGCTGGCGCCGAGTCCACGCCCTGGCGGAAATCCCAACCAGCGAAGAGCTCCTGCGCTTGCGCGGTGAACCCGTCGACCTTCACCTTCTGCAGGTACGGCACGAGGAACGCGGCATTGGCGTTGTACGTGTCGGCCTGGATGCGCAGCATCGTGGCAGTGTCAACCTTGCCTTGCTTCTTGATCGCCGTACGAATGAGATCGCCGATCCGGTCGCTGCGATAGCCGTAGGCCGGCCGGTCGGTGAGACGGTACGGATAGCTTGCCGGTGCGACGGACTGGTTGGCGGTCACGAGGTAGCCCTGCTCCGGGTCGAGCACCGACGGCAGCTTGTCGAAGGGAACCCAGCCGTCCCATTCGTACCTGGTCGTCCAGCCGGGCACCGCCCACTCGCCGGTGCCTTCCCGCCGGACCGGGATCCGGCCGGGTGCCTGGTAGCCGATGTGCCCGTCGACGTCGGCGTAGACCAGGTTCTGTGCCGGCACCTCCAGAAGCTCGGCGGCCGACCGGAACTGCGTCCAGTCGCGGGCGGCGTTCAACCGGAAGATGGCCTCGGCGGTGCGGCCGGGCTCGAGGGCGGTCCAGCGCAGCGACACACCCGTCTGCCAACCGCCTTTGCGCGCCTCCTCGCCAGTGGCCGACCGGGACATGGCACGGCGTACCCGGTCGTGAACGTCGGAGAGCAGGGGTCCGTGCCTGGTCGCGCGTACCTCGATTCCGACCGGTTCCTCACCTTTGACCCCGATGAGCTCCCGGCGCGTGGACAGCGGCTCACGTTCACCGTCGTACATGTAGGTGTTGCCGTCCAGGCGTTCGACGTAGAGATCCATGACGTCGGCGCCGAGATTGGTGAAACCCCAGGCGATCTGATGGTTGTGGCCGATGACAACGCCTGGCACGCCGGCGAAGCCGAACCCGGCGACGTCGAACCTGCAGGTGGGGGACAGCTGCCGGCAGTGCAGTCCGGTCTGGTGCCAGACCGAGGGCATCGTGGGCGCAAGATGTGGATCATTGGCGAGAAGGGGCTTGCCGGTGCTGGTGTGTTTCCCTGCGATCACCCAGGAGTTCGAGCCGAGGCCGGAACGCCCGTCCGCCCCCGCACCGCCACCTCCGATGCCTTCTCCGCCGCGGCCGCGGCCACCACCTTCGATACCGCCTCCGACGCCGAGTGGCGCGCTCGCATCGAGCAGCTCACGTACCCTTCGCAACGCGTCGGCAGTGCCGGCCGGCAGCGCGGCTCGTCCCGGGCTGCGGGCGACACTCGCCGGCGTCGCACGCCGGTCCGCGACGATGGGCGTGTGTCGGTCGAACGGGTAGGCGGGATAGAGCTCGCCGACCCGCGGGGGCGACAGCTTGGTCGAAGCCAGGGCGCGGTCGATCTCGTCGTCCAGGTTGGCGCGGAGGTCCCACGCCATGGCTTTCAACCAGGCGAGCGAGTCGACCGGTGTCCATGCCTCGGGGCGTTCGCCGGGCCCGAGCCGTCCGAGGGTGTATTCGACGGACAGCCGAGAACCGCTGTGTTCGGCAAGGTAGGCATTCACTCCGTCGGCGTAGGCGTTGAGATAACCGCGCGTCTGGACGGAGAGCAACGGGAACTCGCGCTCAGCCACCCGCCGCCAGCCGAGGGTACGCACCAGAGCGTCCGTCTCCACCAGATCGCGGCCGAACCACTCAGCGAGCCGGCCCGCGGTGAGATGACGGCGAAAGTCCATCTCGAAGAACCGGTCCTGCGCGTGGACATATCCCTGCGCCCGAAAGAGATCTTCGGAGGAGTCGGCGTAGATCTGTGGCACTCCGAGGGTGTCACGACGCACGTCAACCTTGGCCGTCAGTCCGGGTAGGGCGGCGCGGCCATCGTAGGTGGGCAGCGACCTGCGGACGCTCACGATCACCGCACCCGCCGAGGCGACGAGGGCGAAGACGAGAATGATCGCGAGGCCCAACACGAGCCGGGTCAGAAGGGGTCGTCGCACCCTCCGCAGCCTAATGGCTACGTCCCGCCCCCGAATCGCCATCATCGAGGCTCCACTCGTTGCCTTCATGGTGTGAAGCCGGGCCATCCGCGGCGTGAGCCAGAAGGCCCCGGGCCGGACGGTGGCCCGGGAGCCGCCACGCAGGGTGGGCCAGTAGTGGCCAGGTGAGGATGCCGGTTCTCCTTGCCAGACCGGCACTGCTGTGCTTGCACCATTTCTGGCACGCACCCGCCGGCAGGTGTGGCATCGATGCCAGTACGGTCGATGGCAGGGCGGCTCCCAGCAAAGCGGGCGGCGATCAGTGCAACGGAGACGCAATGCCCGTGCAATGCGGTCACGGCAGTGACACGACGGCCCACTCCAACGTTGAACCACGCACCGCTACGCAGTCCTGACCGCCCGTAGTCCACCCAGGAAAGTCGGTCTCAACTTGATCCAGCCCCTTGGAACCCCGGCCTGCAGGGCATTAACATGCCCGAAATTGCGCGGGCCTTGAAGCTGTTCAAGGTCGGCGCATCACGATGCCCGGAAGAGGTAACGAGACGGTCGCAATACGATGACAAATAGCAGGCAGGCAACTCATCGGCGCCTCCGGAGAAGTCTTCTCCGGAGTCCGTTCGTTGCCGTTCGCCCATCACGGACGCCGCGTCGCAACCGCGCCTCGCAGACCTCCGTGAGCCGGGCATGACCGACGCCACGACACGCGCGCACCCAACGAATGGTGGGACGTGGCGGCGGCGTCGTGGCAGTGGTGGCCAACTCTCGACCACCATTGGCGAATCGCTTCACCCCCCAGTGCCATGGCAACCGGGACCGGACACCCGTCCCGCGGTGGGGTCGCCTGGCGCCCACACACTCCGAGCTTGCGTCCCCGCCGGCACCGCCGGCAGCTCCCCAGGACGTAAGCCCTTAGCCCGTTGAAAGAAAGGGCGCAACTGCGATGAGTGACTTTGTACCCCAGATGAGCCAGGCAATGCTCAACCGCCGAACGTTCCTCTACACGTCCGCCGCCGCGGCCGGCGCGGTCATGCTCGGCTCTTGTTCGAGCGGAACTCCCTCCGGCTCGAAGGAGACGAAGGCGCCTACCGGTGGCTCGACGGCCAAAGGATCTGAAACCAAGCCGCTGAGCAAGCCCGCCAAGTTCAACGAGGCGCCCATGCTTGCCGACATGGTGAAGTCAGGCGACCTGCCTCCCATCGAGGAGCGGCTTCCCGAGAACCCATATGTGATTCCGCACAAGTGGGCTCAGCCCGGCAAGTTCGGTGGCCAGGCGTTGCTGATCAGCAAGCCCGGCACCGGCGGCCCGGTCGATGGATCGGTCAAGGAGTTCATGTACGGCTACTCCCTGCTGCGTTATCTCAACGACGGGCTCGACATCGGCCCGGGCCTCGTCGAGAGCTGGGAGTCCAACGACGACGCCTCGGAATGGACCCTGCATTTCCGCAAGGGGCTCAAATGGTCCGACGGCGAGCCGTGGACGACCGCCGACATCATGTTCTGGTGGGATGACATGGTCATCAACGAGGACCACTCCGACGTTCCCCCGGACGAGGCCCGCTCCGGCAAGGGCACGCTCGCGAAGTTCACCGCTCCGGACGACACCACCCTGGTGATGACCTTCGACGCGCCGACCCCGCTCACCGCAGACCGGCTGGCCATGTGGGTCAACGGCACCGTGGGGAACGGCCCGAAGTGGATGGCGCCCAGGCATTACGCCGAGCAGTTCCACCCGAAGTACAACAAGGACGTGGAGAAGGACTGGGCGGAACAGGGCAAGGAGTTCGAGCTCAAGGTCGACTGGTCCCGCAATCCTGACTGCCCGACGATGACCGGGTGGAAGCTCAAGACCCTGAACGAAGGCCGCAACGTCGTCTACGACCGCAACCCGTACTACTACGTCGTGATGCCCAACGGTGACCAGCTGCCCTATCTCGACCAGCTCAACTTCTCGATGGTCCAGGACCCAGAGGTCGGCAAGCTGCAGGCCCAGCAGGGCAAGGTCGACTACATACAAGGGCAGTTCTCCGACATCGGCCTGGCGGACATCTCGACCATGAAGAACGCCGAGTCGACCTCCCAGCTCGACGTGATCCTCTGGGACGGCGGCTCGGGCACGAGCTCGATCTTCTTCTTCAACTACGACCACAAGGACGAGAACTTCCGCGAGCTCATCCGCGAGCCGAAGTTCCGTCAGGCCTTGTCTCTCGGAGTGAATCGGACTGAGATCCAGAAGGCGCTCTACTTCAACACCGGCGAACTCACCACCGGCACGCTGAGCCCCAAGGCGATCGAGTACCTCATCAACGACGAGGGCAAGACCGTCTACAAGCAGTGGCGGGACTCCTTCGTCCAGCACGACGTCGAAGGCGCCAAGGCCCTCCTCGACGAGATCGGCGTCGTCGACAAGGACGGCGACGGTTTCCGCGAGTATCCCAACGGCGACAAGCTCACGGTACGCCTCGACTTCCCGGCCGACACCGACGACGAGCACAAGTCCAAGAACCAGTACCTCGTCGCGGACTGGAAGGCGATCGGCATCAAGGCGACGCAGAACCCCGTGTCGCCGGAGGCCTTCGCCGACCAGTGGAACGCCGGCGAGCTCACCTCCCACAGCGCGTGGGAGGTCGGCGACGGTCCCAACCACCTCGTCTACCCTCAGTGGCTGGTGCCGCTCGAGCCGTCGCGTTGGGCGCCTCTGGAAGGACAGATGTACAACGTCCGGGGAACGCCGGCCGAGAAGCAGCAGTTGAACGTCGAACCCTTCAAGCGGACGCCACCACGCATGGAGCCAGAGGCCGACGGACCGATCCAGAAGCTGTGGGACCTCTACGACCAGACCAAGGTCGAGCCCGACGAGATGGCGCGGCACCAGCTGGTCTGGGAGATGATCAAGATCCACGCCACCGACGGACCGTTCTTCATGGGTGTCGTCGCCAACACACCTCGGGTCATCCTCGCCAAGAAGGATCTCGGAAACGTGCCACGGAAGGAGAACCTCGCACTCGGAGGATTCGCCAACCCGTGGATCCACCCGACTCCTGCGGTCTATGACCCCGAGACCTACTTCTGGCAGAAGCCCGAGGAGCACGCGATCTGACCGAGACCGTACGCGCTGTGGGACCGATCGCCTCCCGGTCCCGCGGCGCGTACCTGGAGGGTACGACTGCTAGTCCTGACGGGGACCCAACGACCGGGAGACAACCGCCATGCTTGCGTTCATCGTGCGCCGAGGCCTCTACATGGTCGTCACGCTGTTCATCGTCTCGATCGTCAGCTTCGTCCTGATCGAGGCGCCTCCCGGTGACGCGCTGACCGCTGAGATCCAACGCCTGCGGAGTATCGGCAACAACGTCTCGCAGGACCAGATCACCGCGCTCGAGGTCCGCTACGGCGTCAAGGACCCGGTCATGGTGAAGTACGGCAAGTGGATCGGCGGCTTCGTCAAGGGCGACTTCGGCCAGTCGTTCACCGAACGCACCCCGGTGGCGGACCTCATCTGGGGCCGGCTCGGCTTCACGATCATGCTCGCCGGTGGGGCGACCGCTCTCGCATGGCTCATCGCGATACCTATAGGTGTCTATTCAGCAACCCATCGATATTCGTTACCCGACTACCTCATCACGCTCATCCAGTTCGTCGGCGTCGCGATCCCGGAGTTCCTGCTGGCGCTGATCGTGCTGGTCTTCGCTGCCCGGTTCCTGGGTGCGGATGTCGGCGGACTGTTCTCAGTGGAGTACCAGGACGCGCCGTGGGGCGTCGGCAAGGTCGTCGACCTGCTCAAGCATCTCTGGATTCCGCTGGTCGTCATCTCCGCCGGAAGCACGGCGTGGCTCACCCGCGTGATGCGGGCGAACCTCCTCGACGTCCTGAACCAGCAGTACGTCCAGACAGCTCGCGCAAAGGGCGTGCTCGAGCGGCGGGTGATCTGGAAGCACGCGGTCCGAAATGCCGTTCACCCGTTGATCATGGCACTGGGTACGACGCTTCCGGTGATCATCTCCGGTGAGGCGATCGTGGGAATCGTGCTGAACCTTCCCACGATCGGGCCGCTGTTCCTGCGAGCACTGCTCAACCAGGACATGTATCTCGCGGTCGGCATTCTGATGATCTTGTCCGTCCTGCTGCTTATCGGCAACCTGCTCGCCGACATCGCGCTGGCGTGGGTCGATCCTCGAGCCCGTTCCGCCGAGTGAGGGGTAACTACAGATGGCCATGGTTTCCGAACCCACGCACGACGTGACGGCGGCTCCGATCGAAAAGGGCAGCGACGTCGGCGAGGTCTCGCAGTGGCGGCTGATGGCGAGACGTTTCAAGCAGAGCAAGCTCGCGGTGACCGGCGGCCTCATCCTGCTGGTGATGTACGCGATCGCGCTCCTTGCTCCGTTCCTCTCGCCCAACGACCCGACCGCCGTCGACTCCAATCTCAAGAACGCCGCACCGTCGAAGCTCACCTGGGACGGCGGTCTCGCCATCTGCGGGCAGACGCAGACACTCAACGAGGAGAACTTCACCTTCGAATACAAGGTCGACTGCAACAAGGCGTCGAAGGTCGAGTGGTTCGGCAAAGGCTACGAGTACAAGATATTGGGCTTGATCCCCAGCGACCGTCACCTGCTGACCGCGAAAGAGCCGTCCAAGCTGATGCTGTGGGGTGGCGATATCGACGGGCGTGACGTCTTCAGCCGAACCCTCGCCGGGTCCCAGGTCTCGTTGACCATCGGGCTGTTCGGCGTCAGCGTCGCGACTATCCTCGCGGCCGTCATCGGCACGATCTCGGGCTATTTCGGCGGCCTGGTGGACAACCTGCTCCAACGGGCGATCGAGATCATCCTGTCCGTGCCGACGCTGCCCCTGTGGGCGACGATGGCCGCGGTGCTCCCCCGAGACATGACCGTGACGAAACGGTACTTCCTCATCACCATCATCCTGTCGCTGGTGGCGTGGGCAGGCCTCGCCCGCCAGGTGCGCGGAAAGGTGATGGCGTATTCGAGCGCCGACTACGTGGCCGCCGCGCGCGCGGCGGGCAGTGGGCACAGCCGGATCATCCTGACGCACATGGTGCCGAACTCCGTCAGTCACCTCGTGGTCGTCACGATGCTGGCGATTCCTGGGACCATCATCGCCGAGACCTCACTGTCGTTCCTCGGCATCGGCATGCTGCCGCCGGCGGTGAGTTGGGGAGTCCTGCTGCAGGACGCACAGAAGATTCAGGTCGTCACGCAGTATCCCTGGATGCTCATTCCCGCGGTGGCCGTCATTCTCGCGGTGACGTGTTACCAGCTCCTGGGTGACGGAGTCAGAGACGCGGTGGACCCCTATGGCTGAGGGTTCGTGGGGCGGGCAACCGGCACGATCCACCGGCGCTAGGAGGCAGGGAAGTCCAGATGAGTGAGGCGACCATCAGCACACCCGACACCGAGATGTCCACGGACTCGGTGGTCAGCGTCCGCAACGTCCACGTCGAGTTCCCGACGCCGGTCGGAGTCGTGAACGCCCTCAACGGCGTCAGTTTCGATGTGCCGCGGGGCAAGGTTCTCGGCATCGTCGGCGAGAGCGGATGTGGCAAGAGCGTCACCGCACGGGCGATCCTGCGGATCATCGAGAAGCCCGGACGGATCGTCAGCGGCGACATCCTGTTCCGGCCAAGGCGCCGCCGGTCCGGCGGATCGCGGCCCTCTCCTGCGGCTGGCGCGTCCGGGCAGGTCGACAACGATGCGGACAGCAGCGAGATCGTCGACCTGACCAGCCTCGATCCGGGCAGTCCCGAGATCAGGAGTATCCGCGGCCAGGAGATCTCCATGATCTTCCAGGAGCCGATGACGTCGCTGAATCCCGTCTACACGATCGGCAACCAGATCGAGGAAGCTGTCCTGCTCCACCAGACATCGGATCGCGCCGAGGCACAGAAGAAGGCCGTCGAGATCCTCCGCCGGGTCGGCATGCCCAACCCGGACCGCATCGCACAGAGCTATCCGCACCAGCTCAGCGGCGGCATGCGGCAGCGCGCGATGATCGCCATGGCGCTCTCGTGTACGCCCACACTGCTGATCGCCGACGAGCCGACGACCGCCCTCGACGTGACGACCGAGGCGCAGATCCTCGAGCTCATGCGTGAGCTCCAGGAGTCGTTCGGAATGTCGATCATGTTCATCACCCACAGCATGGGCGTGGTGGCCCAGCTCTGCGACGAGGTCGTGGTGATGTATCTGGGTCGAGTCGTCGAGCGGGCACCGGTCGACGACCTGTTCCACGACCCGAAGCATCCCTACACGGTGTCCTTGCTGCGTTCGATCCCGCGGATCGGCGTGAACCGCGGAGCACAGCTCGAGGTGATCAAGGGATCCGTTCCCGATCCGTACTCCAAGGTGCCGGGCTGCCCCTTCCACCCGCGGTGTCCCAGTGCCATGCCGGGCCTCTGCGACACGGTGTTGCCCGAGGAGACGGCGATCGCCGACAAGACCGACCACAGCGTACGGTGCCATCTCTACCCCGGCAGCACACCGGCCGAGGTGGCGTCCGCGACGACGGCCAAGTAGGAGGAATCGTGGGCGAGACTCCGCACAATCAGAAGACGCTGCTCGAGGTCAAGGGACTCAAGAAGCACTTCCCCATCAAGGCTGGCTTCTTCAAGCGCACCATCGGCCAGGTGAAGGCCGTCGACGGTCTCGACCTCTCCATCGCGCGCGGCGAGACGTTCGCGGTGGTGGGCGAGAGCGGCTGCGGCAAGAGCACGTCCGGGCGGACGATCCTGCGCCTCGAGGAACCCACCGAGGGCGAGGTCATCTACCACCACGACGAGCTCGGGGCGATCAACGTCGAGAAGGCCGATTCCAAGCTGCTCAAGCGGATCCGGCCGGAGATGCAGATCATCTTCCAGGATCCGTTCTCCTCCCTCGACTCCCGCATGACGGTCGGGCGGATCATCGCCGAACCTCTGGTGATCAACAACATGTTGCGTGGCCGTGAGCTGCGCGACCGGATCGCCGAACTGCTCACCGTGGTCGGTCTTCGTCCGGAACACGCGAGCAGGTATCCGCACGCCTTCTCCGGCGGCCAGCGTCAGCGCATCGGCATTGCCCGCGCGCTTGCCCTCAACCCGAAGCTGATCGTGTGTGACGAGCCGGTGTCGGCGCTGGACGTCTCGGTCCAGGCGCAGGTGCTCAACCTGCTCGAGGACCTGCAGGACAAGTTCAACCTGACGTACCTCTTCATTTCCCACGATCTCAGCGTGGTCGAGCACATCGCCGACCGCGTGGCGGTGATGTACGTCGGGAAGGTGGTCGAGGTCGGCACCACCGACGACCTCTTCTACAACCCGAAGATGCCTTACACAGAGGCGTTGCTGTCCTCGCTGCCGCAACCGGATCCACGCAAGCGGACCCGGCCGACGCTGCTCGCCGGCGAGGTTCCCAGCCCGGCCAATCCGCCCAGTGGGTGCTATTTCCACCCGCGTTGCCCGTACGCCCAGGAGATCTGCAAGACCGAGGCGCCACCGCTTCGTGACGTTGGCGGAACGCACTTGGCGGCCTGCCACTTCGCCGACGAACTCTCACTCAAGGGCACGACCCGACTGACGGAGATCAAGGCGCCCGAAGTCGTCGCCGCGGCGGCTGCTCAGGAAGCAACACAAGGGACACCATCGTGACTGGAACCGTACGCACGGGACGCCCCCGATTCACCGGCGTCACCACCTACAAGGACCCCCTCGGACGGTTCTCGTTCCGGTATCCCTCGGACTGGAACGAGTTCGAGCTCGCCGACGACCGTGAAGGCGTGATGTACGCCCCCGAGGTTGGGGAGTCGCCGCAGACCTACTTCGCGGCCTGGATCACCAAGCTCGACGAACGCGTCGTCGCCGAAGACCTGCCGACCCTGCGGGAGGGCATCGACGCCGGCCTCGAGCAGCTCACCGGCTGTGAGATCGAGACCGAGAAGGACGACGTCCTCGGCAATCTCGTGAAGCTCGAACGCGTCTACCGGTTCGACGACGAGGGGACCGTTCGGCAGCGCCGGGTATGGACGTTGTACGTCGATACCTGGCGGATCGTCCTGGTCTGGCAGGGCTGCACCCCCGACGAGTACGCGTACTGGCTTCCGATGGGCAACTACGCCTTCGCGACGTTCGACCTGCCGGAAGCGCTGTGGTTCGCGACCGACCGGGACCTGCGCGCGTTCGACTGACGGAGCCGGGCCGCGAGGGCCGGGGAGAGCGTCCGGAAGGGGCTGCCGGCGCTTAGCAGTCAGGTGCCGGGAGTGCTAATCTTTGCTGCGTTGGCCGCCGCCCTCGGACATGGCGGCGATGTTGACTGGAGGAGCAGTGCCGACCTATCAGTACGCCTGTGTCGACTGCGACGAGCAGCTCGAGGTCGTCCAGAAGTTCACCGACGATCCGCTCCGCGAGTGCCCCACCTGTGCCGGCCGGCTGCGCAAGGTCTTCAGCGCCGTGGGCGTGGTCTTCAAGGGGTCGGGCTTCTACCGCAACGACAGCCGGTCCGACGGCCGTGGCAAGAAGTCGTCCGAGTCCTCGAGCTCCAACGGCGAGTCGAAGTCCAGCGACTCCTCGTCCAGCAGCGGATCGTCGGACGCCTCGTCGAGCGGTGGCAGCAAGTCGAGTGACGGCAAGTCCGGTGACAAGGCGACCAGTTCATCCTCGTCGGGAGCCTCCAGCTCCAGCTCTGCGACACCGAGCAAGTCGGGCTCGGCTGCCTAGGCCCTAGAAGGACTAGGGCGTGTCTCCTAAAGATGTGGCGTGTGGTCGGCCAGTATTGGTTTCATGATCCGTTCAGGTGTGATCGACGATGGTTTGTGGTCTGTGATCGAGCCGGTTCTTCCTTGTGGGGATGGGCGTCAGGGGCGTCCATGGAATGACCACCGGTTGATGTTGGAGGGAATCTGCTGGCGGTTCCGGACCGGCTGTCCGTGGCGTGACCTGCCAGCGGAGTTCGGGCCGTGGCAATCGGTGTGGAAGCGGCACCGACGGTGGTCTGCCGACGGAACCTACGACCGGATCTTTGCCGCGGTCCGCCTCGCGTGCCCGGATGCGGCGGGTGCGAAGGACATGAGGCGGCTGTTGAGTGCGGACTCGACCAGCGTGCGAGCCCATCAGCACGCCGCCGGCGCCCCCGGCCTAAAAAGGGGCTGAGTCGAGTTACAAGAATCTGCCGGCCGAGCCTGATGATCATGGCTTGGGGCGGTCTCGGGGCGGGTTCACCACCAAGGTCCACGCGCTGGTCGACGCCGACTGCCGACCGATCACGCTGCTGCTCAGTCCCGGGCAGGCCGGCGACAACCCGATGCTGGCGCCGCTGCTGACCCGGCACCGGCTCTATGACCGCCGACCGTTCCGGCTGCTGGCCGACAAGGCGTACTCCCATCCGTCCACACGGTCACACCTGCGGGCGTTGAAGATCCCGCACACCATCCCCGAACGGATCGACCAACTCGGCCGCCGCAAGGCCAAGGGGTCAGCAGGCGGCAGACCCGCCAGCTTCGACCACCTGATCTACAAGTGGCGCAACACCGCCGAACGAGGCTTCAACCGACTCAAGCAATGGCGCGGCATCGCCACCCGCTACGACAAGTACGCCATCACCTACCTCGGCGGACTCACCCTCGCTGCCGCCATCCTCAACTACCGCCAGGGTTTAGGAGACACGGCCTAGCCGCGAGCGATGGCGACCACGTTGACAAGCTAGCCGCCTGCGACGGAGCCACCCTCCACACCGCCGCGATCAACGAGCGCTGGACGCTGCGTACTGCCAGATTTTGTCCACAGGTGCCCGATCGGCTGCGAATGTGGACAACTCGCTCGGGGTCCACCGAATTTCCCTAGCCTCTCCGCATGACCGCATCTCCCCCTTCCTCGCCGCCCCCGCGGGCGCAGATCGGCGTCATCGGCGGCTCCGGTTTCTACGCCTTTCTCGACGACACCACCGAGGTCGCCGTCACGACGCCTTACGGTGAGCCGTCCGATCCACTGGTCGTCGGCACCGTCGGCGGCCGCGCTGTCGCGTTCCTGCCGCGGCACGGGCGCGATCATCGGCACCCACCCCATCGGATCAACTACCGCGCCAACCTCTGGGCACTGCGGTCGGTCGGCGTACGACAGGTCCTCGGTCCGTGCGCGGTCGGCTCCCTGCGGGCCGACCTCGGCCCGGGCAGCGTCGTGGTCCCCGACCAGTTGGTCGATAGGACGTCGGGCCGGATCCAGACCTACTACGACACGGGCGCGGTCCATGTGAGCTTCGCCGATCCGTACTGTCCCGACGGTCGCCGGGTCGTCCTCGACGCCCTCGACCGAACGGGCTGGCGAGCCACCGGTGGCGGGACGATGGTGGTGATCGAAGGGCCGCGGTTCTCGACCCGCGCCGAGTCCAGGTCGTACGCCGCGGCGGGCTGGTCGCTCGTCAACATGACCGGGCACCCCGAAGCTGTTCTGGCGCGCGAGCTCGGCCTCTGCTACACCGCCATCGCCCTGGTCACCGACCTCGACGCCGGTGTCACCGAAGGAGAGGGGGTCAGCCAGGCGGAGGTCTTCGCGCTCTTCGCCACCCACCTGGACCGCCTGCGCAAGGTGCTGTACTCCGTGATCCCCGACCTCCCGTCCGTGCGAGCCTGCCCGTGCGCCACGGCCCTCGACGGGCTGCCGATCCCGCTCACCCTGCCGGAATGATCGACATGCTGACGACCAGACGGTTCGGGCGCGACCTGCGCCGGGCGGTGTCGTGGCACCGGCGGCTGCTCGCGGCAGGGCTGGCGGCGGCCGGCATGGCGGTGGCGCTCCACCTGACAGAACCCGCACCGGCGCCGACCGCCACGGTGCTCGCGGCGGCACGCGACCTGCCCGGCGGCGCCCGCCTCGCCGACTCCGACGTTCGCACGGTCGCTCTCCCCCGTGACGTCATACCCGCCGGCGCCCTGACGCCAGGCGATCCACGCACCGGGCGGATCCTGGCCGGGCCGGTCCGCGCGGGTGCGCCCCTGACCGATGTCGACCTGGTAGGCCCCGGCCTTCTCCACGACCGGTCCGAGGGCGAGTTGGTCGCGGCCCCTGTGCGGGTGGCCGACGCTGGCGCACTGGCCCTTGTCCGGGTGGGTGACCGGATCGACCTGCTGGCCGCGGAGACCGATGCGGAGGACGCCGGGTCGCCGGCCCGGTACGTCGTGCGCGAGGCGAGAGTGCTCGTGCTCCCCGGTACGGGAGACGGGCGGCTGGCTGCCGGGAACGGAGACGGTTCGGGTGCGAGCGGCGGTGACCTGTCCGGCGATCTGCTGTCGGGTGACTCCGCGCTCGCGGGTGGCGGAGGTGGGGTGGGTGGTGGTTTCGGTGCCGAGGGCGGTCTCGTTGTCGTGGCGGTGCCGCCGGAGGTCGCCGCCGACCTGGCGCGGGCTGCCGTGACCGCTCGCCTGTCCCTGGTGCTGCGCGGTTCCCCCACCACGTGACCCGCCTTGGGCGTCACCGGGTCACGTGAGCGGCGGACGCGAGGGGCCTGCGCCGGCGGCTGGTGGCGAGGTCGTCGGGAAGCGCGTGGGAGGTCAGGCGCCGTGGTGGGGTGGTACGTCGGCCCGCAGTCGCTCGTCGTCATCGTCCCCGCGATCGCCCCAGGACGCCGGATCGTCCTCGGCCGCCCGGGCCGGAAGCAGCGGTCCGATCCGGTCCGGCGACACCGACGATCGCGTCACCCGCTGGCCCCCCGGCTCCGGGTCACTACGGTCGTCCCGCTCGTGGACCCGCTGGCCGCCAAGTCCGTCGGCCGGCTCCGCACCCGACTCCACACTCGACTCCGCACCCGACTCCACACTCGACTCCGCACCCGACTCCACACTCGACTCCGCAAACTCCGCACCCGACTCCGGGGCAGTTCCGTCGTCCGGCCCGTCGGCTGGGTACTTGGCTGGCGTCATCTCTCCAGTCTCTGTCCCGCTCGCGCTCACTGCCAGGCCTTCGCGAGCAGTTCGAAGCTCCGGAGCCGTTCGTCGACGCCGTGGGTCATGGACGTGATCATCAGCTCGTCGGCGCCGGTCGCCGCCACCAGCTCCGCCAGTTCGGTTCGTACCCCCTGGGGGTCGCCTACCGTCGGCCGGCCGGGCGAGGCGGCGAGGATCTCGCGCTCGGCAGTGGTCCACGCGTGCGCCGCCGCTTCCTCCGGGCTCGGCAACGCGCGCGGTCGGCCCGCGCGCAGCGAGACCTGCGCCAACCGCGCGGGCTGGGCCTGCCGCTCGGCCTCTTCGGCGGTGTCGGCCACGAACGCTGCCTGCGTGACCATCGCGTACGGCCTGTCGAGCACCTCGGACGCCCGGAATGCGCTGCGGTAGAGATCGAGCGCCGGCAGGGTGTTCCGGGCGCTGAAGTGATGAGCGAACGCGAACGGCAGCCCGAGCGTGCCCGCGACCTGGGCGCTGTAGCCGCTCGACCCGAGCAGCCACACCGCCGGCGACGAGAGTGCCGCCGGGGTGGCTGTGATCCGTAGAGTCCGCGCTTCTTCCCGGGTCGGGTCACCGAGGAGCGCCAGCAGGTCGTCGAGTTCGCGCGGGAAGTCCTCTGCTCCCAGTCCTTCCGGCGTACGACGTAACGCTGCCGCGGTCGCCTGGTCGGTCCCGGGAGCACGACCGATCCCGAGGTCTATCCGACCCGGATGCAGCGCCTCCAGCATCGCGAACTGTTCGGCCACCACGAGCGGAGCGTGGTTGGGCAGCATCACCCCGCCGGAGCCGACCCGGATACGGGACGTGCGGGTCGCGACATGGGCGATCATGACCGCCGGGCTGGTCGAGGCGATCCCGGGCATGTTGTGGTGCTCGGCGACCCAGTAGCGGTGATAGCCCAGCTCCTCGACCCGCCGGGCGAGCGAGACAGAGGCATGGAGCGCGTCGCTCGTGGTCTGGCCCGACCCGACGGGGGCGAGGTCGAGTACGGACAGCGGAACGTGCGCGACGTCGGTAGCCACGCCGGTGCAAACCTGGACGTCCCCACTGTTGTTCCCGACTCAACGGCGGACCGGATGCGGCCAGCGCCGGGCGGCGCCGCGACCCCTCACTTGGCAGCCGCCCGGTCGACGGGGTAGGACCTGACCCATGACTAACATCGGCCTCACCTCCGACCTCGTTGCCGCCCTTCCGGGCGGCGGGCGCATGCCGCTCCTCGGTTTCGGCACCTGGCAGCTTCGCGACGACGAGGCTCGCAACTCCGTGCAGACGGCCCTGGAAATTGGCTACCGGCACATCGATACCGCGACCGGATACCGCAACGAGTCCCAGGTCGGCGCCGCGTTGCGTGACAGCGGCGTACCCCGCGACCAGATCTTCGTCACGACCAAGATGCCGCCGGACCACGTGGGACGCGAACGCCAGACGCTCGAGGAGAGCCTGGAGAAGCTTGGTACGCCGTACGTCGATCTGTGGCTCATCCACTGGCCACCCGGTGGAACGGCCGGGGTCGACTCGTGGCAGGTCTTCGTCGAGGCGCAGAAGCAGGGCCTGGCCCGTGCCATCGGCGTGAGCAACTACTCCGTGGCGCAGGTCGACGAGCTCATCGAGGCGACCGGGCAGGCGCCCGCGGCGAACCAGATCAAGTGGAGCCCGTTCCAGTTCGACCGCGGCGTACTCGACGCGATGCGCGAACGCGGAGTGGTGCTCGAGGGCTACAGCCCGTTCCGGGCGGCGCGGCTCGACGACCCGGCCCTCGTCGAGATCGCCGGGGCACACGGCAAGACCGCCGCGCAGGTCATCATCCGTTGGCACGTCCAGCATGGCATCGTGGTGATCCCCAAGTCGGCCCGACGCGAACGCATCGAGTCCAACGTCGACGTACTCGACTTCGAGCTGACCTCTGCCGAGATGGCTACGATCGACGGCCTGAGCGAGAGTTAGACGCAGCTCGCGAACGCCTGACCAGGGCCGACGGGCGAACCGAGGGGCCCTCCATGACGCGTGCCACCCGCACAGTGCAGCATGGGGGCCTGCCGATGCGGCCCGAGGACCGGAACGGGACCAAGACACGCCACCCCTGGCCGTGGTACGCGCGGGGCAGGCACCGCCGACCCAGCCGGCGGCGTCCCGTGAATCGTTCCTAATCGGAAAATTCACCGCAGAAGGCGTAACTTCCCCCTTAATGACTCGTTCCTCCAGCACACAAGGGAAATAACGCCAGGGCCACAAGAGTGCCTTGGGGGGCATGGCAATTTCCGCATAGTGGAGGGACGTGACAGCGTCGATGGTGATGCGTGGACCGGGGTCGTCCCCGGAAAAGCTCATCCGAGCTGGAGCATGGGCAGGACGTGCCGCGGTCGTCGGCGCGAGCCTTGCCGTGGTGTCGGCACTTGCCGCGGCTCCGGCTGCAGCCAGCGCGGGCGGCGGCAATGGCAGTGACATCGCTGCTGGAGAGACGGTCAGCCGCGCGCAGGCCAACTCGTTCAACGTCAGCGTGGGCGGACAGGTTGCCGGTAGTGGCGGTTACCTCTCGGTTAATGATGGCGCGTTGGAAACTGTGAAGGGTGTCAAGGCGCCTGAGCTGCCGATGATCGGTGATCAGCAGGTCGCGCTCGTCGGTGCACTCGGACAGGACGCCGCCACGACTCCCAATGGGTACGCCGCCGCATGCGCGGGCGTGGTCGGTGCCAACGGTGTCGTCCAGCTCGGTGCCAACAATGGCTGCCTGGTCAGTGGCGATGGCCAGATCCAGGTGTCGCTCGGGACGCTCGACGCGCTTGGCCTCACCGCCCTGCTGGGTGGAGAGCTCCCGGGTCTTCCGGCGCTGCCGAGTCTTCCGGCGACAGGTGACCTGACCGACGGTCTCGCCGACGGCCTGCTCAGTGGCCTCGGTGGCAACCTGGCGTCGACCGGTGGCCTCCTGCCGGCGGTTCCGTCGACCGGCGACCTGACCGGAAACCTGCCGTTGACCAGCACGCTGCCCATTCCTGGGGTGCCTGACGTCGAGTCTCCGGACCTGGCGCTGCCGGACCTCAGCCTTGGGGAGCTTCCCGCCCTCGGTGGCCTGCCGGCCCTCGGCAGCCTGCCGACCGGTGGTCTGCCCGACATCCAGCTGATGGTGGTCGGCAAGTCGATCACGGCCAACTGCCTGTCCACGCCGAGCGACACGTTCGGCAAGGCCAGCCCGGTTGAGGCCCAGGTCGTCGCGGTGGTGAACGGACAGCAGATTCCGGTGGCGAGCGTTCCGCCGGAGGGCCTGGACCTGAACCTCACCGACGTCCTGTCGAAGGTTCAGAGCCAGCTGCCGGTCGAGGTCACCGGTGTTCTCGACCAGGTTCTCGCCGCGGTTCCGGCTGACCAGCTCGACGCGGTGCGCCTCGCCAACCTGCAGGTCGGCGAGCAGACCGCCAAGGCCGGACAGATCAGCGTGACCGCCCTCGGTGTCGAGACGGGTTACCCGGGTCTCGTCGACCTGGAGCTCGGCAAGGTGGACTGCGGCAGCAACGTCGCTGCTGTGTCCGAGCCGGGTGTCAAGGCCGGCGCGGCAGCTCCGCAGGCCGGTGCTGGTGCGCAGGTCGAGGCCGACGGTGCCGGTGTGAAGGCCGGTGCTGAGGCTGGCGGAGTCAAGGGCGAGGGTGCGGTCAACGCCGACCTGGCACCTGCGTCCAACAAGGCGCCGCTCGCGACGTTCGGCTGGGGCGCTGTGATCGCGCTCATGCTGGCTGGAGTCGGCCTCGCCGGCTTCAAGCTCCGTCGCCTGATCCGGCACTGACGACCTGACGGTCGTCACAGCAGAATCCGAGCGCTTCGGCGCTTGACCGCCCGCCGGTCGGTGTGGGGAATCCCTCCCTCACACTGACCGGCGGGCTTCTTCTTGCCACCGGGCCTTCCACTCGTTCCGGCGCCCTGTGCTCGACCGGGATCAGGAACGCTGCGGGCCGCGGAGGGTTCCAGGTGACGCGCCCGTCGCCGCTTTGACGTGACGGCTCAGGTGGCTCACCGAGTCGTACCCCGTCAACTCCGCGATCGACTGCAGCGTCAACGTGGAGTTGCGCAGGTAACCCATCGCGTGTCGCAGCCGCACCGCATGGAGGTACGCCCTCAGGGTGGTGCCACGGAACCTCGCGAAGTACGCACGGAGCCCCGACGGCGACACCCCCAGCTCGGCGGCGATGTCGGCGATCCGGATCCGGCTGGCGAAGCGTTCCTCGACAAGGCGTTCGGCCTCAGCCACCAACCGCTCCCCGGAGGGCACGTCCACAGTGGCTCGGGCCCGCCGCAGCCGCAGGTCCAGCTCGGCGAGCAGGAGACGAGCCATGTCGTCGCGATCCGGTCCCGGGTGCGCCACCTCCTGGGTGAGAGCGTCGAAGATCCGGCCGAGCGAGCGGTCACCGTCGTCATAGCACACCCGCGGCCAGGCCTGGCTCGCTGGCGCCTGCACCTGGATGTGCCGGTTCGTGTAGCCCGCGTCGGTGTACTCCGCGTGCGGCACTCCCGGCGGGGTTACCAGCACCGTGCCAGGCATCGCGTCGTACCACTCCTCACCGATCGGACAGCGCACCCGCCCCTGCAGGTAGTAGACGAGCTCCCAGGAACCGTGCGCGTGGACGGGGAAGTGCCGCCCGCGGGGAGCCACGTGCACGCCCGCTCCGAGGAGTCGGGGGGCATCGTCGCTCGCGCTGCTCCCGGCCCGCGCGCCCGCGTTCGTTCGACGTGGAGGCATCAGCGCAGACCCGACTCGCGGATGGTGATGTTCAACCGGCCGTGGCCCAGCCCGATCTCCCCACCCACGCCGTCGGGTGGCTGCGGATTGACCAGTCCTCTGGGTACGCCGTGGAACGCCAACCGCGACGGGCCGCCGAAGACGAACAGGTCGCCGGACCGGAGTTCGACGTCGGTCCACGGCCGGTTGCGGTTGCGCGTGTTGCCGAACCTGAAGATGCACGCGTCACCGAGGCTCAGCGACACCACCGGAGCCAAGCTGCGCTCGTCGCGATCCTGGTGAAGGCCCATCCGGGCGTTGTCGTCGTAGAAGTTGATCAGCGCGATGTCGGGTTGGTAGGCCTCCGCGGCCGCCGGATCGTCGTACGCCTCCCCGACCGCGCGTCGAGCCAGCTCCCCCAACCAGTCCGGGAACTCCCGTACCGGGCTGCCGTCGTCGACGGTGCGGGAGTAACGGTAGGGGACCCAGTGCCAGCCGAGACAGACCGTGCGTACGGACATCACGCCACCGCTGGGCAGCCGCGTCGCCCGCATGCCGGCCGGACCGGTGGCCCACTCCCGGCACGCCTGGACGAGTTGCCGCTGGGTGTCCAGGTCGAGCCAGTCAGGGACGTGGACGGCACCCGGGGCGATCTTTGCCTGGGATCGCGGGAGCAGCGCGGACATGGCCCTAGCTTGCCCAGATCTGGCGTTCTGTGCATAGGGCTCGTCGCGTCCTGCATGGCCCGCGGGCCCGTCCCTGGCGATAATTTCGGCGAGGAAGGTGTGTGGAAGGAGCGAACGCCCATGGACATCACCGCCGCCCTACGCGAGCTCGGCGTAGCAGAGGACACGCTCTCGGCCGAGGAGAAGGCAGCTCTGGACCGCAACGGATTCCTGCCCCTGTACGGGATTCTGACGCAAGGCGAGGTCGACAAGTTCAATGCTCGACTGACCGAACTCACTGCCGCCGAGGGCGCCGAAGCAGGTCTGGAGGTACACCAGGAGGAAGGCACGGACAGGTTGGCCGATCTGGTCAACAAGGACCCGATGTTCGAGGTGTGCCTCTCCCATCCTCGCGTGCTCGCAGCGATCCATCACGTCCTGGGTACGTTCAAGATGTTCTCTCTCAACAGCAGGGCGGCGCTGCCTGGTCAGGGACTTCAGGGCCTGCACACCGACTACGGCGAGCCGGTCCAGCCGGGCGACTACCGCGTGTGCAACTCGATCTGGCTGCTCGACGACTTCACCGCCGAGAACGGCGCCACCCGGGTCGTGCCCGGGTCGCACCTGGGCGGCGTACTCCCCGGCCAGGCGATGGCCGATCCCGCGGACGACCACCCCGACCAGGTGCAGCTTCTCGCACCCGCCGGTACCGTCGTGGTCTTCAACAGTCACCTGTGGCATGGCGGCACCCTCAACAGCTCCGACCGGCCGCGGCGGGCGATGCACTCGGCGTTCTGCCGGCGGGACATCCCCCAACAGCTGGACCAGAAGGCCTATCTGCGGCGTTCGACGTTCGACCGGTTGAACTCGGCGCAGCACTATCTGCTGGACGTGACCGAGGTCGACATCAAGTACCCGTGAGCGGCCGCCCGGAGCTGGGCCGAGATAATGGTCAGATGACTGACGGAGCGCGCACTCGGAAGATCTACGTCGGCCCCCGAGCGACGCCGGAGCTGATCGAGGCGGTCAAGAACGCCGGCGGCGAACCCACCGAGACGAGTACCGCCGCTGAGGCGATCGTCTGGTGGGGTGGCTCGCCGGCCGAGTTTGCCGAGGTCGACCACGAGGGCATCCGGTGGGTGCAGCTCCCATCGGCTGGGGTCGAGTCGTGGTTCGCCGCCGACATCTTTCGTACGGGCAAGATCTACTCGAGCGCGGTCGGCAGCTACGCCGAGACCGTCGCCGAACAGGCACTCGCGCTCATGCTCGCCGGCGTACGGCAGTTGCACACCTTGGCGCGTGCACAGACCTGGACGCGGCCCAACGTCGGGACGCTCTTCGACAAGACGGTCGGCATCGTCGGATGCGGCGGGATCGGGCGGGCGCTTATCCCGTTGCTCGCGCCGTTCCGGGTGAGGGTGCTGGCGATCACCCGATCGGGAACGCCCGTACCAGGCGCGGCGTCGACCGTCACGCCGGCAGGGCTGGACGGCGTACTCTCCGCGTCGGACGTCGTAGTGATCGGCGCGCCTGCCACCGCTGAGACCCAGGCGCTGATCGGGGAACGGGAGCTGGCGCTCATGCAGCCCCACGCGTGGCTCGTCAACATCGCGCGCGGATCGTTGATCGACACCGACGCCGTCGTGAAGGCACTGGCGGCCGGGACGATCGGCGGCGTCGGGCTCGATGTGACCGACCCCGAACCACTACCCGACGGCCATCCATTGTGGAGCGAGCCGCGGGCGCTGATCAGCCCGCACTCGGCCAACCCTTCGCATCTGCTGATGCCTCGCCTGGCCGAACGGGTGGGCGAGAACGTACGTCGGTACATCGCAGGTGAGGAGCTCGTCGGCGTGATCGAGGTCGAGCGCGGCTACTGAGCGTCGGCACGTAGGCGTGCCCGACGCCGGACCGGGGCTGGTTCATCGATACGCTGGGCCAGCGCCGAGCCAGCCCTCGTAGCTCAGGGGATAGAGCAACGGTTTCCTAAACCGTGTGTCGCAGGTTCGAATCCTGCCGGGGGCGCTTGAATTTCCGCAGGCCAGGCAAACACCCAGTTCAACCGGCATCCGCGCAGGTGGAAAGAACGAGCTGACCCCCTTCAGCCGGTTCAGTGATCGGCAGGTAGCCGCGTCCAGCTGACGCGGCGTCACGAAGTTGTAGGTCGGCGTCGAAGTCGATGACCTTCTCGCCGGGTCGGGTGTAGACGAAGACGACTCGCCGAGCCAGTCGCCACGTGACGAACCCGGGGGTGGAGGTGAAGTTCTGGAACGACACGTACGCCTCGGAACCGCCAGGCACTGCCAGGGTGAGCGGAGTGTGTCGTGCAGGCTCGCGCCTCAGCGAGTCAGCGGTTGATCCACTGTTGCATGTGCCGGGGTAGCGGTCGCTCGGCTCAGCAACGGCCTGGCCGACGATGTGCAGGCCAAGGGCCAGCTGGCCTGATCGATGACGTCGCGAAGGTACTGCAGGGCGAGTTTTTGGGCCTCGTGGTGGCGCTCGATCGCCGCTCCGGTGTCGTCGAGCCATCGGCTGTAGATCTTGGCGCTGGCGGTGAGTGCCTGGCCGGCCTCGTGCCGGTCGTAACCGCAGAGAGTTGCCCGAAGTTCGCTCGCCTCATGCGGCGCGATGAATTCGAATCGACGAACGCCGCGACGTGACGCCCCCACCCGTGCGGCAGCCAGAGTGGCCGCATCCATCACGGCCCACACCTTCCGCGGCGCCTCGATCACCTCCTCGCCGTAGACAGGCTCCCGCCGAGGCCGCGGGGCGCGGGCGCACGCACCTGTGGCGTCAGAGCCTTCCGCGCATGTCCAGATGAGGCAACTAACCCTCTACACGCGCACTTTGGATGAGTCAACGCGTACTCTATGCACCTCCTGTGTATATCGATACAAGAAGGATGCCGGTGGCAACGATGCCGCAGCGGACGGAGTTAGCGGGTGGACTCTCGCTCAACGACAGAGCACGCCCCCACGATGCTTCTGCCGGGCCCGGTGAATCCCTTCATGCGCTCGACCAGCATGCCGAGCGCCGCTGCCACGAGGTCCTCGTCGTGGGGATCGATGGACGTCAGGCTGGGTACGGTGTAGCAGGAGTCGGGGAGGTTGTCGAAACCGACCACCCGCACGTCGCGCGGGCAGTTGAGACCTGCCTCGGCAAGGCCCCGAAGCACACCGTACGCGACGCTGTCGGTTGTGCAGACGACACCGTCGAACGAGGTACCGGCCGCCACCATCGTGGCGATTGCGACCGCCCCCGTGCGCAGCGGAGGGGCGTCGGACGCCCCGACGACGAGCGCCGGGTCGATGGGCAGTCCGGCCCGGGTCAGGGCGTCGACATACCCCTGGGTGCGCAGCGTGACCATGCGCTTCGCGGTCGTCAGACTCCCACCCGCCATCGCGATCCTTCGGCAACCGCTGTCGAGCAGGTGTTGGGTGGCGAGGCGCGTGCCCTCGACGTTCGCCATCGCCACGTGATCGACGGCGGGGTCGGACATGCTCTCGCCAAGAAACACAACGGGAAAATCGGCGCGCACGCCATCCGGCAGCCGCTCGAGTTGGTTGGCGTTGATCAGCAAGCCGTCGTAGAACAGTGGCGACCGCTGCCAGGTCGCGGCCTCGCCGTTCCGGTCGCCGCCCGTCGCTTCGATCGCCACGTGGTAACCGAGCGCCGCCGCCTGGGCCGTGACCGTGCGGGCAAGGTTGGCGTTGTATGCGTAGTGGATGTGGCCGACGGCGAGCCCGATCGCCCCCACGCGTCCGCGACGGAGCGCCCGAGCGGCCAGGTTCGGCTGGTAGTCGAGCTCGGCCATCGCGGCCAACACGCGCGCCTTCGTCTCGTCGCGCACGTACCGATGCCCGTTGACGACGTGCGAGACCGTCATCGGCGACACGCCGGCAAGGCGAGCCACGTCCGCCATCCCTGCCACCACACGAGTATACGAAGCCCAGCCCCAGTCCAGTTCGTCACGTCCACCCCCAGGAGAGCCTGTGTCGCACCTACGCGCCGTCATCAATCTCGATGTGGCCGGCCCCACCGTGAGCCGGCACCTGTACGGCCACTTCGCTGAGCACCTCGGGCGGTGCATCTACGGCGGCATCTGGGTCGGGGAAGGCTCGGGCATCCCGAACGTTCGGGGAATCCGCACCGACATCGTCGAAGCACTGCGGGGAATTGCGACTCCGAACCTGCGGTGGCCCGGCGGATGTTTCGCCGACGAATATCACTGGCACGATGGCGTCGGGCCACGCGAGAGCCGTCCGTCGATGGTGAACACCCATTGGGGAAATGTGGTCGAGAACAACCACTTCGGAACTCACGAGTTCATGGATTTGTGCGCGCAACTCGGCACCGAACCCTACATCAGCGGCAACGTCGGGTCCGGGACCGTTCGGGAGATGGCCGAGTGGGTCGAGTATCTGACCCGCAGCGGCAAGGCCCCGATGTCGAAACTGCGCCGCGAGAACGGTCGGCCCGATCCATGGCGCGTGAAGTTCTGGGGCATCGGCAACGAGACGTGGGGCTGCGGCGGCAACATGCGAGGTGACTACTTCGCTGATCTCGCCCGTCAGTACTCCACCTACTGCCGCAACCACGACGGCAACGTCTTGTACAAGATCGCCTCCGGTGCGCGGAGCGACGATTACTCGTGGACGCAGTCCCTGATGCAGACCATGGGGGACTATGGCTGCGGCTGCAACCCCAAGCACTACTTCGACGCCGTCTCGTTCCACTACTACACGGGCCTCACGAACCGCAAGCACGGAAGCGCTACCGACTTCACCACCGACGAGTACCTTGAGTCGTTGGCCAACGCCTGGCGTGTCGAGACCATGATCGAGCGGCATAGCAACGTCATGGATGTCTACGACCCCGATGGCCGGATCGGCCTTGTGCTCGACGAGTGGGGAACGTGGTGGGCGGTCGAACCGGGCACCAACCCGCGTTTCCTCTACCAACAGAACGCCCTTCGCGACGCGCTGATCGCCGGCCTGCACTTCGATGCCTTCCACCGCAACGCGCAGCGGTTGATCATGGCGAACATCGCCCAGACCGTGAACGTGCTGCAGGCCATGTTGTTGACCTTCGACGACGTGCTGGTCAAGACCCCGACCTACCACGTCTTCGAGATGAACAAGGGACATCACGACGCCGCCCGGCTCGACGTCCACCTGCTCGATGCCACGCCGACCGAGCAGTACAACGACAGGACGGTGCCGTTGGTCACCACGACGGCGACAGCGAAGGAGGACCACGCACTGATCTCGCTGACCAACCTCGATGCCGAGGCTGACCACACCATCACCTACAACCTGCGCGGCGGTGACCCGTCCGGCGTCTCCGCGCGGATCCTTCACGCCGACTCCCTGCAGAGCCACAACACGCCGGAACGCCCCGATGCCGTGGCACCCACCACATTTGACGGCGCAAACCTCTCGCAGAACACGCTGACAGTCACCATCCCGGCACATTCATTTGTGACGGTCCGGTTGGCGACCGGACGCAGCAACCCATCCGAATCGGAGGAACAACAATGACGTATCCGATTACCCGACGCGGCTTTCTGGCAGCGGCATCCGCCGCAGCAGCGGCCTCCGGACTAGCCGCCTGTGGAATCGACCGCGGCGACCCGACGAAGGGTCCCGGCGAGGCGCCGGCGGACAATGCTCCAGCGGCCAACGGCTCGAAGGAAGTCGCCCCCGGCGTGCAACGCAAAGACTGCCTGATCTTGGAGAACCCCGGCGGCCGGATTGCACCCGCGGACGACTTCAACCGGTGGCGACCCGGAATGACCGGGGCATCGACCGGGCTCCAGCAGATCGGCCTCGACGCCCTGTGGTACATCGATCCCGACGCTGGTGTGAACGGCGTCTGGGACAACGCCTGCGCTGCCGACAAGCCGATCTACAACAGCGACTTCACCCAGATGACCGTCAAGCTGCGGGAAGGGTTGATGTGGAGCGACGGCGTCGAATTCACCGCCGAGGACCTGCATTACACCGTCGACGTGCAGATGAAGAACGACGGGTGGTCCTACACCGGGCAGTTCAAGGAAAATGTCGAGAGCATGGACATGCCCGACAAGTACACGGTGGTCTTCAATCTCAAGGCCCCGAACTCGCGGTTTCATACCTACTTCACGGTGCGCTGGGCCGCCTGCTTCATGATGCCCAAGCACATCTTTGAAGCCGAATCAAATCCGTTGGAGTTCCGGTTCAATCCGCCGGTCAGCCTGAGCGCGTACACGCTCAAGGATTTCGATCCCAACGGGGACTGGTACCTGTGGGAGAAGCGCGAGGACTGGGACAAGACGTCGATGGGCCTCATCGGCGAGCCGGGCCCGCCGTACGCGATGTACATCGCGCCCGGACCCAGCGACAAGCGCGTCATCTCGCAGATGCAGAAGAACCTCGACGTGATCCACGACATCACCCCCGAGGGCCGGATCCAGCTGGCCGAGGACAATCCGACATCGGTGGGCTGGTTCAGCGACTTCCCGTGGGCACATCCCGACCCCACCCTGCCTGCGGTGCTCCTCAACAACGAGAAACCGGGCTTGGACAAGAAGGAAGTCCGGTGGGCGCTCACACTGGCGATCGATATTGTCCGCGTCTCCATGGCCTCCTATCGTGGCGCGGCGACCATCTCGGCCATTCACGTCCCGCCGACCGGGCTGTACCCGAAGTACTACTTCGATCCGTTGGAGAGTTGGCTCAACGAGTTCTCGATCGATGTCGGTGGGAGCGCCTACAGGCCCTTCGATGCTGAGGCAGGCAACCGGATCGCCGAAGAGGCGCGCAAGACACTTGGTGACCTTGTGCCGACCGATCCGGGAGAGATCAAGACCGCACTTGGCAGCGGGTGGTGGAAGCACGACCTGGAGACAGCCGAGCAACTCATGCTGGCGGCCGGGATGCAGCGCGACGGGGACACCTGGGCGCTGCCGGACGGTTCGCCGTTCGAGGTTCCGGTACTGAGCGCCGCCGAGAGTAATCCGACGATGAACCGGGCGGCATCCATGGTGGTGGAATGCTGGAATGAATTCGGCATCAAGACCCGCCACGTCGCCACCGACGACTCGGGTGATCTGGTCGCGTTGGGCGACTTCTCAGCAGCGATCGGCTGGACGATCGAAACCTGGGGCGGCCACCCCGATCTGTTCTACTTCCTCCAATCGTGGCATTCGCAGTTCTACATCGAATCCGGGAAACGGGTCGTCGGCAAGAACTCGATGCGCTGGAAGAATCCTGAACTTGATCGGATCATCATCGAGATCCAGAACTCCGACTTCGATGACGAGGTAGGTGTCGAGCTAGGAATTGAGTTCCTCAAGCTGGCTGCCGAAGAGATGCCGATCATCCCCTTGATGAGTTACAACGTGTTCACCGTCTGCGATACGACATTCTTTGAGGGCTTCCCAACCTCGGAGGATCCTTACACGAACCCTGTGCCGAACTGGGCGAATACGAAGTACATGTTCACCCGGGTGAAGCCCAAGGGCTGATGGTTGAACCACCGTCCTCCTGGTGCGGCAGCAAGAATCGTCGCACCAGGGGGGCGACTACGCCATAAGGAGGGCGGATGCGGTCATTTTTGTTGCGCTATTTGGTTCCGCGGCTTGTGCAGTATGTCGCCGTGATCTTCATCGGCGTCACGGTGACATTTATCATTCCGCGGCTGGCGCCAACCAATCCGGTGGAATCGCAAATCGGATTGATGACCAGCAGTGGCCAGTCGGTCGATCCAACGGCGATCGAACATCTGCGGGAATCGCTCACCGAGATGTACGGCCTGTCGGGCAGTCCGATCGAACAGTACTTCGCCTTCTGGGGCAGACTGTTCAGCGGCGATCTGGGCCCATCGCTGTCGAGCTTCCCGACGCCGGTGAGTGAGCTCGTCGGGCAGGCTATGCCCTGGACGCTGGGGATCGTGGTGGCCGCTGCGCTGATCACCTGGATCCTGGGCAACATGCTCGGAGTGCTGGCGAGCTACTATCCCAACAGCCGGGCGCTCGGCGTGGTCGACGTCACCAGTCAGGCCGTCCGCCCGATCCCGTACTACGTGGTCGCCATTGTCTTACTGGTCGCCTTTGCCCATGTGCTGCCGTTCTTTCCCTTCGCCGGTGCCTATAGCCGTGGCGTCTCCCCGTCGTTGACGCCAGCCTTCATCGCCGACTACCTCTATCACGCCACACTCCCAGCGCTGACGTTGATCATGGTGGGGTTCGGCGGCTGGTTCCTCGGGATGAGGGCGTTGACCAGCAACGTCATCTCCGAGGACCACGTCGTCTACGCCGAGACGGCGGGAATCCGGCCCCGACGGGTGCTCTCGCACTACGTCACCCGGAATGCGATGTTGCCGCAGGTCACTGGCCTGGCAATGGAGTTGGGGTCGGTGTTCTCTGGTGCCTTGATCATGGAGGTCGTCTTCGGGTATCCGGGGATCGGCACGTTGAGTCTGCAGGCGGTACAGCGGAACGACTACTCGTTGATGATGGGGGTCACGCTCTACTCGATCATCGGCGTCGCCACGGCGGTGTTGATCATCGACCTCCTGTATCCGCTCCTCGACCCGCGCGTTCGGTACCAGTGAGGCGATCATGATCAAAGTCGTCAAAGACCTCGTCAAATACGACCGCCGGTTCCGTGTGGCCGCCGTATTCCTCAGCTTGACTGCGATCATGGTGCTGCTGTCCTTCGTGTCGCCGTACAAGCCCAATCAGACTTTCGTAGTGACGCTGGATGCTCCGCCATCGTTGGAACACCTGTTCGGGACCACCTCTCGCGGCCAGGATCTGTTCTGGTGGATGACCCTCGCCGTACGAAACTCGTTGTTACTCGGCATCCTGACCGCCGCGATCAGCCGCGTGATCGCCATCGCGGTCGGACTGGCTGCCGGCTACCGCGGTGGCTGGGCCGACCGAGTGCTGATGTCGGTCAACGACTCCTTTGTCGTGATGCCGTTGCTGCCGATCCTGATCTTGTTGAGTTTCTTGTTTCGGGGGCAGCTCAACGTCTACTTCCTGGCGCTGTTACTGGGGATATTCGGCTGGCCTTGGGACGCCCGGCTGATCCGTGCCCAGACGTTGAGTCTGAAACAACGCGCCTTCACCCAGACCGCGGTGTACACCGGCGCGAAGACGTGGCGGATCACGCTCACCGAGCACCTCCCCTTTGTCCTGCCAATCGTTTTCGCCACCTCGATCAACAACATGTTGTGGTCCATGGGAATGGAGGTCACCTTGAGTGTCCTCGGCCTGTCGGATCTGAGTCGGCCGACGATCGGCACCTCGTTGTACTGGGCGAACCAACACGGGGCGCTCGTTGCCGGGACCTGGTGGTGGATCGGAGCCCCCGTTCTGGTGACCATGGTGCTCTTCGTCGGTCTGTACATGCTGATGTCGAGCGTCAACGAGTACATCGATCCCCGCACCCGCCTTCGTCTCATCGGAGCCTGATATGGAGCCCTTGCTGAGGGTCAAAGACCTCAAGGCGTACTACAAGACCGAGGCCTACGGCGTCTCCCGAACGGTGAAGGCTGTCGACGGGGTCTCCTTCGATATGTATCCCAACGAGATCTACGGTCTGGCCGGCGAATCGAGTTGCGGTAAGACCACGCTGATCAAGGTGATCTCGGGCAACGTCAAGAATCCGCTGCGCGTGGTCAGTGGACAGGTGCAGTTCACCGCCGACGGCATCGATCGCGACATCGGGACGATGACGCCAGACGAACTGCGCACGACGATGCGGTGGAAGCGGATCTCGTATGTGATGCAGGGATCGATGAGCGTGCTGAACCCGGTACGCAGGATCCTCCGCACATTTGCCGACATCGTCGCTACTCATCGGGGCATCGGTAGTCGTCGGGACTTCGTGGAGGAGATCAGCGCCCACGTGGCGCGGCTCGGCCTGCCGCCTGAGGTCCTGCAATCCTTCCCGCACCAGCTCTCCGGTGGCATGCGACAACGGGTGGCGATCGCGCTGGCGACGCTCTTCCAGCCGAACTTGATCATCGCCGACGAGCCGACCACGGCCCTCGATGTTGTGGTGCAGCGCGGTGTGCTGCAGTTGCTCAAGCAGATCCAGTCGGAGAGTCGCAACACGGTCCTGCTGGTGACCCACGACATGGCGGTTCACGCCAATGTGGCCGACCGCGTCATGATCATGTACGCCGGTCGCATCATGGAGGAGGGCGTCACCGAAACCATCTTCCAGGCCCCGCGGCACCCCTACACCAAGCACCTGATCGGGTCTCTGCCGAAGATCGGGGAGCGTACCCACCGGGTATCTCTGCCGGGCAGGCCGCCGAATCTCTCCGACCCGCCGTCCGGGTGTCGTTTCCATCCGCGCTGTCCGGTGGCCATGGACGTGTGCCGGGAGGTCGTTCCCGAAGTGCTCCAACTCGCCGATCGGCACCGGGTCGCCTGTCACGCCGTTGCACAAGAGGAGGGCCTCCCGTTGCCCCACCCCGAGTTAGCGACAGCCGCTGGACGTGCCACGGACGTCTTCGATTCGACCCGGACGAGGGCCGACCAGTGACCGCCACCGAGTCGCCGTCCCCGCTGTACGAGGTGGACCGTGCCGTCGTCACCTTCCGTCTCGGCTCGCTGCTGACCAGTAGCCGACTCGTCGCGGTCAATGACGTGTCGTTGAGTCTTGCGGCCGAGAAGCCCGAGATCTTCACGCTGGCAGGGGAAAGTGGTAGCGGGAAGACGACGCTGGCCCGTGTCCTGCTGGGGGATCAGGAGGCGTCGAGTGGTGAGGTGAGGTTCCAGGGCAGGCGGGTGCAGGAGGTGATCAAAGCAGGCGGTCACATGGCCTTCATGCAGGAGGTGCAGCCGGTCTTCCAGAATCCGTTCGAGACCTTCAACCCGCTGCGTCACGTCCAGGAATATCTGATCGACACCGCTGTGAACTTCCGGGTTGCGAAAGACCGCAAACAGGCCGCTGAAGCGGTGGATGAAGCGCTGCGTACGGTCGGCCTGAGTCTTGCCGAGATTCAGCAGCGCTACCCGCACGAGCTGTCGGGTGGGCAGTTGCAGCGCGTCTCGGTAGCTCGGGCGTTGATCCCCAAACCGAAGGTCATCGTCGCCGACGAGCCCGTCTCGATGGTCGACGCGTCCTTGCGAATGGAGATCGTCAACGTCTTCAGGCGGCTGCGAGACGAGGAGGGTGTCACGGTCATCTACATCACCCATGACCTCGCGACCGCGTATTACGTCTCGGACCGGATCGCCATCATGCTGCGGGGGTTCGTGGTCGAATCCGGTCCGGTGGAGGAGGTCCTTGATCAGCCCGCGCACCCCTACACCCAGCTGCTCAAGGAGTCGATCCCGGAACCAGTGCCGGAGGACAAGGAGTCCTGGACCCGACACATCACCCTCGGCGCAACCGAGATCGGCGAGTTCAATCAGGCCGGCTGCAAGTTTGCCAGCCGCTGCCCTTCCGTGATGGAGAGGTGTCGGCTGGCCAACCCGCCCGATTTCGCGGTCGGGCACCGGCTCGTAAAGTGCTACCTCTACGACGGGGAAGGCGAGCGCGATCGATCAGGTGAGCCGTGATCGCGGGGATCAGCCGGTGTCTAGTGTCTCGTGACGCGGCGAGGCCGGCTCGTCGGGCTAGGCGGCCACAAATTGGCCGCACTGCACCGCCAGAAGACGCCAAACGATCAACACCAGCGTGATGCAAACTGCCAGGTGAACGGTCACCCAGGCGAGAGCGGAAGGTGCCGTGATCCCCTTCGGCCGCTGGGGCGTTGACGATCCGACTGCCCTGCCATGGGAACTTCGGGAGCGTGCTGGACAGCACGACTTTCTCGACCGCAGTCCAGCCATCTTGCGTAGGCCTCGCGGCCTGGGTCAGCGCCCTCGATGCCGATCACTGGGGGCCAGGCCTCGAAGAAGTGCTCGGCGATGACACGTCCGAGCACGGCGGTGGTTGCGGTCTGGATAGCCTGGGCCATCTGGTTGGCGGCGACTTCGGAATTCTTGGCATACGCAGCCATCGGCTCGTGGATTCGGTCACGGCGAGGTGAGGAACTCGATCGCGGCCGCGCGGAATTCGGCCGAGATGAGTGCCCTGTAGTGATCACCGGGCACGACAACGTACGTTGCTGCGGGGAGTGTTGCTGCGATGTGATCGACCTGGGTGTCCTCGGCGCCGGCGACGATCAGGGTCGGGATGTTGGGTGGGTCGACGGCTGGGTCGAACGAGTCGGCGGCGAGTGCCTCGATGAGCCACAGCAACGTGTCGCGGTCGAGTCGGGGTATGGAGACCCACTCGGCGAGCCGGGCGTACTTCGGATCGGGTGGCGCGATCTCGCCGCGGGCGACCGCGCCGAGGAGATCGACATCGACGCCGGCGTGGGGATTGGTCGGGCTCATCCCGCCGAGGACGAGGCGGCGCACATGGCCGGTCGCAGCCAGGGTCCAGGCGAGCCGTGCGCCGAGCGAGTAGCCGACCACATCGACCTCCTCGCCGATGGCGTCGATCGTCGCGACCATGGCCGCGACAATGGCGCCGACCGACACGGCGCCCCGGGCCACGATAGGGCCGGAGCCGTGACCGGGCAGGTCGACCGCGATCGCCCCGCGTCCCGCCGCGGCCAGCGCTTCCGGCCAGCCGGGCTCAACCCAGTCGAGTTCGGCGCTCCGGGTGAAGCCGTGAATCAGCAGCACCGGGCGATCCCCGGGGAAGGTGTAAACGGGCAGTTCGAGGCGCTCATTGGTCACGTCATTTTCTCCTGTTCCCGATCCGGGCCACCTTGCGGGCGGCCGCCTTCCATGGTTTGTCGAGGCCGTCACCAGCGGGAAATGGCATCGAGAGCTGCGGAGATGGGTTCCACGTCCGCGATCAGTTTGGTCGAGGTCACTCGGCTCCAGGCTCTCGTACGGCAGCTTCAGCTTCGTGAACTCGGTGACCAGGGGGCTGCCGCCGCTGTGCGCGACGGGGTTGATCTTCGACACTTGACCCGCTCCGCTCCGCCCTTCAATCTGGTTGCGAGGACGACGGGGAAGAGTGGTCCGCGTGGCGGGACCTACCGGGAGCCGGCAGCGTCGAGCGCTGCGGAGATGGGCTCGAGGTCCGCGAGGAGCTGGTCGACTTCGCACGGCTCCAGGCTGTCGTACGCCGGTGCGTCGGCGACGTCGGTGAGTGACTCGATCCACTCCCTGATCTCCCGGCCGGCGTCGGTGAGCCGGCTGGCGGCGTCGATCAGGCCGCGGGCCCGCATCCCGTCCATCACCGCCGCCAGCTGGGCCGCGGGGAGGTGCTGCAGCCTGCCGTCCTTCGTTGCGGGGATTCCCTCGGAGAGCGCGCGCAACACGTGAGACTCGGTGCCGCCAACGCCCGCGATGACCAGGGCGGCGTTGTGACCGTCGCCGCGGGATTCGCGGAGCAGGGTGGCCGCGTGCCAGAGCCGGGCCACCGGCTCCTCGGGTACCGGGAGCGTTCGGAGCCCGGAGTAGAGGATCCTGCCCTCGGTCGGGGCGCTGGTAGCCGCCTTGGTCGCGAGGTCGGCGGCGCGCACCAGACCGGGGCTATCGGCGAGGTCGCCGAGGATCCGCCGCAGCGCCGCGACGCTGCCCTGCTCGCGAGCGGCGAGCGCCGCCTCGGGACTGGCGATGTCCCAGACCCGGGGGATGTGGCGGGCGACCTCGCCGTCGGCGAAGTTGTAGAAGACCGCATGGACCACCTCGGCCGAGACCCGGCCCAGCGGTGCCGCCCGTCCCGCGAAGTAGCCGTCCCAGTAGTTCCGGTGACCGAGCGCCATCAGCGCAGCGGTGGGCTCGTCGGCCTGGTAGGCGACCAGATGGATCGGATCCACGAGCCGCTTCAGGCGGCGGACGGTGGACTCCATGGGTTCCTCCTCTGTCGAGCCGGGGTCGCGAAGTGTGGCTCGGCTGCGGTTGTGGGGCTTGTTCTTCAGGGTGTTGAACACGACTCGGGCGAGTTGGGCTCCTCGTGGACGGCCGTTCCCCTGCTACGACCTGCCTCGTTCCGACACGCCCACCAGTAGCGCCCGCGGATCCGCCGGGTTTCCGAAGGTCTCCACGCACAACTCGACGCCGTTGACCTTGATCCGCATTCCGCACCTTCTGGTTCATCGGCTGGTACGAAACCGCGCCCGGACACCCATCGCAACGGCCTCTGAGAGACAGACCACCTTCCAGCGCAAAACTCATCGGTCGGCAACGGATGTAGGTGCCTCGTCGAGGCACACGCGACGCCGACAGGTTCGTGGTCGGCCTGCCCTCCGCGTGCCCAAGCCAGGGTCGATCATGGTCCGCAGCGGTCAATGACGGTCACAAGGCGCCGACTCGAGCGCGGCTACGATCCACGCTCAGCGCAGCGGGAGGCACCGAAGGTCCTTTGCAAGGTGGGGGTAGGGCAAGGCCCAGCGCGCAACCTGTGTGCAACAAGCAGCTGGACGGACCTGGACTGGCCTGGACAACCGAGGGCCGGAAAGGTCGATCCCGAGCTCTGAACGAGCAAGCCGTGGACTGATCTGGACAAGTGACGATCGGTTCCTCAACCGTGTGTCGCAGGTTCGAATCCTGCCGGGGCACACTGCCGGGGCACACTGCCGGGGGCGCCTGTGATCTCTCAGGAGATCGGAATAGCTGCGCGCACTCGACCGAGCCCAACTCGTCATCTTCGGCTACGAGTCCGGACTCGTCACAGCTCATCCCCGACACTGCTGACCGTTGCGACGTGCAGGTGGGAGCCCACCACCTGCGTTAGCGAGTCGACCGCGCACCAAGCGGCGCCCTGTGTCAGCGGCGGCCCAACCCCTGGAGCTCCGTCGGGGCACGGTGCGAAAGGGAGCTTCAGCTGCCGGGGAGCAGTCCGATCCGCCGGTAGATCTCCTCGAGGTAGCGTCGCATCTCCGTGGCGTCGGGTGGGTCCGGTTGGAGGACGCGGTAGACCACGGCGCCGGCCATCATGTCGATCAGCACGTCCAGGTCGGCGTCGGGTGGGACCGTGCCCGCCCGTTGACCTTGTTCGAGCATTGCGCTCGCGGCCTTGCGCCGGGGCAGGATGTAGTGCTTCCAGTACGTCGCCATCAGCGATGGGTGGCTCACACTGGACCCGAGGATGCGCGCCACCAACGCACGGAACTCGTGGCTCGCCGCCAACTCGGCCGAGGCGTCCAACGTGCTCTCCAGGAGTTGCTGAGGATCGGCCCGCTCCAGCTCCGCGTTCGAGGGCCAGTCGCGGTGCTCCTCGATCATCTGCTCGATCGCGTGTGCGGCCAGCGTTTCCTTCGACGACCACCGGCGGTACACGGTCAGCTTGCCGACGCCGGCGCGCTTGGCGACCTGCTCGATGCTCATGCCCTCGATGCCGCGCTCGACGAACAGATCGAGCGCGGCGCGCAGGATGGCGGTGTCCACCTCGGGGTCGCGCGGGCGGCCGCGGCCACGCGGCTGCGTCATCGGGTTGCCCGCCCGTGGAGCAACGCGTTCTCCAGCCAGCGGTCCAGCCCGGCCGCGTCGCTGCCGCGCCAGGCCAGGTGGGCGTCCGGCCGTACGAGCATGGCCTGGTCACGGTCATAGCGAAGCATCCCGACATGATCGCCGAGCCGCTGTCCGGCGATCGCGTCGAGGTCGTCGCCCTCGCCGGCGGGTGGCATCAGCAGGGCCCACCGCCGGCCGAGCTCGGCGTGTAGCCGGGACGCGGTGCCGTCCGGACGTACGACCGGCAGATCCGGCACGCGGTCGCCTGGCCGCGGCTTGGGCCCGCCCCGGTTACCGAGTGGGCCCTTCCGGTAGCTCACCCAGAGCTGGGACGTGGTGTAGGTGGTCCAGCGCTGGACCAGCGAGAGGTTGAACAACTTCACCACAACCCGATCGCGCAGGAACCGGCCGAACGGGTTGCTCGCGACGTTGATCCTGGTCACGGTGCTCGTGCCGCGCAACACGTCGGTCGCGAGCGGCCGGCGCTCGGCCTGGTAGGTGTCGAGCAGTCGCTCGTCCGCCAACTCGCGCACGATCAGCGCGAGCTTCCAGGCGAGGTTCTCCCCGTCGCCGACGCCGGTGAGCATGCCCTGCCCACCGAACGGAGCGTGCGCGTGGGCCGCGTCGCCCGCGAGCAGGATCCGGCCCTGCCGGTAGCGCTCTGCCAGCCGGCGGTGCACGGTGAACAGCGAGAGCCATTCCGCGTCGCCGATGTGGACGGCTCGTTCGGAACGTTCGGGCAGGATCTTCCGGAATCGCTCGAGAATCTCATGCTCGCTGGGCTTGTCGTCGTACCCAGGGTCGTAGGCGATCAGCCGCCACAGGTCGTTGCGACCGTCCGGGTCGGGCATCGGCATCGCGCCGAGCATGCCGGTGGGATGGATCCAGCCGGTCGTACCGCTGCGGTCGAGATCCCAGTCGAGCCGCAGGTCGGCCAGCAGGAACCGTTCGCTGAGCTTGACGCCGGGGAAGCCGATGCCGGCCAGCTTGCGCGTCGTGCTCCCGGTGCCGTCGCAGCCGACCAGCCAGGAGGCTCGTACGGTGCGCCCGTCGCTCAGGGTCGCGACCACGCCGTCGGGCTCCTGCCGGGCGTCGACGAGCGCGGTGCCCCATTCCGGCGCGCCGCCGAGCTGTTCGAGTCGGTCGCGAAGTGCGGCCTCGACCCTGGACTGGGACACGACCATCGGCGGAGCGGCGGTCCGCAGGCCCGGATCCCCGAACTCCAGCCTCGCGATCGGGCGATCGCCGAGGTACGTCGTGATGCGCATCGCCCGCAGCGACTCCTCCGGCAGTCGGCCGAGCGCACCGAGCCGGCCGAGCACCTCGGACCCGCGCGCGTGCAGGAAGTTCGCCCGCGACGTGACGGCCGGCCCGGGCGCGCGATCGATCAGCCGGACGCGCACGCCGCGCAGCCGTAGACCGCAGGCCAGCGTCAACCCGGTCGGGCCAGCACCGACCACCAGAACCTGGGTGGTGTCCATCTCCGCTCTTTTCATTTACGAGACGGCATCGATATGTAAATCGTATCATCTCGTTCGTCTCGGAGACGCGTCGCTCATCAGGCTTGCGCGGATCTGCCGAGCCGGCGGAGCAGAACGTAAGCCAGCAAGGAGTTGAAGGCGATCCCGCCGACGATGTACGGCCAGTAGGTCGCGCCCTCGGCGGCGAGCCAGTAGGCCTTGGCGGGCCAGTACGTCGGCAGCAGCCCGAACAGGAGTTGCGCGGGCGAGTCCAGCCACCAGGGGATGATCGGCAGTCCGAACAGCAGCATGCCGATCGCGCGCATGACGGCCAGGCCTTCGACCTTGTTGCTGGCGACGGCTGGCATGAGCAGTCCGACGACGGCGGCGCCGGTGCCGCAGACCAGCCCGATCGGGACCGACTTCAGCACGAGGTCTGCCGGTACCTGCATGGTGAGCGCGAGCGCGGCGACGATCGAGACCGCGGAGACGAGCGTGGTCACGGCAGCGCGGTAGAGCGGGTAGGTGAGCGGTGGGATGGGCGCGACCCGCAGTGCCGCGAGAGTGTGCTGATCCTTGTCGTCGAGCAGCATCAACCCGCACAGGGCGCCAAGCACGGCGATCGGGCCGACGATGACGAACCCGCTCACGATCAGCACGTGGTACGGCGTCAGGTCGAAGGCGTACTGCCGTTGCAGGAAGTTGGTCAGCGGCGGCAGGAACCACATGGCGAGGGCGTAGATGAACGGTCCCAACCCGACACCGATCATGATGGTGTCACGCCGAACGCTCTTCAGGTCGTTGCGGCCGAACGCCAGGACCGCTTGCGTTGTGCTCACGCGCCTCCCCCCTTCGCCACGACGTAACGGTCGAAGACTTTCCGCGCGAGCCAGGCCAGTCCCACGATCCACAGCAGCTGGTACGCGAGCGCGTACGCCACCTGCCAGCCGCTCAGATCGAGCTGGCCGAACGCGGATCCCAACATCAGCAGGGATCCCTGGGTCGGGAGCAGGTAGAACACGGGATGGTCCCAGATGCCGGTGTAGGCCAGAAGGGGGACGTTCAGCACAGCGATCACACCCGTGGACGGGATCAGCCAGTCGGTCATCGACGGGAACGGTGCCGCGGAGATGAGTCCGCAGAGCAGGAACAGCAACGTGCACAGCACGACGGCCAGGAACAGCATGCCCGGGTCGAACGCGGCGCCCGCTCCGCTGACGCTCACCACACCGGCCGCTACCAGGCTGAGCAGACTCAACGTGGCAAGCTTGCCGGTCAGATAGTGCCCGAACCGCACCGGCGTGGACAGCAGGGCGAACAGGGTGCGTTCACCCTTCTCGAAGAACACCGCGCCGGCGATGAAGAAGAACCCGATCAGCACCGAGTCGCCGAACACGATGTACGGCATGGCCGTGAGCTTGAGCCCGTCCGGGATGAGAACGACGACGACCTCCCACAGCACGATCGAGAACGCCGTGGCGTAGAAGAATCCGTAACGCCACTGCAGCCGCAGGTCCAGCTTGACCACAGCGCGGAGAGGCCGGACAACCGAGGTGATCATTGCAGTGTCCGTCCGGTGAGGTCGATGAAGACGTCTTCCAGGCTGGCCTCCTGGCTGTGTATGGCCTGGACCTGCCGGTTGCGTACCAACGTCGCGAACGTGTCGTCATCGGCGAGTGTGTCGATCGGAAAGTCCTTGTACTGCAGCTCTTCGACGGTCGATGTGCGGTAGCTGACGCGGACTGTGCGTTGGCTACGGCGTACCTTGTGCTCCTCTGGAGTGTCGAGCGCGGCGATCTGCCCGTCGACGACGAACGCCACCCGGTCACACAGCTGGTCGGCGGTGGTCATGTCGTGCGTGGTCAGGAACACGGTGCGGCCCTCGGCGCGCAGCTCCCTGATGATCTCCTTGACGATGCGGGCGTTGGCCGGATCCATGCCCGAGGTCGGCTCGTCGAGAAACAGCAGCCGCGGCTTGTGCAGCAGGGCGCGGACGAACACCAGGCGCATCTGCATGCCCTTGGAGTACTTGCCGACCCGGAGGTTCGCGTGCTCAGCGAGCCCGACCCGGTCCAGCAGCGCCATCGGGTCCTCCTTCTCGCCGGGGTACAGCGAGGCGAAGAACTCCAGATTCTCCAGCCCGGTCAGCTTTTGATAGTGGTTGGGCAGCTCGAACGAGACGCCGATGCGCCGGTAGTACTCGGACTTCCACGCCGCTGGCGGCTTGCCCCACACGCTCACCGCTCCGCCGTGGCCGGACAGCAGGCCGATCAGGATCTTCTGTGTCGTGGACTTCCCGGCGCCACTGGGGCCGAGGAACCCGAACACCTCGGCCTCCTCGACGCAGAAGCTCATCCCGCGTACGGCCGGCTCGGCCGACTTCGGGTAGGTGAACGTGAGACCGTCGACTGCCACGACAGGGTTGGCAGCGCTCATGACCCCGACTCCTCAGAACTGGAAGTTGTCTTCCCGGTTCGCCACCTGGCAGCGATCCGGGCGTACTCGACCTCGAGGAACGCGTACATGTCGCGCATCTGGCGAAGCCGTTGTGAACGGTCGTCGCCACCGTCTTCGTCGAGTTGGCCGAGCATCTCCAGGCCACGGTCGGCCAGCTTGTGCCATTCGGCGGCCTGCTTGGCCTTCTCCTCGGCCTCGTGCAACCAGAAACCGGGCCGGAGCCGGTAGTAGGTGCGACGCGAGCCGGGCTTCGCGTACCGCTCGACCGCACCGGCCCGGACCAGCATCTGCACGGCCATGCTGATCGACCCGCTGCTGACCTGCAGCGCGGCCGCCAGCTCATCGGCCGACTGATGCGGTGGATCGCAGACCAGCAGCCAGCCGAGCACCCGGCCCGGCATGCGCGGCAGCCCGACCCCGGCGAAGTAGAGCCCGATCTCCTCGACGTACTCCTGCAACTCGCCCATGCGAGCAAGCAAAGCCAGTGCTACTCAGAAGTTTCAATAGTTTTTGAAACTATCTCACGAGCCGGACAGCATCAGAGCGCGTCGAGCAGAACGGACAGGTCGCACTTCCATCCTGCCGCCAACGACCTACCCCTCCCTCACACCCCGGTCCGCGTCACCCATGCGGTCAGGATCCCGAGCTGGTAGAGCGTCAGCGCAAGCCAGGCCACCATGTTGGTCGTCCGTTCTGGGTGTTGATTACCAGCCGAGCTTCATCCGGTGTGGCTCGCGGGCTCGACCTGGAGGGTTGCGTGTGCGATGCCGTGGTGGTCCCGGAGGATCTCGCGGACGCAACGGTTTGCGGATGCCCGATCGGCACCATCCGCTCACGCTTCCGCTCTTGCGCCGAGCTCATCGACGCGCTTACGCATGTCACCGTGGCAAGACGCCAATCGGTAGCCCCGGCTCTCAAGACGGGTCAGGCTCAGGATTACCCCGGCCTTATCGCGGTTGAGCGATGTTGACGCTTCCGAGCGCGGCGTGTCGGGGATCCATCAGCCGGGAAACGAGCGCATCAGCGACGCGTCGGCGGCTCTCCTCGATCTGCGCGATCATGATCTCCCTCGCCCGGGCGGAGTCCCGCTTGACGATCGCGTCGAACAGGTCGTGATGCTCCTCGTCAGGCGGTGAGTTGGCGTCCCGCGCGCTGACGCTGAGGAAGATCAGCCGCTGCATCTGGGCAAGGAGATCGCGCACGGAGCGCGCCAGCCGCGGATTGCCGGAGCACTCGGCGATCGCCGCGTGGAACCCCAGGTGGTCTAGGAGGTACTGCTCGTAGGTCGCGGCATCATCCGGCCTCCGTGCCGCATGGGCGAGGGGATGGAGCTCCTGAAGGGCTTCATCTGAGGCGCGCGCGATGGCTAGCTCGACAGCGGCCGGCTCCAGTATCAGCCGAAGCTCGAACACGTGGTGCACGTCGTCGAGCGTGATGGGCGCGACGCGGTATCCCTGCCGCGGCCGCACCTCGACGAGTCCGTCGTGCACCAGCCGCCTGAGGGCCTCACGAATGGGGGTTCGTCCGAAGCCGGTCGACTCTGCGAGGTTCGCCTCGCGGAGTTCGGCTCCGGGCGCGAGATCGCAGATCAGGATCTGGTGCCTGAGGTGCGCGTACGCCTGATCGGTCACGGTGCGCCCGTCGCGCGGCTTAACCAAGTCTTGACTTGCCACTACATCAGCGTAATGTACGCGCTGATACATTACAAACCACATCAGGAGAGTTCACACAGATGGCGGAGCGCGACGTGAGCCATGAGCACCCAGATCCAGCGGCAGAGAGTGCCGGAGGAACGTCGGTCAGTGATATCCCGGCCGCATCAGCGCCACATCACCGTCACGGGCATGGAGGCGGGCACGGCCACGCGGATGGGCATGGGCACGGCCACGGGCATGGACACGGCCACGGGGATGGGCACGGGGACGGCCACGGGCATGGGCACGATCACGGGACTGGTTGGAAGGCACGGCTGAAGGATGCGCTGATCCCGCACTCCCACGACGCCAACGAGTCGATCCAGTCCGCGGAGGAGGCGAGAGGGGAGGGCATCCGCACCGCGTGGATCGGTCTGGCAGGGATGATGGCGACCGCGATCTTGCAGATCGTGATCTTCGCTGCCTCCGGGTCACTGGCCCTCCTTGCCGACACCCTGCACAACCTCGGGCACGCCGTGACCACGATTCCGTTGGTCCTGGCGTTCAGGCTCGGTCGCCGGAAGCCAACCGAGAGATATAGCTACGGCTATCGGCGAGCGGAGGATCTCGCCGGGGTCTTCATCTCCCTCGTGATCGCCGCATCCGCCGCGCTGATCATCTGGGAATCAGTACGAGGGTTGATGGAGCCGCGTCCGTTGTCCAACCTGGGCTGGGTGTTCGCTGCCGGGTTGGTGGGTGCCGCGGGTAATGAGATCGTGGCGATCTACCGGATCCGGTCGGGACGGCGCATCGGTTCGGCTGCGCTGATTGCCGAGGGTCAGCATGCTCGGGCGGATGGCCTTACCTCGATCGCGGTGGTGGTCGGCGTCATCGGGGTATGGCTCGGGTTCCCCCAGGCCGATGCGCTGATCGGGCTCCTGATTGCCGGCGCGATTCTGTGGATCCTCGTCAACTCGCTGCGCAGTATCGTTCGCCGCCTGATGGATGGCGTCGAGCCGGGCATCGTCTCCGCCATCCGCAACACCGCGGCCTCGGTGACCAAGGTTGTGCGGGTCGGTCGGGCTCGGGCCCGCTGGAGCGGTCACCGGTTGGAGGGTGACGTCGAGATTTCCGTCGACGCAACGCTCAGCATTCTCGACGGACACCGGGTCGCGGAGGAGGTACAGCATGAACTCCTGCACAGCATCCGCCACCTGGAGCATGTGACCGTACACGTGAATCCGGTTGTGGACGGCCATGAACCACCCGAGCTCCACGAGCTCAGTGCGCACCATGCGAGCCAGGAGGCGCGGGCACGCTACCTGGCGCGCAAGAAGGAGATGGCGACATCCGACGTCGCGGACTCCAAATCCACTTCTGTGATCACGTGATGGAAGGAAGGCGTGATGACACTAACGCGACGAGTGGCACTTCGAGCGGGAGTGCTTTCTGCCGGTGCGTTGCTCACCGGTTGTGCGACGCCTAAGGAGACCACGGGATCCGCCGCTAATGTGGCGCGACCGATCGCCGAAGACCTCGCCGGTCGAAAGCCCGTCCCTTCGTTCCAGCTGTTGACCAAGGTCGCCTCTGAGGATCCGAGCCGGTACGAACAGAGCCGATTGATCGTCGAAGCCTGGCAGGACGCGGGCATCCCGGTCGAGCTGACGGCGATACGCGGTGCGGAGCTGACCGCGAGAACCTTCACCGGCAAGGACTTCGACGTCTCGGTGACCACATACGACCCGACGGCGGAGCGGCTTGACCCCGACAACTTCTTGAGCCGCTTCTACTCTGCGAACGCGACCGCTGAGGGCTCGAACCTCAGCCAGTACGCGAACGAGGATTACGACAAGCTCTACGAGGCTCAGCGTGGGGCGATCGACGAGTCGGAGCGGATGCGTCTGGTCGCACAGGCACAACAGATGCTCTATCAGCAACAGCCTGCCCGACCCATCGTCCACATGCTCATCGGCGGTGCCTACCGCTCAGACCGCTGGGACCGCGTGACCAAAGCCGCCGGCAGCCCGGTCGCGAACATCTGGAACCTGCTGTCCGCTACACCGAAGACCCCCCGCCGCGGGTTGGTCCTCGGTACGACGTTCGAACCACCCTCGTTGAACCCAGTCAGCGTCGAGGTCAGCGAGGCTCAGATTCCGCTGTCGTACATCTATGACAGCCTGGTCAGGATCGGGCGGACCGGCGCAGTCGAGCCGTGGGCGGCGACCAAGGTGGCCGTGGACGGCGCACGGATCACGGCAAAGATCCGGACCGGCATGCGATTCAGTGACGGCAACCCGGTGATGCCTGGTGATGTCGCGTTCACCATCGACTACCTGAAAAAGCAGGAGTCTCCGCTCTTCGCGAGCAAGCTGGAGATCGTCTCTTCGGTCGAGGTGGACGGGGACGCGGTCGTGATCACGCTGACCGCACCGTCAGCGTCGTTCGTCCCCGTCGTGCTGACTCAGCTGCCGATCCTTCCCCGTCACGTGTGGGAGAAGGTGAGCGATGCGGCGCGGTACGCCAACGATGAGCCGGTGGGATCGGGTCCGCTCACCTTCGGCTCCCGGCGGCTCGGTGACCAGTTGGTGTACACCGCCAACCGCCAGCACTTCGCTGCCCCCAAGGTCGACAGCGTGACCTTCGCGGTACTGGGAAGCCTCGAAGCGGAGATCGGCGCGCTGGAAAGCGGCGAGATCGACATGCTGGGTGACTTCATGAGTGCAACCCTGCTCAAGAAACTGGCGGCAACAGACGGCGTTGAGGTCATGTCTGTCGAGAGCCATGGCTGGGTGGGCCTTCACTACAACGTGAGCCGCAAACCGTTCGACGACCGGCACTTCCGGCGTGCTCTGTCGTTCCTGGTGCCGTCGCAGGACATCATCGACGTCGTGTTCGAAGGTGAAGGCAATTCGGCCGGCTCGGTGATCGCACCCAGTACTAAGTGGTACGACAAGCCTCTCAAGGCCTTCCCGACAAGCCAGAAGACGGCCATGGCTGAACTGCGCAAAGGCGGATACGCCTTCGGGGAAGACGACCGCCTCTACTTCCCGTCGTCTTCGACCGACCGGCGGATCTACGACTCCAAGCAGGCCGGCTCCTAAGAGCGAGGAGTGCTGAATGGCACTGGCTCGATACGCGTTGTCCAGACTGGCTTTGATGGCCGTGACGATCGCGGTGCTCGTACCGGCGACGTTCCTGCTCTTCCGGGCGGTTCCGGGTGATCCGAGCGCCGCCGTCATCGGGCCGAATCTCGACCCGTCGGTGCAGGATGTGCTCCGGGAGCGGTATGGCGTCGACGAGCCGGTTGCCGCGCAGCTCGTCAAGTACGTCGGCCGGCTGGCGCGGGCCGACCTGGGGGTTTCGTTCCAGTACAAACAACCGGTCGCCGAAATCCTGACAGGCAAGCTCTTCAACACCGCGGTGCTGGTGGTGCCGGCGATCGTGTTCGCCCTGCTGCTTGGCACCGCGATCGGTGCGCTGATCGCGGCGTCGCGGCACGGTTGGATCGACCGGCTGGTGCGTAACTTTGCCTTCTCTGTGAAGGCGGCGCCGATCTTCTGGACCGCCTCGCTTGCGGTGCTGCTGTTCTCCCTACACCTTGGCTGGCTGCCATCGGTGGGAATGCGGACGCCCGGACAGGGAGGCGCCACCGGTTTAGCCGCCGTCATGTCCACAGACTTCCTGTGGCACCTGGCGCTTCCGCTGGCAGTGATGACGCTGTTCTTCATGCCGGAGCCGCTATTGACGATGCGTACGGCGATGAAGGAGAACCTTCACGAGGACTTCATCGAACTCGCTCGAGCGCAAGGACTCTCGAAGCGGAGCATCATCTACCGGCACGCGGCGCGGAACGCGCTCCTGCCGGTGGTGACGTTGATGCCGGCGTTGACGGGTGTGCTCATCGGCGGGCAGGTGATCGTGGAGACGGTCTTCTCCTGGCCCGGGATGGGTCGAGAGATCGTCAATGCCGTCAACACCTACGACTATCCGATGATGCAGGGCGTCTTCCTGCTCACCGGCCTGTTGGCGGTCACTGTCAACACGACAGTCGACATTCTCTACGCCTACCTGGATCCGAGAGTGAGGCTGGCATGACCACGCAGACCGTGCCGACGCCGCCAGCCGCACCGCCGGCACCGGTGCGAAGAGGCCGGCTGCGACCGGGGCGGCTCGGCAGTGCGGCGCTCACTGTTCTTGGTGATCTGTGGCGGGCGCCGGGGGGCAAGGCGGCCATCGTCTTGCTGGTGGGTTTCGTCGTGGTCGCGGCGCTCGCCCCCGTGCTTGCGCCGTACGGCCCGCTCGACCGGATCCGCGGTGTCGACGGACGACTGGATCGGCTGCTCGCGCCGAGTCTGGAGCATCCGTTCGGCACCACGAACTTCGGGCGGGACATCTTCAGCCAGGTGATCTGGGGGACGCGGCGAACTCTGTCGGTCGGTGGTGTTGCCGCCCTTGTCACGGTGGTCATCGGTGTCAACGTGGGCTTGATCGCCGGCTACTTCGGCGGCAAGGTCGATGCCTTTCTCATGCGGCTGACCGACAGCGCCTACGCGATCCCCTTTCTCCCGTTCGCGATCGTATTGGTGGGGGTTCTCGGACGCTCCGACGTCGTGCTGGTCCTTGCTGTCGCCTCGCTGTTCTGGCGTACGACGGCGCGAGTGGTGCGCTCGCAGGTACTCACCTTGAAGGAACGACCATTCGTCAAGGCGGCGGTCGTCGGCGGCGCGACCGGCCGGCGCGTCGTCTACACCCACCTCGCGCCGAATGTCGTGTCTCTCGCATTGCTCTACGGCATGCTGCTGGTCGCCGAAGCAGTGCTCGCCGAGGCCAGTCTGAGCTTCCTCGGGCTCGCTCCCACCGATTCGGTGTCGTGGGGCACCGTGATGTTCGACGCCTTCACCTCCCAGCAGATGCGGACCGCCTGGTGGTGGGCGCTGTTTCCCGGGCTCGCCATCATGCTGTTTGTCCTTGCCGTATCCCTGCTCGGTCGGGCCTACGACGCCGTCCAGAGCGGCCGGAGAGAGATGAGGCTCGGATGAACGCACCACTGTTGGACGTCCGCGACCTCACGGTCGACTTCGTGACCACTGACGGCTCGGTGCGCGCGCTCGACACGCTCTCCTTGACACTCGAACGCGGCGAGACCGTCGGACTCATCGGCGAGTCCGGGTCGGGAAAGACCACCGCCGGTAAGGCGATCCTGCAGCTGCTGCCGTCGAGTGCGCAGACGACCGGTAGCGTCCGGTTCCAGGGACAGGACCTCGCGACCGCGCGGCCGGCGGACCTGCGACGGCTGCGCTGGCACGAGCTCGCCTTCGTCCCGCAGGCGGCGATGAACTCCCTCGACCCGGTGCACCGCGTCGACCGGCAGTTGATGGAGGTGCTGCGTACACACACGTCGATGTCCCGGCGACAAGCGGCCACCGCGGCCCGCGAGGCGCTGGAAGGCGTGGGGATCAACGCCGACCGCGCCTCCGACTATCCGCACCAGTTCTCCGGTGGCATGCGTCAGCGGGCACTGATCGCAATGGCGACGATGCTCAAGCCCGCACTCTTGATCGCGGACGAACCCACCACCGGACTCGACGTCGTCGTACAGGACCGGATCCTGCAGGTGCTGGAGACCACCAAACGCGAACTCGGGCTGGGCCTGCTGCTGATCACCCATGACCTGGGTGTCGCCGCCGAACTGTGTGATCGGGTGTACGTGCTGCGCGAAGGCCAGACGGTCGAAGCCGGCGCGGTACGGAAGGTCTTCGGTCGGCCGGAACACCCGTACACGCGAGAGCTGCTCGACACCGCACTGCCGGCCTCGGAACGGCCGGCTGGAGAAGCCAGGCCGGAGCCGGCAGTTGTCGTCGACAGCGCAGCGATCCGGTACGCGACCGGGCGAGGAGTCGCGGCCCTGGCCCGCCGGCACGAGGTGGCGGCAGTCGAAGACGTCAACCTGAGCATCGGCACGGGCGAGGTCTTCGGCCTGGCAGGGGAAAGCGGCTGCGGCAAGAGTTCTCTCGCATCGGCGCTGGTCGGCCTGGCACCCCTTGCGGCGGGTGGAGCAAGGTTGGCGGAAACCGACCTCACCGCATTGTCCTCGCGCGAATGGCGGACCGTCCGGAGCAAGATCCAGATGATCTTCCAGGACCCGTTCCAGTCGTTGAACCCCCGCTTCACAGTGGAGCGGGCCGTCGCCGAGCCGCTGCTAGCCCAAACCCGCCTCGATACCACCGAGTTACACGAACGCGTCCTCTGGGCGCTGGAGTCCGCCGAGCTCAAACCGGTCGAGCGCTACCTGACCCGCCGGCCCCACCAACTCAGCGGCGGTGAACGGCAGCGGGTCGCGATCGCACGTGCCCTCGTCGTACGCCCACAGGTGCTGCTCGCCGACGAGCCGGTGTCGATGCTCGACCGCTCGATCGGGCGAGGCGTCATCGACCTGCTCCGCCGGCTCGCCACCGACCTCGGGGTCGCCATCCTGCTGATCTCTCACGACCTGTCCGTACTCGCGCGCGCCTGCGACCGGCTCGGCGTGATGTACCTCGGCCGCCTGGTCGAGGTCGGGCCGACCCACGAGGTCCTCCAGCAGCCCCGCCACCCCTACACCCGCGCCCTCGTCCAAGCCGTACCGTCACAGGACCCCACAACCAACCGGCCACACCTCCTGCTGCCCGGCGAGCTGCCATCAGCCCTCAGCCGACCGGACGGATGCGCGTTCCACCCACGCTGCAAACGCGCCGACGCGGGACCCTGCCGAACAGCGGTGCCGCAACTGCACGGCACCGACCACCAGGTCGCCTGCTGGCACCCCAACGACGGCGCGACCCAACCCAACGGACAGCCACAGCACGGCCAGACGCAGGGCAACGGCCAGACACAGAAGGGATCCACCGCATGACCGTCCACGTGACCCGCACTGACAACATCGCGGCCGACACCAACGATAGGCGGAGCATCTGGCGACTCCTCAACTCCTCGACGGTGCCCGGCCTTGACACCGCGTCAGCCAGCGTCATCTCGTACCAACAACGGCCCCCAGACGCCCAACTCGGTGGCACACACGACTTCGCCGAGTTCTACTACGTCATAAGCGGAGAAGGAGTCGTCGCCTCAACCGGCACGATATCGCCGATCCGGGCCGGCGATGCGTTCATCATCGAAGCCGGCACCGCACACAGCATCTGGTCCACCTCCACCGAACCCGTCACCACCTTCTACGTCGGGCTCCGGGGTCGGTGACCGATGCACCACACCGACTCGCTTGCGACCGGTCAACGCTCCCTTGGCGACACAGCTGTCAGCTATCCGCTCTGGCCGCCACAGACGGCCGGCTGTCCGAAGACCAGCTCCACGGATGTCGCCTACCCCCTCGAGGTCACCTATGCCTACGAACGGGTGCCAGCCGACCTGTTCACACAGCCGGTGGCGCCAGGCCTCGTCCGCTGGGCACCGCTGCTACCACCACTAGCGCCCGGGCTCGACCTCGGTGAAGGCGGCACACCGCTGCTGTCCCTGCCGTCGCTCGCCGCGTACGCCGGCACCGACGCCGAGGTCATGGTCAAGGACGAGAGCCGTAATCCCACCTGGAGCCACAAGGACCGGCTCAACCTGTGTGCGGTCAGCGCCGCCGCCCTCTCCGACTCTCCCGGTGTCGTCGTGGCCTCGGCCGGCAACCATGGTGCATCAGCGTCGGCCTACGCCGCTGCGGCCGGTCTGCCGTGCGTCCTCGTCACCACCGCCAACGGCCCGCCCGCCGTGCAGACCTTCGTGTCCGCGTACGGCGCGACCGTACTCCCCGTCCCACGAGAAGCACGTTGGGACGTCGTACGCATGATCGTCGAACGGCTCGGCTACCACCCGGTCAGCAACCGCACCGTCACGCACACCGGTCACCCGTTCGGACCCGAAGGCTACAAGACCATCGCCTACGAAGTCTTTCTCCAGCTGGGCCGCCGAGCGCCGGGCGCGGTGTTCGTTCCGACTGGGTACGGCGAACTGCTCTACGGCGTGTGGAAGGGCTTTGTCGAGCTTAGCGACCTGGGCCTCTCGGGCAACGTGCCCCGGATGTACGCCTGCGAACCCGAACAGCGAGGCCCGCTCGCTGCCGCACTGCGTTCCGGCGTCCCTGCCGCCCACGTCGAGGCCCGACCGACAACGGCGTACTCCATCGGCTGCACAACCAGCGGTTACCGCGGAGTCCTCGCCGTGACAGGAAGCGGCGGTGAGGTGCTCCTTGTCACCGAATCCGAGATCGCGCAGGCGGCCCGAGCCATGGCGAAGACCGGCGTGTGGCCCGAGACATCCGCGGCAGCCGGCCTTGCCGGTCTACGCCAGATTGCGCACAGCATGCCAGAGCACTACGGGCCGATCGTGTGTGTCTCGACATCCAGCGGATTCAAGAACCACGACGCCTGCCACACCCAACTGCAGGCCGTCGAGCCGACATGGGACGCGGTCGCCCACCGGCTCGCGCACGCTGGCCTGCTGCCCTGACAACGCACACCCGCTACCGCGGACAGGCCTGACTGGTCGCGTTTGGTCCAACCTCAGCTGATGTCGACACTGCTGCCGTCGGATGAGCGGGAGGAGCAGGTGCCCGTCGGGGTCAAGTAACTGAGACCATCAGTCCTGGAAGTTGAGACCACCGGCAGCATCGCTCTGGGCGCCGTACTCGTCTGGAGAGACGCCGATCGAACGAGCCAACATGCCGCGGGTCACAGTTCACTGTTGCGGAGTGCCGCCTCACCAGTTGGTGTGAGAGCCGTCGGGCCTTCGAAGGTGGGGTACCTCATAGGTCGGATCCGTGACGGCCAGCTTGAGCTGTGCCTCATCGACGTCGATCCCGAGGCCCGGGCGGTCGGGTACGGGGTATGCAGCTCCGTCAAGGTGCAGCCGGTCGATGAAAACGGGAGATTCTTGAGAGGTATTTCGTTCGCCGGAAGTCTCTCTGCACTCTAGCCAGGAGTGGTTGGGTATCGCTGCGCACAACTGGACGATCGCGGCTGTGCATATCGGGCCCAGAGGGTTGTGGGGCATGAGATCCACATAGTGCGCTTCGCACCATCCGGCAACCTTCACCGCCTCGGTGAATCCACCCACGTTGCAGATGTCGAGCCGTGCGTACTGTGCGATGCCGCGCTCGACGTAAGGCAGGAACTGCCACTTCGATGCGAACTCCTCGCCGATGGCGAAGGGGACATTCGTGAGGGTCCGCAAGCTCTCGTAAGCCTCTGGCGACTCATCTCGGATCGGCTCCTCGAGGAAGTCCAGGGTGCCTTCGGGCATTCGCTGGCAGAAGGATGCTGCCTCGGCCACGCTCAGCCGGTGGTGGTAGTCGATTCCCAGCACCGGCTCGGGGCCAAGTGCCTCCCGTGCTGTCGTAAGCCGGGCTGCCGTGCGTGGTATGCAAGCGCGCGGGTCGTAGACGCTACGGTCGTCGCTGTCACCTCCGCTCATCGGCAGCCGCAAGCATCGCCATCCCTGTTCGATCAGCGCCTGCGCGCGCTCGAGGAGTTCGGGAAGCTCCCTGGCTCCAACTGACGCGAACGTTTCGACTCGATCTCGCTGGCGACCGCCGAGGAGCTCGTAGACGGGCACACCGAGCGCCTTTCCTTTGATGTCGTAGAGGGCGATGTCGATCGCCGACATCGCACACGCAAGCACCCGTCCGCCTTCGAAGTACTGGCTTCGGTACATCTCCTGCCACAACGCACCGGCCTGCATGGGGTCGCGACCGACAAGGAAACCCGCGTAGTGCTCGATGGCGCCGGACACTGCCCGCTCACGGCTTGTTAACCCAGACTCACCCCATCCGTGGATACCCTCGTCGGTAGCCACTTTCACGAGCAGCTGCGGTCGGCCACCGTTTGTTCCGAGGACGTACGGCGTGATGCCGGTAATCTTCATCTGCTCCCCCAGTCGGCTAGAGATGGGCGTGAGGTCAGCCATGGAAGCCGTCCTGAGCGCGTGCCCGAAGGTACTCCCGGTTGAACTCCACTCCCAGCCCTGGGCTGGAGGGCAATTTCAACCTGCCGTTGGCATTGTCCAGCGGCGTCTCGAGAAATTCGCTGTAACCTGAAAGGTCGTACCTACTGGACTCTATGCGGTAGAAGTTTGGCACTGTAGCCATCACGTGGCCACCTGCAATGAGGTTGACCGGGCCGGCGGCGTCGTGCGGTGAGATCGGCACGTAATAGGCCTCCGCCAGCGTCGCAATCTTCTTCAGCTCAGAGATACCGCCGGTCCAGGTAACGTCGGGCATCACAAAGTCGGCGAGCTGGTTCTCGAGAACTGGTACGAAGTCCCAGCGTGTGTGCAGCCGCTCCCCCACTGAGATCGGTGTGCCCACCCGCTCGCGGACCTGCTTGAGCGCGTGATAGCTCTCCGGCGGCACCGGTTCCTCGTACCAATGGATGCCGCCGATCCGGTCGAGTGCCTGGCCGAGCCTGATTGCCGTGGGAACGTCGAACCGGCCGTGGGCGTCGATCAGGATCTCGACATCGGGACCGGCGGTCTCTTGGATCAATGTGACCAACTCCATGGCCTGCCGCTCGTCGGCGCGGCTGAGACTGCCGTCGAGGTATTGGTCGTTGGCCCGAGGGACGCCCGGTGCGTGGGGGAACGGGTCCACCTTGATGCCGGTGTGCCCGGAGTCGACGATCCTGCGGATCTCGTCGACCACGCCGTCGCGAGTCGCGAAGCGCCTCTGGTCTGGGTGAGTGTAGATCAGTAGGTCGTCGCGGACCGGGCCTCCCAGCAGGTCGCAGACCGGCTGGCCGAGTGTTTTGCCCCGGATGTCCCATAGGGCGATGTCGATCGCGCTGACGACGTTCGTGCCAGCGCCGCGGCTACCCATATAGGTGAATGCTCGGAACAGCTTGTTCCAGACGCCTTCTATCCTGGCAGGATCGTCCCCTACGAGCAGGTCGTTTGTCTGCCGGACCATTGCAGCGATCCCGCGGTTCGCCGTGCGCGTGGTGGTCGTAATCTCGCCCCACCCACTGGTCCCCTCGTCCGTCCGCACCTCGACGAACAAGAACTCGCCCCAGGACGAAGCCGTCGAACTGACGAGCCAAGGAACCACTTCAGTAATCTTCATCGGGAGAGCCGCCCCTTCTGAGAATTGGCAACCGCTGAGAAACGCAGCTGTACCGACCGCCTTGAGGAATGCACGGTCTCATTGGTGTCCGGGTCGCATCGTGACCGGCAACGGAAACCTGCGGGGCTGCGACGACTTCTACGAGCAGCTGCATCCCGCGATACGCTACGTCCCTCCGCTCCCGGTCACCGCGCAGCAGGGACGCGACGTGGTCGAGATTCTCGAGCTAGCACTCGCCTCCTCCCGCGCCGGAGGACCCGGCAACCAGCACCGATCCGCGCGGCCGGACGACTGGGACAAGCATCCACAGAAGCCCTGTACACCGTCCGATCCTGGCCGGTGCCCTGACGTGGCTCGTCTCCTCCGCCAAGCAGGGATGCCGTGCTGGTCTGGTCCTCGGTGTGACCATCGGTCGTGGAAACCATACAGATGTCGCCACGAGTCATTCGAGAACGATCAGTTCATGTGCTCTGCATGCTCATCTCTCTCGGACCGACGATCGCGACATCGTTCGCCGTAGGATCGTTCCCGTCTGCGTGGATGACCGCTCGACTCCGGCGACAGGGAGACCCGATGAGCCTTCGAGACGACGCATTCGAGCTTGCCGACCAGCTGACCGCGCTGCGCCGCGAGCTGCACCAGATCCCCGAGATCGGCCTGGACCTGCCCAAGACCCAGGCGCACGTGCTGGCCGCACTGGAGGACCTGCCGCTCGAGATCAGCACAGGCACCGGCCTGTCGTCGATCACCGCGGTCCTGCGTGGCGGCCGGCCCGGACCGGTCGTTCTGCTCCGCGGCGATATGGATGCGCTGCCGGTGACTGAACTCTCCGGCGAGGAGTTCACGTCCCGCCACGAGGGCGTCATGCACGCCTGTGGTCACGACCTCCACACCGCAGGGCTGGTCGGCGCCGCCCATCTTCTCTGCGCCCGTCGGGAGGAGCTCGCCGGCGATGTGGTCTTCATGTTCCAGCCCGGCGAGGAGGGCTTCGACGGAGCCGGCCTGATGATCGAGGAAGGCGTGCTCGAGGCGGCCGGCAGACCTGTCGAGGCGGCGTACGGCCTGCACGTGTTGTCGGGGCTCGTCCCCCGAGGTGTCTTCGCGTCTCGGCCCGGGACCTTGCTGGCGGCGTCCAACGGTCTCTTCGTTCGGGTCGTCGGATCCGGTGGCCACGGATCCGCCCCGCACACCGCGCTCGACCCGGTGCCGGCCGCGTGCGAGATGGTGACCGCGCTGCAAACGATGGTCACCCGCAGATTCGACGTCTTCGACCCGGTAGTCGTCACCATCGGGTCGTTCCACGCCGGTACGCGCCGCAACATCATTCCCGACGACGCTTCGTTCGAGGCCACCATCCGTACCTTCTCCGCAAAGGCACTGGACCAGGTAGCCGAACACTCCGTGAGGCTGTGCGAGGAGATCGCGACCGCACACGGACTGCGCGCCGACGTGCGCTTCACCCGCGAGTACCCGGCCACCGTCAACCACAACACCGAGCACCAGTTCGCAGCCGAAACCATCCGCAAGGTCTTTGGAGAGGAGCGGTTCGACGAGCTGGCCAACCCGCTCACCGGAGCCGAGGACTTCTCCAGGGTGTTGGAACGCGTACCCGGCGCGTACGTCTTCCTCGGCGCCTGCTGCAGCGACGATCCCGACACCGCGCCCGCCAACCACTCACCACGAGCCGCGTTCGACGACACCGTGCTCCCTGACGCAGCCGCGCTGCTCGCCGAACTCGCAGTCAGACGACTGGTCCGATAGCACGCTTTCGCACCGTCAACTGGGCCGCCTTTCCTAGAGCCCCACGTCCGACCGGCCGGCCGCGTCCATGATGAGTTCCCGCTCTCCGAGGCTGATGAGCTTCGACGCGACCAGTGCGCTGGTCACGTCCTGAACGTGCTGCAGGAACGCGTCGTGGCTCTCCCAGTCGCGGTCGTCGCGGATGAGGTCGTTGATCGTGCAGCCCTCTGCGTTCATCCGGTTCCGCACCCGGCTGTCGACCTTGCCGACCACCACTGTCTCTCGCAGGTCGTCGTGAACGCAGGGACCGGCGAGGGTGAGGGTGGCGTGGAGTGCTTGGTAGGCGGGTTTGGGTTGGTAGGTGGTGTCGAAGAGGGTGGCTGCTCCCCATCCGGCGCGGTGGCCGGGGATCCAGGAGTAGTTGTCGGTGAAGCCCCAGACGGTGTAGCGCTCGCAGCCTGGTGTTTGTAGGCACATCTGCATCAGGGCGGTGTAGCCGTAGGCCTGGGCGTGGAGTTTGACCGAGTCTGGTGGCATGGGCATGCCGAGGTCGGCTTCGGTGATCGTTGTTTTGAGTCCGAGGTCGGAGAATTTGCGCAGGTTGGCTGCCAGGTGGGGCAGGTCGTAGGGCTCGGTGACTCGGCTCATGTAGCCGTTGATGGAGAAGTGGCCTTGGACTCCTACGCCGTCGATGGGGACGCCGGCGTCGACGAGGTTCTTGACGAGTTGGTAGTAGCCGGTGTGGCGTTGGTAGTGGTCGAAGTCGCCGTCGGTGGGGTTGGACCATTCGACGTTGTAGTCGTTCAGGTACAGCTTTGCGTCGGGGTCGGCCTGGTGTGCCCAGCGGAAGGCGTCGGCGATGTAGTTGGGGCCGAGGTGTTGATAGAAGATCGATTGGCGCAGGCTGCCGTCGTCGGCCATGGGTTCGTTGACGACGTCCCAGGCTTCGACGCGTCCCTTGTAGTGGCTGACCACGGTCTGGATGTGGTCCTTGACGATCGCGCGGAGTTCGTCGTCGGTGATGTCGCCGGAGGCGACTCCGTCGGTGAGCCAGGTGGGGAGTTGGTTGTGCCACAGGAGGGTGTGGCCGTAGACGGCCTGGTCGTGGTCTTCGGCGAAGTCGACGATCTCGTCGGCGGGTCCGAAGGTGAAGACGCCTTGCTGCGGCTCGAGGCTCTGCCACTTCATGGCATTCTCGGCGGTGACGGAGTTGAACTCCCGCGCCAGCGTCTCCCGGTAGGACGAGTCATCACGCAAAGCATCGACCGCGACAGCACTACCGATGCGTACGCGTCGCGGACCCACGTCGCGTAACCCGTCGCGTTTTGCTGCCCGGTCGCCGCTGGTCGCTGTGGTGACGGAGGCCTTGGCGGACGTCCCGATCGTGGCGACGACCGCTGGTGCGAGAGCCAGGGCCGAAACACCGGCGACGGTGACGAGAGTCCTTTTCATCCGAGCGGGCGACCTGAGCACAGCGACCTCCTCTGGGGCAAGGCGGGCTTGACGACGTCGTTCGGCAGCGGGTTGCTGGGCGATTCGACCTCGCGGATCGTCGCGACGACCGGCTCTCCCCATCTGGACGCGGACACCGATGTGTGTCACGCGCCCAGAGCCCCATGACGTCGGAGGTCGGCTTGGAGTATGAGATCCGCAATCTGAACGTGTCAAGGAATCTTCCGTCCGCGGACGCGACCGAAACATTCGAATCCGATGGTGTCATTGGCGCCGGCTGACGTCGGCCAAGCTTCGGACGCGGACTTCACGTGGCGCCCTGGACAGACTCCGCGCCTGAGGTCAGGCTGGCGTCGGCGGAGACGTCGAGTGTCGTTCCGACAGGTTGGGAAAGGGAAGTCGCGCTGATGGAGTACGCGTACACGAAGGATTCTGAGCCTCAGGCGGACGTGCCGCGGGGCGAAGTGACCCACCATGAGTGGCAGAGCGAAATTTTCGCCGGAACCGTCCGTGACTACTGGCTCTACGTGCCCGCGCAGTATCGTGCGGACACTCCGGCCGCTCTCATGGTGTTCCAGGACGGTCATGCCTATCTGGCCGAGGACGGCCAGTTCCGCGTCCCCGTCGTGTTCGACAACCTCATCCACCAGGGGGACATGCCGGTCACGATCGGCCTCTTCATCAACCCCGGCCACGCCGGCGAGGCACCGCCCGCGACACCGTGGCAGAGCACCAATCGAAGCCTCGAGTACGACTCGATGTCGGAGACCTACGCGCGCTTCCTGATCGAGGAGATGATTCCCGAAATCGAGAAGACCTGCCGGATCTCTCCGGATCCCAAACAGCGCGCCATTTGCGGGCTGTCCTCCGGCGGCATCTGCTCGTTCACCGTGGCCTGGCAGCGGCCGGATGCTTTCCACCGGGTGCTCAGCCACATCGGCAGCTTCACCGACATCCGCGGCGGCCACGAATATCCCACCTACATCCGGAAATGGGCCAAGCGCGACATCAAAGTATTCCTGCAGGACGGCGAGAACGATCTCGACACACCAGCCGGGAACTGGTGGCTCGCCAACCAGCAGATGGCGGCCGCGCTGAAGTTCCGGGGATACGACTACACATTCGTTGGTGGCACGGGCGCCCACGACGGCAAGCACGGCGGCGCGATCCTGCCCGAGTCGCTACGGTGGCTGTGGGCGTAAGGAGCTGACACCGAGCGCGAGGAGCCTGCGGTGAGCCGAACGCACCGTCAAGCAGGGCGAATGGGAAAGTAGATCGAATAGGTCTGGTCGGTGACCTCATGAAGGGGGATGAACCGGAAACCTCGATCCTGCCCTTGCGTCCGGTAGGTGTGGGCGCTCCACCAGCTGTGCCCCCGTTCGCGGTCAGGCCGCAGCACGGCTTGAGGGTTGCGCACATCCGCGACGAGGGCTCGTTCCTCCTCCACCAGGCCAGCCAGAACGACTGGCCCGTCGGTGAAGGCGACACTGCCGGGCTGGCCGGGTAGTGGGTGTGCCTTGAGCTCGGAGGTGAAGCCGACCTCGATCATCTCGTCGGACCATCGGCGGCGGAGTATGAGGAAGTCGCCGTCCTGGTTGCCGGCGACACCTTGCCCGTCGATCGTGAGGGTTGGCGTCGAGACGGCCCAGTCCGGCACTCTCAGCTTTACAGCGAAGGTGGCGGGCCGCTCGGTGCGCACCCTGATCCGGATCAGCGACGTTGACGGACGCTCTGCGGGTGCCGGGGGGACGTGCAGGTGTTGGATGCCTTGGTAACCCTCGTCAGTGCGCCGTTGACCGAAGACCAGACCACTCCGTGGGTCGGGGGAGATCGTGATCTCCACACGCCCTACCGAAGTGCTCAAGGTCGCCGATGCCGGCACGTACTGTCCAAGACGTAGGTCAGCACCGTCGAGGTGGATCCCGGCGCCGAGATAGCTGGCGTGCGCTTGCATCAACGTGCCGTGGCAGCACCAGAAGTCACGCGTGGGATGGCCCCATCGCTTGTGGCTTCCGGCCTCGAGAGGGAGGAAGTAGGCGACCATTCCGGTCTGCCTGTTCTGCTGTGCCAGGACTCCGTTGATCAGGTTCCGCTCCCAGTATGCGGCGTAGTCGGACTCGCCGGTCCAGCGATACAGGTAGTCGGCGACCCGCATCATGTTGAATACCGTGCAGTGCTCCTGTACGTCGTGGAGCCGTGCCACTTGCTGAAAGGCCGGCTGCCAGATCTCGGCGCTACTGCTGCCGCCGGTGATGTACGTCCCGCGGCTGATGATCGCCTGATCCCAGAATGCCTCCACGATGCGTCGCCACTCGACATCGCCGGTGACCTCGTACGCTCTCGCGCAGCCGAGGATCTCCGCGATCTGGGTGTTGGCATGCTTGTTGGTGAGCACGTCTTCGCCAGCCAGGAGGGGTTCGAAGAATCGTCCGCGCCGATAGCGCTCGATCAACGCCAGATGCGTGCTTTCGCCGGTCAGCCCGTAAAGGCCCGCCCAGACCTCCAGCATCCCGCCGGTCTCCCAGTCCAGAATGTCGTCGAGCTGCTCACGACTGAAACCACCGGTCCAGCTGTCGAACCAGTTCGCCGCGGCACGGACAATCTCGAACGCAGTTTCGTTGCCGCCAAGGGTGGCCATGTCCAACAACCCGGCAAGCAGCTTGTGGATGACGTACTGCGGCGCCCACACCCGATGGCCGGCAGCGATCCGCTCCAGGTACTTCTCGGGGAACGGCGCGATCCACCCACCACCGTTGGAGTGCTGGCACCTTGCCAGCTCCGCCACGATCAGGTCGGCGGTGGCATCGAGGCGCGGGCGCTGACGGCGGAGCTGGGCAGCCGCCGACAGCCAATGGCCCAGGATGTGGCCGCGCAGCTCCGACGTCGGCGCCTCCCAACCCCAATGCCATGTCTGGGGACCCGCAGGGGCAGCCGATCCGGCCGTCGGCTCAAGTGTTCCAGACCAACTCCAGAGGCCCGCCTCGAAAAGGTACGGACGTAGCAGGTTCTCCGGCCGGAGGCTCTCCAGGTAAGTCAGATTGAGAGCACAACGCTCGTACAGCACGCCCTCGCCCAGCGTCACGTCCGCGAAGGAGGGGCGTTCAAGGACCCCCGTCGCGCGGTCTCGCCGCCGTTCATGCGGCGTCATCACAACCATCGTCTCTCCTCACTCCGGCTCGCTACCACGCCAAGTTGCTGATCCTGCACTGGTTCTCAATCGCCGGGGTGACCGCTCCCGTGCGCCTGCGAATGCCGTCGTCATCGCGAGAGTGTCAGCCTTTGATGCCGGTGAGTGTGACGCCTTCGATGAAGTAGCGTTGGAGGAAGAAGAACAGGGCGATGATGGGTGCGATCACCGCCGCGGATGCGGCCATCAGGTAGCCCCACTGCGCGGTGTAGACGCTCTGGAACGACGCCAGGC
>NZ_JBEFTW010000039.1:0-69405 GCF_040196095.1 Actinopolymorpha sp. B17G11
GGAGTCGAGGCGCGGCTGAGAGCCTAGAGCAGCCGGCTCGTAGACACCGGGCGGGTCTCGGCCGCCTGCGCGCTCAGCCTGAGCGACCTCGGCCACGGACGCGTCGATCAGGCACTGCGGCGACTAGAGGCGGCGAGGAGCGCGCCGGGCCACCACGTCACGGTGCTGATGGCGTCGACGGGTGACCTGGTGGAGGCGGCGGTCCGGCTCGGCGTACCGGAACGGGCCGAGCACCCCCTGGCCCAGTTCGAGCAGTGGGCCGCTGCCGGTGGTCAGCCGTGGGCGCGGGCGGTCGCGGCACGCTCTCGGGCACTGCTCGACCCGAGCGACGAGGCGTTCGAGGCGGCGCTGGCGGCGCACGCGCTCGGCGGCCGGCCGCTCGAGCGGGCCCGCACCGAGCTCGCCTACGGCGGCTGGCTGCGCCGCAACCGGGGCGCGACCGCAGCCCGCGACCAGCTGCGCGCAGCGGAGGAGGGGTTCACGCGGCTCGGTGCCGGGCCGTGGCTCGAGCTGACGCGGGCGGAGCTGCGGGCGGCCGGCGCCCGGATCCGTCCGGCGACCGCCACCGCGGTCGACGCGGTCGACCGGCTCACCGCGCAGGAGCTGCAGGTGGTGCGGCTCGCCGCGCAGGGGCTGGCCAGCCGCGAGATCGGGGAACGTCTGTTCCTGAGCCGCCGCACGGTGGAGTACCACCTCTACAAGGCCTACCCGAAGCTCGGCATCAGTTCCCGACGCGAGCTGGCGGAGGTCGATCTCCAGTAGCGGCGGTCGATCTCCAGTAGCCGTTACTGAAGCCGGCCGGTAATCCGCATCCCTAGCGTCGTCACCGACGACGAAGGGACGTGCGATGAGCGAGCAGAAGCAGCCAGTGAGCGTGGTCGGTCTCGGTGACATGGGCGCCGCCCTGGCGTTGGCCTTCGTGGACGCCGGGCACCCGACCACGGTCTGGAACCGGACCATTGAGAAGGCGGACCGGCTGGTCCAGATGGGCGCGACGGCGGCGCCGAGCCTGGTGGCCGCCGCGAGCGCGAGTCCCCTGGTGGTCGTCAACGTCACCGGCGGTGAGGTGGCCCGCGGGCTGCTGGAGCGGGCCGGCGACGCCCTTGCGTACAGCGACGTGGTCAACCTCTCCGACGGCACCGCCGGCGACGCTCGGCGTACGGCAGCGTGGGCGGCGGCCCACGGCGTCGGCTACGTACACGGCCAGATCGAGACCATCCCGGCCGGCATCGGCGACCCGAGCAGCGTGATCGTGTACGGCGGGTCGGCGGAGGTCTACGAGCGTCACCGGACCACCCTCGACGTGCTCGCGGGCAATGGCCGGCTGGTCTCCGACGACCCCGGCACGGCGGCGCTCTTCGGCATGGGCATCCACTCAGTGATGTGGGGCCTGCTCAACGGCTTCGTGCATGCCGCCGGAATGCTCACCGCGGAGGGTGTCGAGGTCGGCGCCTTCTTGGCGGGCGCCGACGTCCAGCTGCGTCAGTTGCACGACTTCCTCGGCGTGCTTGCCGCCGAGATCGACAAGGACGAGTACGCCGTGCCGACCAGCGGTCTCGCCGCGCACCTGCCGTCGATCGAGGACCTGCTCCGGCAGGGCGAGGACGTCGGCCTCGACAACGAGCTGGTCGAGGTCACCCGGCGCTGGGTCGCCCGCGCCGTCGGAGACGGCCACGGCGCCGACAACTACTCCCGGCTCGTCGACTACGTGCGCGCCGGCTGACGACAACCACGAAACCACAAGGAGCAGATCCATGACCCAGACCCGACTCGCGGTGATCTACTACAGCTCGACCGGCAGCGTGCACCGGCTCGCAGAGCGCGCCGCCGAGACCGCAGCCAACGCCGGCGCCGAGGTGCGGCTGCGGCGCGCCGCGGAGCTCGCCCCGCAGCAGGTGATCGACCGCGTGCCGGCATGGGCCGCGCACGCCGCGGCGACCACCGACATCGAGGTGGCGGCGCCCGACGACGCGGCGTGGGCCGACGCGGTGCTGTTCGGCACGCCGGTCCGGTTCGGCAACGTTGCTTCCCAGCTCAAGCAGTACATCGACACCCTCGGCGGGCTGTGGGCCGAGGGTCGGCTGGCCGACAAGGTCTACGCCGGCTTCTCCTCCGGCGGCACCGGCGGCACCGAGGCCACCCTGCTCGCGCTGTACAACTGCGTACACCACATGGGCGGCGTCCTGGTGCCGCCCGGCTACACCGACCCGATCAAGTTCGTCGACGGCAACCCGTACGGCGCCGCCAACCTCAGCGGCGCCGACGGCAGCGAGCTCCCGGGCAAGGTGGAGCTGACTGCGGTGGACCACCTGACCGAGCGGGTGTTGCGGTTCGCCCGGCTGGTCCGGCGGCCGGCGGCATGAGCGGCGCGGTGCCCGACGCGGCCGCGTTGGCCGACCTCCGGTTGACGATCGCACCGGAGGCGGCCGCGCCGGCCGCGGTGCTGGAGCCGCTGGTCGCCTACGCCCGCGGCCACGCGACCGGCGACCCCGCCCACTTCCGCCGAGCCTTCCGGCCGACAGCTCACGTGGAGGGCATCCGGGAGCACGGCTTCGCGTCGTGGCCGCTCGACGACTACTGCGGCCTCTTTCCCGGCGCCCCCGCGGCCGACGAGGCCGACCGTCGGCGGCGGCTCGACGTCGTACGTGTGACCGGGACCGTCGCCACGGCGGCCATGACCCTGCACCACGGGCCCGACGTCTTCACCGACATGTTCGTGCTCGTGGCCGAGGACGGCGAGTGGCGGATCGCGAACAAGGTCTACCACCGCGGCACCCCCAGGCAGAGGCAGCGATGAAGCCGGCGGTGGTGGCCAGCAGGGCCGGTGCGCCGCCGGCGGTCGCCGCCCTGGTGCTGGTTGCCCTCAGCGCGCCGATGTCACTCGGCGTCTCGGGGCCGGTGCTGGTGCTGGACCGGATCGACGGCCACGCCGGGCTGATCGTCACCGCGTTCGGCGCCGGCACCTCGATCGGAACCGCGATCGCCGGTGCCGCGCTCGGCCGCTTGGGACCGCGCGGGGTGGTGGCGACCTGTGCGTCCCTGCTCGCGCTCGGAGCGGCTCTGACGCTGACCGGTCCGAATGTGCCGGTGCTGGCCCTGGCCGCGCTCCTGCAGTCCCTCGGCGCCGCGGGGTTCACAGTTCTCGCCACCAGCCTCGCCCGCTCGGCGGTGCAGGTGGGTGCCATCACCGGCGGGCTGGCGGTGGTCGGCTCCTCGGGTCCACTGGTCGGGCAGGCGGTGGCCGACCTGACGTCGTGGCGCGTGACGCTCGCGCTTCCGGTGCTCGCGCTGCTCGGCATGCCTGCCCTCCTGCGGGCGCTCGGACCGAGCTTTCGGCGTGCGGTCCGACCCTGGGATCCGCTCGGCATCGCGCTCGTCGCCGGCGTCGTGACGGCCGTGGCGATGATGCCCGTCCACCTCGTCCTCGCTGGCCCGGCAGCGCTGGTGCTAGCCGCGCTGGCGTTCAGGTACGTCGGCGCCCGACCCCACCGCTTCCCGCCGCCAGGTCTGCTGCGGGCCGGCCGCTTCTGGCTCCTTTGTGGTCTCAGCCTGACGTTGGCCTCGACGAACTTCGGCCTGCTCTACCTCTCACCCGTCCTGCTCGCCGACCAGGGCGTGTCCGCCGCCGCGACCGGCATGGTCATCCTGTGGCCCTACCTGGCGGGCGGCTCGCTGTCGTGGGTCGTCGTACCCCTCGGTGCGCGGTTGCCGACCGCCTGGCTGACGGTGCTGCTGCCGGCCACGGCAATCGTCGGCGCCGTCACCGCCTCGCTGGCGCCGGCCACGGCCGTGGTGCTGGTCGGACTCGGGCTCTGCTCGCTCGCCGCGGTCTCGGGCCAGGGCATGCTGATCCACCGCGCCTCGGCGTTCGTCCCAGAGACTGCGCGCGATGCCGCCATCGGGTTCTTCACCAGCTGCTACCTGCTCGGCATCGCCGTCGGACCGGCGGTGGCCGCCGGCGTCTCTGCCTGACCCGGGCGACGCACGGGCGTCGGCGGGCCGACTAACCTGCGAGCGGTGAGCACATCGGAGCCGTCCTCCCCGCGCCAGCGCCTGCTCGCGGCAGTGGTGGCGGTGATGACCGAGCGCGGCTCGACGGACTGGAGCCTCCGCTCGCTCGCCGAGGCGATCGGCACCAGTCACCGGATGCTCATCTACCACTTCGGCTCGCTGGACGGGCTCATGATCGCTGTCGTGGGGCAGGTGGACGCCGCGGCGCGGGAACGGTACGCCGCGCTGTCGGAGGAGTACGACGACCCGCTGGCCGCCGCCCGCGCCTGGTGGGAGCAACTCGCCGACCCCGAGCAGGCGGCGGGGGAGCGGTTGTTCTTCGAGCTCTACGCAGCCGCCCTGCAGGGCAAGGAGCACGCGCGGCCACTGCTCGAAGGGGTGATCAACGACTGGCTGGCGCCGCTGACCGCCGCGTTCGCCGAGCTCACCGGCGACCCCTCCACCGCGGCCGTCGACGCGCGGCTCGGCGTGGCTGTGGTCCGGGGCCTGCTGCTCGACCTCCTCGCGAGCGGCGACAGTGACGGCGTGACGGCCGCGCACGAGCGCTACCTCGCGCTCTACTCCGCGGACTGAGCGCGCTGCTCGGCCGCTTCAGCCAGGCCGGCCAGCTCGAGGTCGACGTACCGTCGGATGGTGCCGGCGACCATCCGCCACATCGGTCGCGCGAACGCGCCCCGCATCTCGATCGACAGGGTCAGCTCGCTGCGGCGGCCACCGGCCGGGAGGATCCGGTGGGTCGCGATGGTGTGCACGCCGGTGGTGCGGCTGTGCCATGCGAACCCGCCGACCGGCCGCCAGTCATGCACCGTCCAGGTGGCCGGCAGCAGCTTCGGCTGCCGGATCCGCACTCGGCTGCCGAGGCCGAGGGGTCGGCCGCCGGCGATCCTGACCCGGGTCATCGATGGCGTCCAGCGCGGCATCGCCTCGACGTCACTGAGCACTTGCCACACGACCTCGACCGGTGCGTCGAGCTCGCGGGTGACGACGTACGACGTCGCACGATCGCGCCGGCCGCGTAGGGTGCTTATCATCCCGAGCCCGGCAGCGACCGCGACCACGTGGATGACGACGAGCAGCCCGAGGTGCTCGGGGAACCAGGAGTCCTCGGGCCGGCCGGCAGCCGAAGCGACCAGGATGAACGGGAGCTTCCAGCCGTGCCACGCGACGAGCGCCCCGCTCGTGAGCCAGACGGCGCCGACGGGTAGCCAGGCCGCACGACGGATCCGGTGGCGGACCAACGCCAGGTAACCGGCTGCGCCGACCAGCGCCCAGCCGCCGAGCACCGCGTGGAAGGCGTGCCAGTGCGGGGCGCGGTCGCCGGGGACGGTGAGCCCGAGCGGGCTGCCGGCCGCCCACTGCAGCAGGACGACCCCGACCAGCGCGGCGGCCGCTGCCGGCCATCGGCGGCCGCCTGCGGCACGGGCGGCGGCGACCCGCGCCGCCGCCGGCCACCGCCGAGCGACGTACGCCGGCAGCGCGAGCGCGAGTCCGGCGCCCATCCCGACAAACGCGGTCTGCAGCAGCGCCATCTCCCAGGACGGCCCCGACGAGCCGGTGCCGGCTCCTTCCGTCGGATCGCTGAGGAACGCCTGCACCGCGAGGTAGGGCAGCGCCGAGACCAGGAACCCGCCGCCGAGCCAGCCACCGACGACCAGCGGCGTCGCCCGCACCCGCTGGCCCCACGGGCGTGCCAGCGCCAGCGCGACCAGGATCGCCACGGCCGCCATGCCGATCGTCACGATGTTGAGTGCCACGAATGCGGTGGCGTCGCCGTCGTACCGACCGGCGAGCGCCTGCGCCACCCACGAGACCTTGATGAGCAGGTATGGCGTCATGGCGAGCGCGGCGCCGTACCCCGCCCACCTGCCGATCCGATCGAACCCGCCCGCCGTCACCAACTGCCGCATGTACCACATGGTACAGACGGCGGCGTGGCGAGTTACCGGCGCGCACCGCCGGCGTGGACCCGTGGGGCCCGTCCTCGGGCGCCCTGGCAGGCGGTCAAAGCTTGTCCAGGGAGCGATCGAGCAGCCGCCGGTTGTAGGTGTTCATGTCGGCAGGAAGCCCAGTCGGCGAGAAGTAACGCACTTCACTGCACTCGCCGCCGTCCGGCCGAGGCTCGCCTTCCACGGCTCCGGCAAGATACGTGGCGCCGACGACGTAGGCCTGGTCTCCGTTGGGGTACTCCAGGAACCAGTCCGGACCAGAGTGCAGATCCAGCAGTTCCAGGTCACGCGCGACAAGACCGGTCTCTTCGTACAGCTCGCGCTTCGCCGTCTCCTCCAGGGTTTCCCCGAGTTCCATGGCCCCTCCAGGGATACCCCACTGGCCAGTCTCGGCGTTGCGCTGCAGCAGAACGGCGCCAGCGGAGTCCTTGACGATCACCCCCGCAGCGACCAGGAGGAGTGGTCGGCTACCCACATGCTTCCGCAGCTCACGCACATAGTCAGACATGCGGCGAAGGCTAGGGGCTGTCCCCTGGATCTTGGCCGGGCTCGCGACCCTGATCCACGGGACACCCCCTAGTCGGCCGGGTTCCGCCCCCCGTCGTGCTCGCGCGCCCTCGGGGGAATCCGAGCCGGGGCCCCACAGGACCGCGGATGGTCAGCGCTTGACCTTGAACGACGCCACCAAATGATCGCCGCCGTACCCGGGTCAATCTTCTTGAGTATTGACAGAATAGTGGTCAGCTCGTCAGACTCCAGCCATGCCAGAGCCGTCCTCGAGTGTGCTGCGCCTGCTCCGCGAGAGTCATGAGGAGCGACTGCTCGCCGCGCTCCGCGTCCATGGCTCGCTGAGCCGGGCCGAGCTCGGACGGCGTACCGGACTGTCCCGCGCCACGTTGTACGCGATCATCCAGCACCTGATCGCCACCGACCGGGTGGTCGAGCTTCCGGCCGTGGCTTCGCCGTCCCGCGGTCGGGGGCGGCCGGCCACGTTGGTGACGCTGAACCCGTCGGGTGGTCTGGCGCTCGGGCTCGACCTCGGCCACCGGCGCATCCACGCGGCTGTCGCCAACGTCGCCCACGAGGTGGTCGGCGCGGCGAGTGAGCGCTGCGGTGAACGGACTCCGTGGGCCACCCGGCTCGAGATCGCCCTCGGCCTGGTCGACCAGCTCGCCGAGGAGGCGCACATCTCGCTCGCGGCCCTCGACGGTGTCGGCGCCGGGGTGATCGGCCCGGTGTCCGAGCCGGCAGATGCGAAGCATCGGCGCAGTCGGGTCGAGCTGGTGCGGGACGGGCTGGCCGACAGGTACGGCGTGCCCGTCCTCATCGACAACAACACCCGCCTCGCGGCACTTGCCGAGTCCATCTGGGGCAGTGGTGCCGGCGTCCCGAACGTCCTCTACGTACGCCTGTCCTACGGAGTCGGCGGCGGCTTGGTGCTGGGCGGCCACCTCCACTCGGGCGCGGCCGGCGGCGCGGGCGAGTTCGGTCACGTCAGCGTCGATCCGGACGGACCCCCCTGTCACTGCGGCGGCCGCGGTTGCCTCGAGCGGTACGTCTCGATCGCGGCGATCCTCGAGCAGTGCGACGCACGACGACTCGACCACGTACTCGACCGGCTGCGTTCTGGAGACCGGCGGACGCGTGAGGTCATCACCGCGGCGGGCATCCGCCTCGGCAGGGTCATCGCAGCCGCGTGCAACGTCGTCAACCCCGAGGTCGTCGTCGTGGGCGGAGAACTCGCCGCCGCCGGCGACCTGCTGCTCGACCCGGCGCGGGAAGCACTCCACGCCTATGCCCACCGTCAGGTACGCCAGGGCCTCCAGCTCCATGGTGCGGAGCTGGGCGACGAGGCCGCCGCCCGCGGCGGCATCGCCCTGGTCCTGCGCAAGTCAGCCCTGCTGGCCGGATATCCCCCTGCGACGGCCGCTCCTGCGACCCGTGACGCAGACAGAGACGGTTGGGGCACGCTGGCCGTCGACCTCCACCGGGAGTAGGGAGATGATGTGACCGGAGGATCACGATCCAACGTCCTGCTGCTCATGACCGACCAGCACCGGCTCGACACACTGGGCTGCTACGGCAACGAGGTCTGCGAGACGCCGGCGCTCGACGGGCTCGCGGCGTCCGGGACGCGGTTCGAGCACTGCTACACGCCGACCGCGATCTGTACGCCCGCGCGGGCCACCCTGCTCACCGGCGTCCTGCCGTTCCGGCACACGCTTCTTGCCAACTACGAACGCAATGTCGGCTATCGCGAGGAACTCGGCGGCCGGTTCCCTCCGTTCTCGGAGGCACTGGCGGACGCCGGCTACCGGCTCGGCCATGTCGGCAAGTGGCATGTCGGTAAGGAGAACGGGCCGCGGGAGTTCGGTTTCGACGGCGAGCACTACCCAGGCTGGGGGAATCCGGTCCGCCATCCGGACTACCTGCGGTATCTCGCCGACCGCGGCCTGCCGGAGTTCCGGCTGCGCTCGGAGGTGCGCGGCTCGTTCCCCAACGGGCAGCCCGGCAACCTTCTCGCCGGGGTGCTCGAGCAGCCGGTCGAGGCGACATTCGAGTACTTCCTCGCCGAGCGGACGATCGAACGGCTCCGAAGCTACGCCGGGCACCGCCGCACCGACGGCAGGCCGTTCTTCCTTGCCTGTCACTGGTTCGGGCCACACCTGCCGTACTGCCTGCCGGAGTCGTACTACCACCGCTACGACCCGGCGGCGGTCGAACTGCCGGCCTCGATGGCGGAGACGTTCGACGGGAAGCCGCGGGTCCAGCGGCACTACTCCGCGCACTGGACGTTCGACAGTTTGCCCCCCGACGACTGGCGGCAGCTGATCGCGGCGTACTGGGGCTACGTCAGCCTCATCGACAGCCAGGTCGGGCGGATCCTGCGGGCGCTGGAGGAGCTGGGCATGGCCGACGACACCGCCGTGCTCTTCACCGCCGACCACGGAGAGTTCACCGGATCGCATCGCCTGCACGACAAGGGCCCGGCGATGTACGACGACATCTACCGCATCCCGCTACTCGCCCGGGTGCCCGGCAGTGCTGGTGCGGCGTCCGCGGCTGGCGCCGCGTGGCCGGGAGGCCGCGTCGACGACTCGTTCGTCACCCTCGCCGACCTCACGCCGACGTTCCTCGACCTGGCGGGTCTGCCGGCACCCGCGTACTTCGACGGCGCCAGCCTGCTCCCTCTCCTCCGCGAGGGCCGTCGCCCCGATCGGGCGGATCACGTGGTCGCGGAGTTCCATGGCCACCACTTTCCTTATCCGCAACGGATGATTCGCACCCGTACGCACAAGCTCGTGGTCAGTCCCGCCGACGACAACGAGTTGTACGACCTCACCGCCGACCCGCACGAGCTGCGCAACCGCTACCACGACCAGGCGTTCGCGGAGGTACGCCGCGAGCTCCTCGGCACGCTCTACCGCGTCCTGCGCGAGCGGGGCGACAACTTCTACCACTGGATGACGTCGATGTACGACGTGGGCGAGAAGACCTACGACGCCGCACTCAGCCATGTCGACGACCACGCAGGAAAGGGTTCTGAGTGAACCACGTCGAGGCGAGGATCGAGATCGACCGCGACCGCGAGATCGGCCGGATCGAGGAGAACATCTACGGCCACTTCCTGGAGTCCAGCTTCTTCGGCAACATCGAAGGCGGCGTCTTCGACGAGGGTTCTCCGCACTCCTATGCGGGCGACGGACCGCGGGCGGGGCTGCGCCGCGACGTCATCGAGGCCTGCCAGGACCTGGGGCTGCCGGTGGTGCGCTGGCCGGGCGGGAACGTCGCCTCGCCGTACCACTGGGAGGACGGCATCGGCCCGCGCGGCGACCGCCCACGCAGGCTCGAACTCGCCTGGGGCTCGGAGGAGACCAACCGGTTCGGCACCGACGAGTTCCTGGCCTGGTGTGCCGAAGTCGGCACCCAGCCGTACCTCGTGCACAGTTGCCGCGACGTCGACGAGGCGGTCCGGTGGGTGGAGTACACCAACCACACCGGTGACACGGACTACACCAGGCGCCGGGCCGCGGGTGGGCATCCTGATGCCTACGGCGTGCGCTACTGGGGACTCGGCAATGAGGTCTACGGTCAGTGGCAGATGGGCCACCGGTCGCCCGAGGAGTACGCCGCCGCGGCCCGCGACCACGCCCAGTTCATGCGCAAGGTGGACCCGTCGATCCGCCTCGTCGCGGTCGGCACTCCCAGTGAGCGCTGGACCCGCCCGGTGCTGGAGCGGGTCGGCAGTCTCGTCGACTACGTCTCCCTGCACCTCTACGGTGCCTCCACGCACCTCTACACCGCCGACAGCGGTGACGACGACTACGACGCGGTGGTCGCCCAGCCGCTCTACTTCGAACGCCAGATCCACGAGTACGCCCACCTCGTCGCGAACCTTGCCGCGGCGGCCGGGGTGGAGCGGCCACTCGCACTGGCTCTCGACGAGTGGAACATCCGCCACCTCGAACCCGTCGACTGGCCCGAGCCCCAGCCCTCCCCCGACGGTGTCGTCGTCAGCCGCGACACCGAGCCGGTGAACGGTCGGCCCGCTCGGCTCCGCGTCAACCGGTGGAGTCCGCGCACTCTCGCCGACGCGCTGTTCTATGCGGGCGTCTTCCATGCTCTGCACCGCGCGAGTGGCCTCACCGTGCCGCCGACCATGGCCAACACGGTCAACCTGGTCAACGCCAACGGGCTGCTCGCCGTACGACCGGGCGGTGTCGTACGGTCCGCGTCGTACCACGTGTGGAACCTCTACCAGAACCACACCGGCACCATCGCCATCCACGCGGACGTGTACGGACCGGCGCGCACCGGTGCCGTCCGTCAGGGCGACAGCCGCGACGGCAGCGGGGGCTTCGCGACCCGGCCTGGGTCGGTGCCGATGCTCGACGCCTCCGCCACCCTCACCGACGACCGCCGCCTTCGCCTCGCCGTCATCAACCGGTCGCGCACCGACGGCATTCGTACCCGGATCATCCTCGACGGACGGGCGGCACTACCTCCCGGCACCGTCCACGACCTCGGAGCGGATGAATCCGACACCATGGCCACCAACACTCTCGACAGTCCGAACCGGATCCGACTCAGTGACCGCGGGCACGTCACACTCGACGACGGGACCTACACCTTCCCGCCCCACTCCGTCACCCTGCTGTCCTTCACCTGAGGCGAACCGCGCGGTCGGACCAGGCTCGTCGAAACCGTAAGCCCCTTTGACGACAGGCTGCGTACCCGGGAGTCTGTGCCGGTGGACGAGATACGGGAACGCGCGGTGACACTCGACGATGGCGCCCAACTGTGGACGATGAGTTCCGGACCCACCAGCGGATCGCCTGTCGTCCTGTGCCATGGCGGGCCGGGCCTGTGGGACGACCTCAGCTCGATTGCCACCATGCTGGATTCGACCCATCGCGTCCATCGGTACGACCAGCGGGGCTGTGGCCGATCGACCGGACCTGATGACTACCGGGTAGACCGGGCACTCGCCGACCTCGATGGGCTGCGCCGACACTGGGGCTATGACCGGTGGACGGTCTTCGGCCACTCGTGGGGAGCGACCCTCGCCCTCGCGTACGCATGGACCTACCCCGCACACGTGCAGGCCGTGATCTACTGCAGCGGGGTCGGACCAGGGACGGAGTGGCGGGAGCCGTACTACGCAGAGTCCGCCAGGCGGCTCACGCCCCGGCAGCAGGAGCGGCGGGATGAGCTGGAACAGCAGGAGGAGCGGAGCTGGGACGAGGAAGTCGAGTACCGCATGCTGTGCTGGCTACCGGGCTATGCCGATCCTTCGAGGGCTGAAGCCTGGGCAAGGGAGGCTGCCGCCGTCCCATTCGACATCAACTGGCGGGCCAACCGAGGCCTTTGGACCGACCGACCTGACGAGATCACACTCGCCACGAAGGTGACCGCTCCGACTCTGATCATCCATGGTGAGCAGGACCCGCGTCCACTGGCCAACGTCCGAAGACTTCTCGACCTGCTGCCGAGCGCCACGCTTGCTGCCATCCCCAATGCAGGACACTCCCCGTGGCTCGAGGACCCCGCAGCCGTATCGGCCCGACTACGCGCCTTCCTTTCCGCGCACGGATAGCGTGCCACCTGCGCGAGGGAACCATAAAGGACCAGACCCGCAACCTCGTCGGCGTCCTGGCCCCAGGCCACCGCGCGACCGATCATCTCCTCATGAGAGGCATTCATATCCGCCGAGCCTAGGCCTTACCCCCTCGAGGGTCGCGGCCACAGATCCTCGGGCCAGGTCTCAGTGGCTGCCGGTGAGCTCACCGGAGAGCTTGTCGTGGATCTTGGCGCTCTGCCGGTTCAGGCCGACAATCTCAACGGTCTTGCCGCGCTGTTCGTACTTTGTGGTCACCGCGTCCAGGGCTGCGACTGAGGAGGCGTCCCAGATGTGGGCGTCGGTGAGGTCGATGACGATGCTGTCGGGATCGTTCGCGTAGTCGAACTGGTACACGAGGTCGTTGCTGGAGGCGAAGAACAGCTCGCCGGTGACGCAGTACACGACTCCGTTCCCGTCGGGGTCGGTGACGGCGGTGACGTTGACCAGGTGGGCGACGCGGCGGGCGAAGATGACCAGGCCGGTGAACGACCCGACCACGACGCCGATCGCGAGGTTGTGGGTGGCAACCACCGCGGCAACGGTGACCACCATGACGGTGATCTCGCCGGCCGGCATCCGTTTGAGGGTCTTGGGAGCGATGGAGTGCCAGTCGAACGTGCTGAACGCCACCAACACCATCACCGCGACCAAAGCTGCCATCGGGATGTCGGACACGACCGGCCCGCACACGATGCACAGGACCATCAGGAACAGTCCCGCCAGGAAGGTGGACAGGCGGGTGCGGGCACCGTTCTTCACGTTGATCATGGTCTGGCCGATCATCGCGCAGCCACCCATGCCGCCGAAGAAGCCCGTCACAAGGTTGGCGACACCTTGGCCGATGGACTCACGGGTCTTGTTCGAGTGGGTGTCGGTGATGTCGTCGACGAGCTTCGCCGTCATGAGTGACTCCATCAGACCCACCAGCGCCAACGCGAGCGCGTACGGGGCGATGGTCACCAGGGTCTCGGCCGTGAACGGTACGTCTGGCAGGCCCGGCACGGGCAGGAAGCTGGGTAACGCGCCCTTGTCTCCGACGGTGGGGACCGCGATGCCGGCAGCGAGGGTGATCGCGGTCAGGATGATGATGGAGACCAGGGGCGCCGGGACCGCCCGGGTGATTCTTGGGAAGGCCACGATCAGGGCCAGTCCGCCGATGACAAGCGGGTACACCGCCCACGGCACGTCCAACAGTTCGGGCACCTGGGCGAGGAAGATCAAGATGGCGAGCGCGTTGACGAAGCCGACCATGACCGACCGCGGTACGAACCGCATCAACTTGGCCACGCCGAGGGCACCGAGGATCACCTGCAGGAGGCCGCCGAGGATCACGGCAGCCACCAGGTAGCCCAGGCCGTGTTCACGGTTGAGTGGAGCGATGACCAGTGCGACCGCACCCGTCGCCGCCGAGATCATCGCCGGACGCCCACCCACCAGGGCGATCGTGACTGCCATGGTGAACGACGCGAACAGGCCGACACCGGGGTCGACGCCGGCGATGATCGAGAACGAGATCGCCTCCGGGATCAGCGCGAGCGCAACGACCAGCCCGGACAACACCTCGGTGCGGAAGACCTTCGGCGAGAGCCAGGAGGGGCGAAAACCGCGCAGCCATGCGGGCGACAGCAGGAAACTCGGCACGATGGGAACCCGTCAAGCTCGGGCGCGTCGGTGACTCAGCACGCGCGAAGGAAACAGTGGTCGTGTACATGGCCGGCGCTGACTGTTTCGAGGGCGCGCCGGGCTGGTCCATTCCGGCGAACCGAAGTCCGGCTCACCAGGGAGAACTCAGGGCGGGCAGGAAGCGCGACGGGACATCAGGGCACGACGATGCCAAACTCCTGACGTCTGCGACCGTGCCGGAGGCTTCATCGGCCCGGCGGTGAACTCAACTGGGCGCCGGTACCGGGTTGCCACCGTCCTTCGCCCAAGCTTGCTTTACATCCTATCGTCCGGCCCGGGCGCGGCCTCCAGGGCGGGCGTTCGTTCGCGGCGTCCGTGCGGCTTGTTCCGGTCGCCGGAGGCTGAAACACTGTCGGCGGGAGCGCGAGCGAGACGTCGGGGCGCATCCACTGGGCAGGACGCCGGCCAGCGTCGCAGCCTGCGGACCAGATGGTCGAGGAAACGTCAGAGGAAACGATGCTACTGAGTGACCTGCTATCTGATCTGGACTGGTCTCTGGTCTCCGGCAATGCGCAACAGCCGATTACCGATATCACTGCTCATTCGGATGATGTGAAAGATGGAAGCCTCTTCGTCTGTCTCACGGGCGGGCGCGTCGATGGGCACTCCTACATCCCGGAGTGTGGCCTGCGTGGCGCCAAAGCGTTCCTCGTCGAGGACATCCATGCCGCTGCGATGGCGGCACCCGGCTCGACGGTTGTGCAAGTGCCGAGCACTCGGGCTGCCGCAGGACGAGTGGCGAGCCGGTTCTTCCGGCAGCCCACCAGGGACATGACGGTCATAGCCGTTACCGGAACTGATGGAAAATCCTCGGTGACCAACATGGTCGGTGGAGCCCTGACGAGGCTCGGCCGGCCCACGGGAACGGTCGGCACTACCGGTGTATCGCTCGACGGCAGCCCGATCGCCCATCCCAGATCTACCCCCACGACGCCCGAGGCGATTGACCTGCAGAGGATCTTCGCTGGTCTGCGAGAACGCGGGGCGACAAGTGTTGTTCTGGAGGCCTCGTCGATCGCGTTGGCTGCCGAGAGGCTTGCCGGATCGAGAGTAGACATCGGCGTCCTCACCAATCTCACGAGTGATCACCTGGACGCGCACGGGTCGATGGAAGGGTATCGTCAAGCGAAACTCAGACTGTTCGAGATGTGCGCTCGTGCCATAGTGAACGGCGATGACAACTTCTCGAACGTCATTAGTCGGGAGACCCGTGGCCCTGTTCTGACGTACGGAATTGAAGGGCGAGGCCACGCGTTCATGGCCAGCGATATTCAGGTCGATGGAACAGGCGCGACGTTCGTCATATCCCATGGCGGGCACAATGTGCGAGCGGCGTCCGAGACTCCAGGGATCTTCGCGGTGTACAACTGTCTGGCTGCTACGGCGGTCTGCGTCGAATTGGGCTACGGACTTGCGGAGGCTGTGGAAGCCACGTCGCAGTCGAGTTGGGTGCCTGGGAGATTCCAGGTCCTACGGTCAACAGACGGACTGAGAGTCATCGTCGACTACGCGCACACTGCAGTTGGCCTCCGGAGTCTCCTCAAGACTGTGAGGGCGCTCTCGAAGGGGCGAGTTATCACAGTCTTCGGATGTGGTGGCGATAGGGATAAGACGAAGCGAGAGCCGATGGGGATTGTCGCCGGATCTGGTTCCGACGTTTGCGTGCTTACCAGCGACAACCCGAGAAGCGAAGATCCTGAGGCCATCATGAGGCAGGTAGAGGGTGGCCTGAAGCAGACAGCCTGTCGATATGTGAAGCTCTCCAACCGTGAGGACGCCATTCAGTGGGCAATCGACGAGGCGCTCCGTCATGACGTGGTAGTGGTCGCCGGCAAAGGGGACGAGAAGTACCAGATCGTGGGGGACGAGGTGGTCGAGTTCAGCGATGCAGCGGCAGTTGATCGTTGCCTGGCAAGGTCTCGGGGCACCTGCGATCGGTGAGGCCTGCCGGTCACCAGTGGGTGAGTTCATGCGCGAATTCGACCCAGTGGACACCGACGGTATACGTGTTCGGCGGTGTGGACGGTCCACGAAATTCGGTTGGGCGGGGCAGACGCGTCTCCTACCGTGGTCGAACTGATCAGCGACCGTGGGCGTGGACCTACCGAGCCGGAGGTGCGATGTGCGACGGGACCTTGGTGATGGACTGGTCCTTCGCTGGTCCACGGCGAGGGACACCGAGGACATCGCCGAGTTGAACAGCCTGGTGTTCCGGGGCAGCGAGGACGACGAACCAAACCTTGGCCTGGCGAACACTGTGCGACGGCACATGCGAGGTGACTACCCATTCATGGGGCCCGAGGATGTCGTCGTCGTCGAGGACACCCGCAAGGAGGGCAACCGGATCGTCGCCAGTGCCTTCTACTTGCAGGAGGACTGGGAGTTCGAGGGGATCGTTGTTCCGGTGGCCCGTCCGGACATCGTGGCGACCGAGCCGGGTTACCGGAACAGAGGCTTGATTCGCACTGCCCTCGATGTCATGCACGAGCGGTCCGCGCGTGAAGGTAGGCCGGTGCAGGCGATTACCGGCATCCCGTTCTTCTATCGCCAGTTCGGCTACGAGTATGCGGTCGACGAGCGTGGTCGGGTCACGGTCGCACTTGGACTGCTGCCCGACGAGCCGTCAGGAAGCGGTGAGCAGTACCGGCTGCGGCAAGCGCGGGACGAGGACATCCCTTCCATTGCCGCATGCCACCGGCGCCAGCAGTCCACGTACCTGGTATCGCGTCGCCTACCTGACTCGTTCTGGAAGTACCACATCGACGCGGAGCACGAGAAAGGGCCAGCATGGAGTGATGCTCGCGTGCGGGTCATCGAAAGGGCCGATGGTGACTTCTGTGGCTTCGTCTTCACGCCGTATCGTCGGTCGGCAGATGTCTTCCTGACCTCCATGATCGGATCCACGGCAGGGACCAACCTTTATGACCTGGCCCCCGCGCTGCTGCGTGAACTCAAGCGCCTGGGTGAAGAGGAACCTACGAAGGGCGGGCCGGACAGGCCGCTGCAGCGGCTCATCCTCGAACTGGGTCGGGACCATCCTCTCTACGACGCCCTGCGGCCGGAGTGGCTGCCACACCGCGAGCCGCCCGCCGCCTGGTACGTACGTGTGCCTGACCTGCCCGGCTTCCTGCGCCTGATCGCGCCGATCCTCGAAAGACGGCTCGTGAACTCGACGTTCACGGGCTACAGCGGCGAACTCACCCTCGACTTCTACCGCGGTGGCCTGCGGATGTGCTTCGAGAACGGCAAGCTGACGAATGTCCAGGACTGCCGGTTCCGAACGTACGAGGCGATGGGCGGCTTTCCGCCGCTGATCTTCCTACGCCTGGTGTTCGGACACAGCTCGCTACGCGAGCTGCGCGCCCCGTATCCCGACATCTGGGTGAACAGTGAGGCCGAGGCGCTACTGGAGGCCCTCTTCCCCAAGCGCACGTCCCGCCTGGTCGACTAGGGGTGTCCCGTGGATCTTTGCCGGGCTCGCGACATCCCGCATCCCGCCTGGCTGCCGTCGGCCACGGCGCCGGGTATGACGCGGGGCGACAGGCCGTATCGCTATCGTCAACGGTTCAAGAGCGCTGTGGGACCAGCTGCTGGAAAGCGGCGTGACGGAGGGTAACCGTTGTGGCTGAGGAGATGTCGGCGACCGGCAGGAACGTCGGCAGGTATGACGGATGAAAGCGATCCTCTTCGGTGGTGTCGTATCGCTCGTCCTGTCCCTCGCGCTGACTCCCTTGGTGGCCCGGTTCTTCGTACGGAAGGGACTCGGCCAACCCATCCACGACGACATGCCGATGCACCAAGTCAAGCAGGGGATCCCCACCATGGGTGGGACGGCGGTCATCGCCGCCGCCGTCATCGGGTACCTGGTTGCACACCTTGTCGCCGGCGCCGGGCCGTCGGCGTCTGGCATGCTCGTCCTGCTCCTGCTGGTCGGCCTCGGTGCGGTCGGCTTCCTCGACGACTACCTGAAGGTCACTCGCGAACGGAACCTCGGCCTACGCGGCCGCACGAAGCTGGTCGGCCAAACCCTGGTAGCCGTCGTGTTCGCCATCCTCGCCATCCAGCTTCCCGATGCCGACGGGCTCACCCCCGCGTCGACCTTCGTCTCCTTCATGCGCGACCTCCCCGGCCTACAACTCGGAGCCGTGATCTTCGTCTTGTGGGCACTGTTCATGGTGTCCGCCACGTCTAACGGCGTGAACCTGATCGACGGCATGGACGGACTCGCCGCGGGCACCTGCGTCCCCGTCTTCGCCGGCTACACGATCGTCTGCGTCTGGCAGTTCAACCAGTCATGCGCGGCAGCCGACCTGCCCGGCTGCTACCAGGTACGCGACCCGTACGACCTCGCGATCATCGCGTTCTCATTGGCCGCCGCCTGCGGCGGATTCCTGTGGTGGAACGCCAACCCGGCCCGGATCATCATGGGCGACACCGGTGCGCTCGGGCTCGGCGGCGCCATCGCCGGCCTCGCCATCACGACCCGGACCGAACTGCTGCTCATCGTCATCGGCGGACTGTACGTCGCGGCCAACGCCTCGGTGATCCTGCAGCGTGGTTACTTCAAGTTGACCAGACGCCTCACCGGCACCCCCCGCCGGATCTTCCTGAATTCCCCCATTCAGCACCACTACGAGCACAAGGGCTGGCCAGAGATCACCATCGTGATCCGCTTCTGGATCATCTGCGGCATCCTCGTCGCCTCGGGACTCGGCATGTTCTACGCCGAGTGGCTCACCCATTCCTGATCTCGTCTGGTCGCGACGTGTCGGGACGGAGGACGAGAGTGGGCTCTGCGGCAGCCCTGCTGACGCTACTCAGTGCGGCTTCGGCGCTCCTGGGCTTCGGACGCGACGTGGTCATCGCGGCGGTGTTCGGTGCCGGAGCTGTGCTCGACGCCTACCTGGTGAGTCAGGGGTTGATGAACCTCATCCTGGGCCTGGTCGCGGGCGCGATGGCCAAGGCGCTGGTTCCGGTGGTCGCGCGTGCGACGGCCACCGAGGAGACCGCACAGCGTGCCAGCCACAGTGCGACGGTTGTCCTCTCGGTCACCGTGCTGGTCCTGGGTGTGGCGTCAGTGATGCTGTGGCTGTTCACCCGTCCGGTGGTCAGAGTGCTGGCGCCGGGGTTCGATGCCGCGCAGTCCGAACTGGCGGTGACGTCGACCCGGATCATCCTTGTCGCCGTCGTCTTCGTCGCCGGCACGAACCTGCTCGCTGCGGTCGCCCAGGCGCGCCGGCGGTTCTTCTGGGCGGGTGTGCAGGGGGTGCCGTTCAACCTGGTCATGATCGGTACGGTCGCGGCGTTCGGTCCGCGCTACGGCGTGGCGGCCCTGGCTGCGGGATTCGTTCTCGGTTCGGCCGCCCGGCTGGTGTGTCAGCTGATCCCGCTGCGGGCGATCGGGCTGCGACTTCGGATCAGTTTCGACCTGCGTGATCCGGGGTTCCGATCCGTCGCCCGGCTGGCACCACCGCTCCTGGTCGGCAGCGCCATCGTCAACGTCAACACCCTCGTCGACCGGGCAGTCGGCTCGTTCCTGGGTGAGGGCGTCATCTCCGCACTGTCGTACGGCTGGAGGCTGGTCACGCTGCCGGAGATGCTCGTGGTCGTGTCACTGGTGACGGTGCTCTACCCTGCCTTCGGCGCCGCGGCCGACGACCGAGGCGAGCTGCGCCGGCTGGTCGGCCAGGGCCTGAGCACCGTGATGGTCGTCATCGCGCCGATGAGCGCGGCGCTGCTGGTGTGCGCGCCGTTCGTTGTCCAGATCGTCTACCAGCGAGGCAGTTTTGACGCCGAGGCCGGGGAGGCGACCTCCACGGCGGTGATGTGGTACGCGCCGGCGTTGCTTGCCCTCGCCTGGCGGGAGGTCGTCACCAGAGCGTCGTACGCCGTCGGTGACACCGTGACCCCCGTCCTGGTGGCGCTCGTGGCGATGGCGGTGAACGTCGTCGGCGATGTCACGCTCGGTCCTGTCTTCGGGGTGCCCGGGCTGGCCGGGACGACGGTGCTGTCCGTCGGATGCGCCGCGCTTCTCAACACCTGGCTCCTGCGACGCCGGCATGGGGCCGTACGTCTCCGGCACGTCGCCGGACTGTTGGCACGGACCGGCTGCGCCGCGGTCCTCTCCGTGCCCGCCGGGCTGTTGTGCGCCCACCTCGTCGCCGACCGAATCGGTGACGGAGCCGTGGGTGCGGCCGTCACCGCCGCCCTCTCCAGCATGAGCATCGCTGCGGTCTTCCTCGCCGTCCTCGCAGCGATCCGCGCACCCGAGTTGAGCGTCCTCACCGCGGCCGTACGAATCGTGCTCCGCCGCGGCTGAACGGCGGAAGGCGCTATGCCGAAGGAACGGTGTTCGACATGATCGAGACCACCGCCTGCGTCCAACCCGGCGACAGCGGCGGCTCGCTCTACCAGGGAAGCACCGCGATCGGGATCACGTCTGGCGGCACCGTCGGCAGTTGCGGCGCCGGGTTCCAGTCGTTCTTCCAGCCAGTCGGCGAGGCGCTGGCGGCGGGCGGGCTCAGCCTGCTCTGATCCGTCGACCCGCAGGACACCCCGTGGCGAGCATGGTCGCCACGGGGTGTTCTGATGTCGAGGCCGGGCTCGTCGGTAAGGTCCGGGGGTCCGAGGTGTGACACTGAACGGCATGTCCACGAGCGAGCTTCCCCCGTCGGCCGCCGGTCCGACGGCCGGTGGCGTGGCCCGCCCGGATCCGCTCCGCGTCCTGTCCCGGCTGGCGGCGGCGGGCGACCGGGCGGAGCGGATCGTGCACGTAGAGTCGACACCAGGCCGCCCCGGACGGACGGCGCCGTGGCCGGACTGGGTGCCCCGCGAGGTCGTACGCCGGCTCAGGGCGCGGGGGATCGAGCGCCCTTGGACCCACCAGGTCGAGACCGCCGAGTCGATGCGGGCGGGTCGAGATGTCGTCGTCGCGACCGGCACGGCGTCGGGCAAGTCGCTCGGCTACCTCCTGCCCCTGCTCGCCGACGTGCTCACCCCGCAGGCACGTGCCGGTCGAGGCGGAAGACGGCGGGTGTCACGCCGGCCCCGGGAGCCGCTGCCGGGCCAGCTCACCCTGGACTTCGACATCGCCGGCATGTTCAGGATCGACGAGCCGAACGGACGCCGCGCCGGCCCCGGCCGCGGGCGTACCGCTCTGTACCTCGCACCGACCAAGGCCCTCGCCGCCGACCAGCTCCGGGCCGTGACCGCGCTCGGCGGGCCGGACCTGCCGGCCGTGACCTACGACGGCGACAGCTCGCGGGACTACCGCGACTGGGCTCGCAACCACGCGGCGTACCTCCTGACCAACCCCGACATGCTGCACCGTTCGTTGCTACCGGGGCACGAGCGGTGGGCACGGTTCTTCGGCTCGCTTGCCTACGTCGTGATCGACGAGTGCCACCACTACCGCGGCGTGTTCGGCTCCCACGTCGCCCAGGTGCTGCGGCGACTCCAGCGGATCCTCGAACATCACGGCGCCGATCCCGTCTTCGTGCTGGCGTCGGCGACGGTGCGTGCGCCCGCCGAGTCGGCCGAACGACTGATCGGGCGCCCGACGGCGGAGGTGACGGAGGACGGCTCGCCGCACGGCGGGCTGTCGTTCGCGCTGTGGGAGCCGCCGGTCACCTCCCTGCGGGGTGAGCACGGGATGCCGCTGCGCCGGAGCGCGACGTCCGAGGCCGCCGACCTGCTGGCCCTTCTGGTCGCCGACGGTGTGCGGTCGGTGGCGTTCGTACGCTCCCGGCGGGGTGCCGAGCTGGTCTCGACCCTGGCCCGGGAACACCTTTCCAAGCTCGACCCCGCGCTGGAGAGCAGGGTCGCGGCCTACCGTGGCGGTTACCTCCCCGAGGAACGCCGCGAGCTCGAACGCGCACTGCAGGACGGCAGCCTGCTCGCGGTCGCGACGACGAGCGCGTTGGAGCTGGGCATCGACATCGCGGGGCTCGACGCCGTGCTCCTCGCCGGCTATCCAGGGACCAGGGCCGCCGTCTGGCAGCGAGCCGGTCGCGCCGGGCGTGACGGGCACGGCGCACTCGCCGTCTTCATCCCGCGGAACGATCCGCTGGACGCCTATCTCGTACGGCACCCCGAGGCATTGTTCGGCCCGCCTGTGGAGGCGACAGTCTTCGATCCGGACAATCCTTACGTCGTACGACCGCACCTGGCGGCCGCGGCCGCCGAACTGCCCGTGACGGACGCGGATCTGAAGCGGTTCGGGCCGGCGGCTTCGGAGGCGTTGGCAGCCCTCGAGGCGGAGGGCAAGCTCCGGCGGCGGGCGTCCGGTTGGTTCTGGGTCCTCCGTGACCGCGCAAGCGACCTCACCGACATCCGGTCGGGCGGCGGGCTCCAGGTCAGGCTGATCGAGGCGTCGACCGGCCGGCTGCTGGGCACGGTCGACGCCGCCGCCTCGCACGCCGCGGTGCACGACGGCGCCGTCTATGTCCACCAGGGCGACACCTACGTCGTCGATCGTCTGGACCTCGACGCCGGTGTCGCCGTCGTTTCGGCTGCGGGCAGCGATCACGACCACTCCACGGTCGTCCGCGAGACCAGCGACGTGCGGGTGCTGGCGAGCGACCGGCGGGTGGACTGGGGTGAGGCGTCGCTGGAACTCGGATCGGTCGAGGTCACGAGCCAGGTCGTGTCCTACCTCAAGATCTCGCTCTCCGGCGAGCCGCTGGGTGAGCATCCGCTGACGCTGCCGCCGCGCACCCTGCGGACCCGCGCGGTCTGGTGGACGCTCCCTGACCACCTGCTGACCGCTGCCGGGCTCACCGAGGCGGACATTCCAGGCGCTGCCCATGCCGCGGAGCACGCGTCCATCGGCCTGCTCCCCCTGTTCGCGACCTGTGACCGTTGGGACATCGGCGGCGTCTCCACCGGACGTCACGCCGACACGGGACGGCCGACGGTGTTCGTGTACGACGGGCATCCGGGCGGTGCGGGCTTTGCCGAACGCGGGTTCGGGGCGGCGCACGAGTGGCTGGGGGCGACCCGTGCCGCCATCGCCGGCTGCGGATGCGACGACGGGTGCCCCGCATGCGTACAGTCACCGAAGTGCGGTAACGGCAACCATCCACTCGACAAGGCGGGCGCCGTCGGACTCCTCGACGTCCTACTCGCGAACGCACCCGACCAGCAGTGACCGCCGAGGGCCGCAGCGACGGGGCGTCGAACGCTTCTGCGATACCCCAGGACTTGGCAGAGCGGTAGGTGACTGCGTAACTTTGGCCCAGACGAGTTCCGGCTTGAACTCAGCGCACCTTAGCCGTCGGAAAAGGCGTCTGGAACGGCGGCAAGGCCGGATTTTTTATATGACCTGGGCAAGTGACCCCCGAATTCGGGCTTACCTCACCGTCGCCGCGCAGATTGTCGGCGTCGCTGTTGCCTATCACGGTGCCACCAGACTCGGGATGATGGGCTCATCGATCGGAAACATGAGTCCGTTCTGGCCGGCTTCGGGTGTCGCTCTCGTTGCATTGATGGTGTTTGGGTTACGCGTCGCTCCCGGAATCATGCTCGGCTCCCTGCCGCTCGAGCTCGCGCTGGCACCGACGATCGTTCCGGCAGTGGGAGCCTCGGTGGGGGACACGCTCGGACCCTTGTGCGGCTGCCTACTGCTGCGGTGGGTGGGCTTCCGACCAGAGCTGGACCGGTTCAAAGACGCTGTCGCACTGGTCGTTCTCGGTGCTTTTGTGGCGACGTTGGTGAACGCATTCTTCGGTCCTACCATCCTTCTGCTGACCGACCAGATTCCGGAGCGCCTCTTCGGGCCGACCCTGCTCATCTTCTGGACCGGCGACGTCATCGGCGTCCTGGCCGCCGCACCGCTGCTCTTCTCCCTGCGCAGATTTCCTCAGCTTCGAACCATGGGGTGGCGCGCCTGGGCAGAGATCGGGTTGTTGGCCGCAGTCTCCTTTGTCGTTCCTTTTGTCGAGCTTCGTGAAGTCGGCCTGTTCTTTCTGGCGTTCCCCATCATCGCGTGGGCGGCTTTGCGGTACCAGCTGATAGCGGTCACGCCGTGCACGTTCATCATTGCCGTCGTGGTGGTCGACGCGGCGACGCGCGGTGTCGGCCCGTTCGCCGGCGACGACGTGATGCGCCGGATGGTCGAGCTGCAACTCCTCAACGGTTCGTTGGTGCTCGGCGGGTTGTTCTTCGCGGTGGTGATCAGTCAGCGCGATCGCGCACGGCTCGACATCGAGCGGGCGTGTACCCGGCTCACCGAGGTCATCGAACACATCGAGGATCACGAGAGCCTCCTCCAGGCGGGAAAGTTGCCCTATGTGAAGGCCGCGAGCGAACTGCCTCGCCCACCCGACCCTCAGGAGTCGCCGCAGGGTGAGCGATCACCGAACTCCGGGTGACACCGCGCCGAGCGTCTGGTCCATCGGCTCCCAGCACGATGGGCCGACGGACGTCCCACGTAGGACGTGGGCGTTCAACTCGTCTCCTGAGGATTCCGGTACGCCAGCTGCTCCATCCCGGTCGTCGCGGTGAACTGGAGTCGATAGCTGAGGACCGCTTCTTCGCGGACGTTCATCAGGTCGGCATTGACGATCAGTGGCGTGAACGGCGTGGACACGGTGCCGATCATCCACACATTCTCGTCGTGCGCGGCAAGGATCTGTCGACCAAGCTCCTTGCGTGCCTCGTCGTCGATCTCTGTCACCATCTGGTCGTACAACCGCTGCAGCTCACGGAACTGTTCCGGTGGCTCCACTCCCGCCTCACCACCGGTCTCGTACCACTGACCGTAGGCGGGAGCCCAGTAGGTGAAGGCCGAGGTGGGCACGTACCACACCGGGTCGACGTCCCACAGGATTCCCGCAACCGTGTAGCCAGGGATATCCACCAGGTTTCCCGTGACACGCTCTGACCACAGGGTCCGGTCGATCCTCTCGAACTGCGCCTTGATCCCCACCTCTCGCCAGTGCTGCTTGACGAGTTCGTACGCGTCGGTGGCGTTGGCCGATCCACCGTACTCGTAGGTGAAGGTGGTGATGAGAAGCTCGAGGGTCTCGCCGTCGGGCCGGAGGCGGAAACCCTGGCCGTCCCGTGCTTCCAGTCCGGCCTTGTCGAGCAGGGCGTTTGCCTTGTCCACGTCGTACTCGGTGAACCGCTCGCCCGTACCCTCGACGAAGTAGTCGTCCTGAGGAACGGCGCACGGTTGCCGCGTACCGCCAGCGCCGCCGTAGAGGATCTTGTTGAGCTCGTCCCGGTTGAGGGCGTGGGACAGTCCGGCGCGGAAGTCGATGTTCTGCATCAGTGCGCGGAGCGCCGGATCCTTGGTGCTCTGGTTCATGTACATCGCGATCCATGGCGCGTCGCTTGCCCACCGCAACACCCGGTAGCCGCCCTTGTCCGCCGACTCCGCCAGCAAGGGCATGTCACCGATGGGGACGCTTTCGAACTGCAGGTCGAGGTCGCCGTTGATCGCCCGAAGCGTGATGACCTCTGGATCCAGCAGTTCCTCGACGAGGCGATCGACGTACGGCAGTTGGTTGCCGCTGGTGTCGACCTTCCAGTAGTAGGGATTGCGCTCGGCCACCGCTCTCGATGTGCCGCCGCTCTTGGTCTCGACCTTCCACGGCGCCATGACCGGACGGTCGGGATTGGTGGCCGGGCTGTTCCGGTCGACGAAGTAGTCGACCCAGGTGTCGAACTTGGCGTCCTTCGCCTTCGCCTCCAGCTCGTCCTTCGGTACGAAGTCGGGGTGGAACTGGCTGAGGTAGTGCTTCGGTGCCAGCATGCTCCCCTGGAAGGCGCCCCGGAAGGCCATCTGCCGCAGGAGAAGACCGTGTGGCGCCGGGAAGTTGAACGTGATCGTGTGGTCGTCGACCTTCTTGATCGTGCACGGCTTGCCACCGACGGCGAGCCACGTCGGGAACACCGGCGTGAGTTCCTTGTTGGACAGGATCGCGTCGTAGTAGAACATCACGTCGTCAGCGGTGAAGGGCTTGCCGTCTGACCACCGGGCGCCCTCGCGGAGGTGGAAGGTGTAGACCTTCCCACCCTCACTCACCTCCCACGACTCCGCGAGCCCCGGTTCCACCTGCGTCTGTCCTGGTGCCCACTCCACCAGGCCTTCACGGGACACGATCATGAATCGAGATGAGGGTGCGAGTGTCGTGGCCATGCGGATCGTGCCGCCGTAGCGCCCGACTCCCTCCAGCGGTGACACGACCGCCGGCGATCTGGGCAGACGTTCGGTGACAGGTGGCAGCTTTCCCTCCTGGACGAGTTCCGCCAGCATGGGCGCTTCCTTGCCTTGGGCCTCACCGCGGCCGGAGCCTTCTCCGTCCCGCTTCGTCGGCTCGGTGGACAGCAGGTCGCAGCCGGTCACCAAATAGGTCCCGACGACCGTGCCGCTCGTCCACTTCAGGAGCGCGCGCCGGTCCATCTCGGAGGCTCGTCTTCGTGTCATCGTCCGATCAACTCATCTCGAGCATGGAGGGGTGATGCAGGGCGAGAACTCAGAGCTCCGGACTTCCGGTCCTGACCGAACCTCAGTCGTACTTCTAGCAGCCAGCCCGAAGGTCGTCAAGGTCGCGCGGACGGACGAGGACCGGTCACCTGTCGTCAACCGGATGGAAGGCTCGCCCGCTCGCGGACCCTCCCGTCACCTTCGAATGCCAGCAGCCGATGGGCCACCTTCTCGATGAAGTAGCGGTCGTGGCTGACCACGACGACAGCGCCCGGGAAATGGACGAGTGCCCTTTCCATCACCTGCGTACTGGTGAGGTCGAGATGGTTGGTGGGCTCGTCGAGGATGACCGCCGCAGCACCCGAGAGCAGGCACTGTGCGAGGGCGACCCTGGCCCGCTGCCCGCCCGACAGCGTGCGGATCTTCTGCTGAAGGTCGATCTCCGAGAACTGGAAGAGGGCGAGGAAGCGGTTGACCTTCCGGCGCGGTGCGTGAAACGCCATGCTGTCCGGCAGCGCATTGACGGCGTGGCTTACGGTGTCGTCCGGATCCAACTCCGCCAGCATCTGGTTGTAGTAGATGAATCGCGTTCCCTTGCTCCACCAGACGCGACCCGCGTCAGGTGGGGACACCCCCGCGAGTACGTCGATGAGCGTCGTCTTCCCGCAGCCGTTGGGACCTGTGATCGCGAAGCGGTCGCCGCGGTGGATCTCCAGGGAGAGGTCCTCGAAGACGACATGGGGTCCGTACGCCTTCGTGAGGTTCTCCACGCGGCAGAGGTCGTTGCTGACATAGAGGTTGTCGTAGATGCTGGTGATGACGTTGTCGACCCGTCGCGGTGTGGCGTCCTTCCTGATGTTCGCCAGTCGTCGACGAAGGTGCGGGGTGGGGTTCCTGGCGGCTTCGCGCCGGTCGGCGATCGCCTCCTGCTCGTAGGCCAGTAGCTCCTCTTCATGGACGAACTGTCGTTCCAGCGTCTTGAGCCGCATCTGCTTCTTGCGTACGTAGTCGGTGTAGGTCCCTTCGTACTCCTGCAGGTGATGGTTCTCGATCTCCACGATGCGATTGGCCACCACGTCGAGGAAGTGGCGGTCGTGCGAAACGAGATCAGGGCACCTCGGAACCCCTGGAACCAGGACTCCAACCAACGCAAACCTTCCAGGTCGAGGTAGTTGGTCGGCTCGTCCATCAGAAGGACGTCGGGCGCCTGCAGGAGAATTCGCGCGAGCGCAGCCCGGTTCCGCCAGCCTCCGGAGAGCCGGTCGACCGGCAGGTCGCGATGGCTGGTGCTGAATCCCAGCGTGGTCAGAACAGTGTCGATCCGGTTCTGGTAGGTCCATCCGTCGAGCGCCTCCATCTGCTCGAAGAGCGCTGCCTGCCGTGCCAGGAGTCTGGTCATCGTGGGCTCGTCGGAGGCTTCGTCGAGGGAGACCTCGAGATCGGTGAGTTCCTTCTCGACGGCATGGATGTCCGCGAACAACCCCTCCAACTCCTCGACGATGGTCTGCGTTCCGCTGAGCTCGGAAAACTGCGAGAAGTATCCGATGGTGACGCCATCGGTGATGTCGACAGTGCCGGCATCAGCCTCTTCGCGGGCGAGAACGAGATCGAGGAGCGTCGTCTTCCCAACTCCGTTGCGGCCGATGAGTCCGATCTTGTCGCCTTCGCTCAGGCGGAGATGGACCTCGCGCAGGACGACGTTCCCGTCGAAGCTCTTGCTGACATCAGCCAGGCGTATCCAACTCACAACGACTCCTTTCGGTCGTGGAAAGCTGCGTGTGGGGTGGGCGTTTCGGGTGGGCTGCGTCCGGCTCGAGAACGAAAAAGCACCCGAAGCCACACCGGCCGAGGCGTACGAACCCGGCTGGAACATGGCTTCGGGTGCTCTGAGCAAAGCTTCCGTGAGCTAGCGCGCCAGTGCACTACCCGAGTACATCGACGCGTTCTCCCGAAGGGTGGTGATGAGGTTTCCTCGCACGCTAGCAGCAGCGGGCTCCGTCGGTACAACGGTTTTCCTCCGCCGCAGTGTGTGTGTCGGCGTGGCAGAACTCAGATAACGTTCACCTGTCTCATAGGAACGAGACACCACGCACCATGGAGAGATATCAGTGACCGGCAGGAAGCAACCTCCAACCTCACGCATCACGCAGCCGTACATCGTCGCGCCCGAGGAACAGGCCGCCGTGGAATTCTTCGGTCATGTCGCGCGCGTGCGGCTGGGTGGCGAGCACTCGGCTGGAGAACTGGCCATCATCGACAGCACCATGTCACGGGGCTCCGCGAGCCCTGTGCACCGTCACCTCCACGCCGCCGAGACCTTCCTCGTCCTCGAGGGCACCCTGCGTGTGCGCGTCGACCGGGAGGAATTCAGCGTCGGCGCGGGCTCGGCCGCGGTGCTGCCGAAACTGATCGACCACGCCTTCCTCGTGACCAGCGACCACGCGCGGCTCCTCTCGCTGCACACACCCGCGGGATTCGACGAGTTCGTCATGGGCGTCGGTCATCCGCCTGAGCTGACCGACGCCGCGATCGATTCCGAGGAGCTCGCGCGCATTGCCGCCAGGTGTGGCATCGAGCTGGTCGGTCCGCCGATGACGCTCTGAGACGCTGACGCTGACGCTGACCCGGTGACCTCACTCGGCGCGACACATCGCCACCGGGCGAGGGCAGCCTGCGACGCCGGTTCCCTGATGCGGCATCAGCTGGCCGGCGTACCCCGTAGATAGTGCGGCGACAGGCTGACGATCAGCCGGACATTCCCGACCACGGTCGAGTCGTCGGTGTCGACATGCGTACCGGCCCAGTCGACCGCCTGCGTGCGAAGGCCTTCGTCTCCGGCCAGCAGGACACCCGCGAGATCAGTGAACAGCCGCTTGCAGGCCTGGTCTCCTGGGCCGTACACGCACAGTCCGTGCACGGCCCGCACCCGTTCCTCGCCGTCGTACTCGATGTTGACCCGGAGATCGTGCGCGGCCTTGCCACGTGGCGTGCAGCCCATGAGTGTCGACGCACCGCTGGACGGCTCGGTGCCGGTGTCGGAGACCTCGCACGTCCATGACCGCGTTCCGGCGAGCCAGTCCTCGGCGAGGCCGGAGACCGTAACGCCGCGCAGGTGCCGTTGCGAGGCATCGGGAAAGTCAGCCGTGACGGCGGGTGGACCGGTCGGACCCACCGGCCTCGAACCCACCCGGTGGCCGACCGCCACACCAGTAGAAGCACCGATCAGAAGGGCGATCACGCACGAGACGACCAATGCCATCCAACGGCGTCGACGGACTGGGTGAGCGGGCATGTGCGGGTACGCGGGGGGTTGCGAAGGAGACGGCTGCCCCGGCGGGACGAGTGGGCGCCGTTGTTCGGCGGGGACCTGCGGAGTCATCGCGGCACCACCGTTCTCACCTCGAAGTCGATGACCTGCTCGTCGTCGGCATCCACGCGGTAGCCGTAGCCGCCGACGGCGGCGTGCGTCGTGCCGCCCTTCTCGATCTGCCGGCCGACCCAGGTGCTGATCCGCTGCGCGAACGCCGGGTCATACGCATAGGGCAGCTGCGCCAACCAGGACAGGTACGCGATGGATGTCGTGCCTGGCGGGCCGTCGACCGATGTGCTGACGCGTGCCGAGTACCCGTGGACCTGTCCTCCGATCACCTGGAGCGACAAGGCGTACTCCGTGACACCGATCTGGAGCACGCAGCTCCACCTGTCGAGGGTCCGGTGGCACTCGTGGCCCTGCGTCCTCAACGTACGAATGACGCTCGCCGCCTCGAGTTCGGGTATGCACAGGTGCGCCGAGCCCTTGCACGGCAGGGGGCCGAAGTCAGGAGTGTCGCGGTTCGCCACCGTGTACCCGCCGAGCCCGCCGGCCGCGCAGGCGAACATCGCGACTAGCAACGAGAGGAGTACGGCACGTGGCACGCTCATATCGCTCCTCCGCGTACGAACGCTGCCCACCGCTGGAGGAACGCCCGCCCTCGCACGCCCACCACGCGTCGGCAGATGCCGTCGAAGGTCGGGGTCTCGACCAACGAGGCTCCGCCGATCTCGCCGTGCTCGATGACGCTCGCGTAGAACTCGACCGCGGCGTTCTGTCCTTTCACCTTGTCGACGTAGGCGAACACCGAGGCGCCCAGGTCGTAGTTGAACGCGACGTTCTCGCCGTAGAACGCGTCCGACTCAGGTGGCTTCCCGGAGAACCGGCCGTCCAACACCGCGACGCGTACGACGAAGCGCAGATCAGCCATTCTGCTCGGGCTGCCCACCGTCTCCACCCATCGGGCGAAGCCCTCGATCGCCCACCTCGGCGCCGCGGTGACGAGCCCGCCGAAGCCGGCCTCGACGCTGGTCGCGCGGGCCGTGACCGCGTGCGCCAACTCGTGGCGCATCACGAGTTCGGGATCGCTCCACGGCCCGCTGCCCCGCAGGTTGACGACGATCCGTGCACCGGCGTACTGGCCGCTGTAGGCTTCGCCGTTCTTTCGTACGCCCTGCAAGGGAATCTGGGCGCCCTCGACCCTCGGGTCGAAGTTGTCGTAGGCACCGATGCTGTACCAGTTCTTGAAGTTCTGGGTGTTCTTCGTGAGAAACAGGATGTGTCCGGGAAACGTGAGACGGTCACCCCAGATGGCCTCGATGTCGCGGAGGTGTGTTCTCGCTGCGTCGGCGTACTGTTCGAGGTCGGTGACACTGCCGTCGCCCGCGATCCAGACCTTGCCCGCCCGGATGATGTGCAGTGGCGTGTAGTTCCACGGCGCGTCGGCCATCGGCCCGTTCACCCCGAGTTCCTCGGCCGTGTGGGCGTCCAGTCCCTTGATCTCGACGATGGCGAGCTTGTCGTGCCGGGGGACCAGCGTGTACTGGAATGTCTCGGCGGGCGCGAACCCGTCCGTCTGGACGTCAGTCACGAGCTGGGTGATCTGGATGACCGGATCGAAGCGGAGCAGCCTGCCCTCCTCGGCATGCGATGTCCGGTCGAGAACGTAGTCGAACCGGGTGAACTCGAGCTGGCGCAGGTTGGCGAAGACCATCTTCTGCTCGCTGATCAGCCGGCGGTTTCGATCGTCGATGTCGGCGAGGAAGGTCCGCTCGTCGTCGTTGCGCAGCGCATTCACCCGGCGGTCGAGGATCTCGCGTAGGGCCTGGGTCTGGGGATCGGTGGAACTCTGGTGGCGAATGACCTTGATGGTGGGCCGTTCCGCCTGGCCACAACCCGCCGCCGCGAGTCCGGCCAACAACACCGCCCGCCTGGACACTGACACACCGCCATCGCGGCTTTGGGTGTCGAGGTCGAGGTGCGTTCTCATCCGGCACACACCTCCTCGGAACGAATGGAGATTCCGCGCAGTCCATCCGTCCTTGGCCGCATCGTGAGCAGGGCAGGGGCTCCGAGCTCCTGAACGATGCGATGGTGGCCGGAAGTACGCCCACTGGCGCGCAGAAGCTACCACCGGCCGTGCCACCATCGGACCTGAATTCCGACGAGGTCCGGCAGCGGACACCGACCCGGGGGAACCTCACCCGAGGCGTACGTGGACGCAGAAAGAAGCCGGGTGGCCCGAACGACTCGGTTGTTCGGGCCACCCGGACTTCTCGGACAGGGGTTCGAGGGCGGAAGGTGCCTAGCGAGCGGGGTCTGATGCTTCGATGGCCGCCATGTCGACCAGCTGGTAACCATCCTTTGTCTCGACGTAGTAGAGCCGCTCGTCGCCCATCATCCGAAAACCGCCACCGTCCAGGGCCGCGACCCTGCCGGCCTTCCCGGTCTTGATGTCGTAGATGACGGACCTGGACCGGTCCTCGGCGAGAACGAAGCGATCCCGGGCCGGCTGGTTGCCGTACGTGACCGAGGTCATGACGCTCCCGACTTCGCGGTGGCCCGTGCCGTCGCGGCGCTGGACCGCCCCGCCGTCGTCCGTGGCGCCCACACACCACTGCACCCGACAGGTCCACAGACCGTCGCGTTCGGTGGCAATGCGTTCCTCCCCGGTCTGGAGGTTGCGCAGCGTCCGGTAGGTGATCTCGTCCGGCATGCTGCCGGACCAGGACTCGCGCGACCGGACCGGACTGCCGACCCACGGCCAGTCCACGAGGCCGAAGTCGTCGGTCCCCTCGATCAACTCTGCCTCTCCTCCGGCAGCCAACGGAGCCTGGTAGACGCCGCCGCCGGAGTGCGACCACATCACCTTGCCACCGGTGATCGCGATGTCACCCTCCACGCCGCCCTTGGCGTGGACGCGACCGACCAGATGCGCCTCGCCACCCGCGAGGGGCGCAGCCCACAGCTCGACGCTGGGCAGGCCCATGTCCGGATGGGCGATCCACCACACGACGTGTCCCTCGCCGATGGTGAAGTTCGAGGCGAAGATGGTCGCGTCCTTCGGCGTACGCACGGTTGTCACTTTGCGGGCGGTCCGGTCCTGGATGTCGTACAACCACAGCTCGCCGACGTTCTCGAAGCCGGCGTCGACCGAGACAAGGACCGTGCGGTCGTCGACCATGGTCTGAGGACGGAACTTCCGCCCGTCGGCCAGGCGGTCGGGGACGTCGTGGACGGCCGCGGGCCAGACCTTCTCGACGGGCTCGGCGGCCGGAGCCTCCCGTCGCACCTTGCCGGACCCGGCAGCGGGCGGGTCGGCCGGCGGGTCGGCGGGCGTGAGAGTCGTGTCCCGGCCGGACGCCCCGGGCGTGCCGAACAACGCCGCGGAACCTCCCGCCACCGCGAGGACGGCCCCGGTCGCGAGGAAGATCTGCCCCCGCTGCTTCCGGCGCCGGTGCCTGCGTTCCAACTGGTCGAGCAGCCCGGGTGCAGGTCTCGGTGCCCGCCCTGCCGCGCTCTCCAGCGTTCTCATCAGTTCGTGTTCGATGCGTCGTGTCATCGGAGCTCTCCCTCCTTTGCGCCGGCGTCGGCCGGCTCGGCAGGTTCCGGGAAGCGCGACCGCAACTTCTCCAGAGCTCGGGCTGCCTGACTGCGGACGGTCCCGCGAGAGATCTTGAGGATTCCCGCGATCTCCTCATCGGTGAGGCACTCGTAGTAACGCAGCACCAGGACCGCCCGCTGTCGCCGCGGAAGTGCGGTCAACGCGTCCCACAGGCCGTCCCGAAGCTCGGCCAGGTCGAACGTGTGGTCGGTGTATGGCTCCTCGGGCATCGTCGCGACCAGCGTCTCGCGGCGGCGCCGTCGCCAGATGCTGACGTGCAGCCGGGCCATCGTGGTGCGGACGAAAGCCTCGGGTTCGCGCTTGTTGGCGACCCGATGCCAAGCCGTACGCAGGCGGACGAGTGCCTCCTGCATCAGGTCGGCGGCATCGTGTGGGTTTCCGGTCAGGACGTAGCCGTAACGAAGCAACGCCGGTGCCCGGGTCGCCACGAACACCTCGTAGTGCTCGATCTCGTCATCCACCGCATGGCCCCCTTTCGTACCTCCGAGACGCCACACCCTCCGGAACTGTTGCATCACCCGCCCATGCCCCTTCTGTCAAGATGGCGTCATGGCGCGTAAGAAGGCCTCGGTGCACATCGAGGAGTCGCTGCCGCGGGCAGCCAAGATCGCCGCCGCGCGCTCAGGAAAGCGCGAGTAACCCGTGCCCAACGGCCCGTTCGGGCGACCTTCGACGCCGGCGGATTTGCCAGCGCATGACGGGTACGCCGGGAAGAGCCATGCGGTCCTCGGTGTCGGGTAGCGACGCCCTTCCGCCGGCGGCTACCGGGTCGGCGGGGATGGGCTGGTGGTGCGGTTCAGGCCGAAGGTGTCCTCGCCGCTGACCACGACGCACGCGTGGCCGGGGAAGAGTGGTGGCGCATCCTGGTCGAGGAGCGCGACGAACGGCACGGTGTACCTCGCCGACAGCCCCATCCGGCGCCGGTCGGAGGTGTTCTTGTGCGAGTGGTGCAGCAGGCGTTCGTTGAAGATGAAGAACTCGCCGGGACGCAGCACCATGTCGACGGCCGCGGACGTGTCGACGGCGGCGGGGTCGGCTTCCTGCCCGAACGCCATTCCTTCACGCGCCGGCAGATGTCGTACGACGGTGCGGTGTGAACCGGGGATGATCTGCACGCAGGAGTTCTCGGTCGTCACCTCGTCGACCGCCATCCAGATGGAGATGTTCAGCGGTGGCTCGATCGGCCAGAAGTTCGCGTCCTGGTGCCAGGGGATCTCCTTGCCACCAGGGTCCTTGGTGAAGAAGTAGCTCGCCCAGACCACGATGTCCGCACCGATCAGGCCGCGGAGCCTGCCGACGATCTCCGGCGCCGCGATCACGTCGTGGAGGAATCGGTGGTCGAGGTGCCTGGCCTGGAGTGGGTTCTTCGGGTTGCGGCCGGGCGTCGGCAGCACCTCGTCCTCGATCCGCCGCCGGAGGTCGGTCATCCGGTCCACCGGCATCGCGGTGTACGGGCCCAGGTAGCCGAGTTCGTGGAACTGCCGTACCTCGTCGCGGCTCAGCGTGGCGGCGGCCTGCTCGGTGGCGTGCCCCGCGGCCGGCGTCGTGGTCGTCGTCATAGGCCGATCGTCCCGCGTGGGTGGCACGGGCTCCATGCCCCGGTTCGTCGGAACTTTTGCACTGGGTCGGTGTGTGAGAATCGGCCGCGTGGTGTCGCGCTGGCAGCAGGACTGGCTCGATCTGATGCGGACCGAGGGCGACCAGGTGGTCGGCACGCTCTTCGGTTACGACCGGCTGCCAGGCACCTGGGCGCTCGATTTCCCGTGTGGCCTGCCCGAACACCTCGTCTACCTTGTCGTGGCGGGATCGGCGGGCGGCGAGGTAGCGGGCACGGGGGTGTCCTTGGCCGCGGGGTCGTTCTTCTGGGTGACTCCGGCGACGCCCTTTCAGTTGCATGCAGCCGGGGATGCCGGCCTCACGTTGTACCGCCTCCGGGTGGCGAGCGACACCGCCGGCTGCCCGGGTGGACACCTGGTGGTGCCGGGCGCCTGGCAGGTGCGTACGACGTTCGATGCCCTGGTCGTCGAGCTTTCCGGTGCCCTTGCGTTCCGTGCGGAGCGGCTGCGGGCGTTGCTGGTCGTCCTCTTCTCCGACGTCTTCCGGGCGGCGGCGCGGGGCCGGCGTACACCCCCGCTCGACGATGAGGACCGTGCGGCGGTGGAGTCCTACGTCGATGCCCGTCCGGCGGAGCGCCTGAGCGCGGAGGACCTCGCGGCGGTGGTCGGGCTCAGCGAGGACTACTTCGTCCGCCGGTTCCGCCAGACGTTCGGGCTCGCGCCGCGGTCGTGGCTGGTCAGGCGTCGGATCCAGGCCGCGATGCTGCGCCTGGACGAGTCGAGTGACCCGGTCGGGATGGTCGCGCGGGAGCTGGGCTACCCGGACGTGTTCCTGTTCAGCCGCCAGTTCAAGGACGTGACAGGCATGTCGCCGCGCGCATGGCGGGCGAGGGGTTCGGTGCTTCGCTGACCCGATCCACAGCTGGACTGCCGGTGCTGGCCACTTCCCGCCTGGTGACCAGCACCGCCAGGACGTGCATGCTGTGACGCGAGTATGCGTATAGCGGGTAAGCGACTCCACGATCTCGACAGGCGGCCACGAGTGCCGGGCGCTCGACCAGGAGGACCAGATGAGACCGGACGGCAACAACCCTGGTGCCTCCACGAGGCGGCGTTTCCTGACGACAACCGGCTTCGTGACGCTGGCCGCCGCGTCCCTGCCCGGCTGCGACCTGCTCTCCACCGACCCCGGTGGGGGACGGGACGCCGGTCGCAACCGCGGTCGGCCCGGCGCCAAGGAGTCGCCGATGCTGGCTGACCTGGTCAAGGCCGGGAAGCTCCCGAAGCTGGCCGAACGCCTTCCGAAGGTGCCGCTCACGGTCACGCCCGTCGACGAGGTGGGGACGTACGGCGGCGAGTTGCACAGCGCGATTCTGGGGGCCGCCGAGGCGATCCAGCTCAACCGGGTCGTGGGATATGACTACCTGATGCGGTGGAGCCCGGACTGGGAACCGGAGCCGATCCCCAACATCGCCGAGTCGGTCGACGTCACGCCCGACGCGAAGCAGTTCACCTTCCACCTACGGGCCGGAATGCGCTGGTCCAACGGCGATCCGTTCACCGCCGAGGACATCGCCTTCGCGCAGAACGACGTCTTCAACAACCGGGACCTGTTTCCCGCCGCAGCGGCGAACCCGGTGACCGCGGAGGCGCTCGACCCGCAGACGGTCCGGTTCAGCTTCGACAACCCGCACGGGCTGTTCCTGCAGGAACACGCCTCGACGGTGGGCCAGCAGTTCGTCACCAAGCCGGCACGCTATCTCAAGCAGTTCCACAAGAAGTACAACCCGGATGCGGAATCCCTGGCGAAGAAGGAGAAGTTCGCGAGCTGGACGGAACTGTTCTTCGCGAAGACCGACATCTGGGTGAACGCCGATCTGCCGACACTCTTCGCCTGGAAGATCAGCAACGGTGTCGGCGACGGCCCGCGCGTCATCCTGGAGCGGAATCCGTACTACTGGAAGACCGATCCCGACGGGCGGCAGTTGCCGTACATCGACAAGGTTGTCTACGCGGTCATCTCCGATCCGGAGGTCATCCTCACGCAGGTCCTCGCCGGTGACAACGACTTCCAGCTCCGTCCGAGCAACACACTGGCCAACAAGCCCGTGCTGGCCAGAAGAAGAGAACAGGGCGACTTCCGCTTCGCCCAGGCCGTTCCGTCCAACATGAACACCATGGTGGTGTGCCTGAACCTCACCCACAAGGATCCGGTCCTGCGCGAGATCTTCCGGAACAAGGACTTCCGGATCGGACTCTCCCATGCGATCAACCGCCAGGAGATCATCGATGCGGCGTACCAGAAGCAGGGTGAGCCGTACCAGGCGGCACCGCGGCCGGAGTCGGAGTTCTACGACGAGGAACATGCCAAGCAGTACACGGAGTACGACACGGGTCTCGCCGCCGAACATCTCGACCGGGTCCTGCCGGAGAAGGACTCCGAGGGATTCCGGCTGCGTCCCGACGGAAAGCGACTCAGCATCACGATCGAGTTCGCGACGGCGATCTGGCCCGAATTCCCCAGTGTACTGGAACTCATCAGAGGCCACGCCAAAGAAGTGGGCCTCGACATCAGGATCAAAGGCGAGGACCGCGCCCTCTTCGACGTACGCACCGGAGAGGCGCAGCAACACGAGGCTGCGGTGTGGCAGGGTGCCGGTGGCTGGAACGACATCTACCTCAACCCCTACTACTACCTGCCGGTCAGCGCGGGTGCGACGTACTTCGGCCGCGCCTGGTGGGACTGGTATCTCAGCGGTGGCGAGAACGGCGAAGAACCACCGGCGGCGACGAAGCGGCAGTTGGAGCTCTGGGACCAGCTGCGGGCGGAGGCCGACGGCGGGAAGCGCACCTCGCTCATGAAGGAGATCCTCGCCATCACCCGGGACGAGTTCTACACGATCGGGATCAACCTCCAGCCCGAGGAGTACGCGACCGTCGCGAACCGGGTCCGAAACGTTCCCGAGGAGATGCCGAACTCGTGGGTCTATCCCAGCCCCGGCCCCACGAACCCGGAGCAGTACTTCATTGCCTGACACCGCATTGCCTGACACCGCACTGCACACCGCATTGCCTGACACCTGCGACCTGATCGGAGTGATCACCGCATGCGTCACGAAGAATTCTCCGCGGACCTGACCGTCATCGGCGGCGGCCTTGCCGGTTGCTGTGCGGCGATCGCGGCCGCCCGCCAGGGCGCCAGTGTGGCCCTCGTCCAGAACCGTCCCGTACTCGGTGGAAACTCCTCCAGTGAGGTGCGGGTCTGGGTCTGCGGCGCCACCGGTCACGGCTCGCACCGCTACGCCCGCGAGACCGGCATCATCGGCGAGATGTTCGTGGAGAACCAGTTCCGCAACCTCGACGGGAATCCGTACTACTGGGATCTGGTCGTCCTCGAAGCGGTCCGCGACGAACCGAACATCACGCTCTTTCTCAACACCGACGTCCGCTCGGTCGAGTCCGACGGTCCCGACGACGCACGGGTCATCCGTGCGGTCACCGGCTGGATGATGGGGTCGGAACGGGAGATCCGGTTCACGAGTCCGACCTTCATCGACTGCACAGGCGACGGTTTCGTCGGGTTCCTGGCCGGCGCGTGGTACCGCACGGGGTGCGAGTCCCGCAGTGAGTACGACGAGTCGTGGGCCCCCGAGGACGCGGACGACTCCACGTTGGGCAGCACGATTCTCTTCTACACCAAGGATGTCGGGCAGCCGGTGAAGTACGTACCGCCGAAGTTCGCCCGTGACATCACCACGACGTCGATCCCGGAGCGGCGCATCATTCGGACCGACCTCAACGGGTGTGCCTACTGGTGGATCGAATGGGGTGGGGAAAAGGACGTCGTCCACGACAACGAGGAGATCCGCGACGAGTTGCAGGCGGCGATCTACGGCATCTGGGACCACATCAAGAACTCCGGCAAGTTCGACGCCGACACTCTCACGCTGGAATGGATCGGTGCGGTCCCAGGAAAGCGGGAGTACCGCAGGTTCGTCGGCGACCACACGATGACACAGCACGACGTGTTGGGCCAGGAGTTCTTTCCCGACCGCGTGGCATTCGGTGGTTGGTCGATCGACCTGCATCCTCCCGGCGGGATGTACGCGACCGAACGGGGATCGCGCCACTGGCACGCGGACGGAAATTACCACATTCCCCTACGGAGCCTGTATTCGCGCAACGTCACGAACATGTGGATGGCCGGCCGCAACATCAGCTGTAGCCACGTGGCCTTCGGCAGCACCCGGGTGATGGCGACGTGTGCGGTCGTCGGCGAGGCGGCCGGGACGGCGGCGGCCCTGGCCACGCAGCGTGGCATCTCGCCGCGCGAGCTGGCGACCCAGCAGATCGCCTTGGTGCACAGGGCGATGGTGAGATCGGACGCCTCCCTGCTCGGCGTGGAGAACACCGATCCCGCCGACCTCGCGTTGGCCGCCCGGGCCAGTGCGTCGTCGACGCTGCGGAACCTGGCGGTCGAGACTTCGGCCAGCACGCTCGCTCTCGACACCCATGTCGGCATGGTGCTGCCGGCGGATCCTGGCCTCGGCTCGCTCGAGCTGCTGGTCGACGCCGACTCCGACACGGAGCTGACCATCGAGGTGCAGCACACCGGCAATCCGCAGAACTACATTCCCACCGAACTTGTGGAGACGGCGACCACGTCCGTGCCGGCGGGCCAGAAACAGTGGGTGACGCTCACGTTCGACTGGACACCTGGCCACCCGCAGAACGCCTTCGTGGTGGTGCGGGAGAATCGCCACGTCGCCTTGCACTGCAGCGATTCGGCCGAGCCTGGGACGTTGTTCTTCCGCCACCGCACGCCTCCGCCGGGCGAGATCTACACCGAGCAGTGGCGGGAGTGGAAGCACATCCTGCACCGGGCGAGCGTGTGCTACCGCCTCGGCAGGGCGACGGACGCGTTCGACGCGCGGCACGTGATCGGCGGGTATGCGCGACCGTACGGCGGTCCACAGATGTGGGCGTCGGAACCACTGGCATGGGACGAGCAGCCGTGGGTGGAGCTCGCCTGGGACGCCCCGGCGACGTTCCGCGAGGTCGCGCTGATCCTCGACGACGAGGTGGAGGAGGATCTCATTAACCTTCACCACCATCGCACGCCGTACGACGTCATGCCCGGGTTGGTACGCAATTACCAGATCCAGGCCGAGGTCGACGGGGATTGGACCACGCTCGTCGACGTGCAGGACAACCGCCGCCGGCACCGGGTGCACCAGCTCGACACGGCCGTCACGGCGCGGCGGCTGCGGGTCGTGATCGAGTCCACCAACGGCGCGCCCCGGGCGCACGTGGTTGCCGTCCGGGTCTACGCCGAACCACGTTGAGCCGGCCGCTGGCCTTGGCATTGGATGAGGGTGCCTCTCCTCCAGCGCGGCATTGGACGAGGGTGTCCTTCCTCCAAGAGCCGGGACGGCAAGGGCATGCACGTGACGAGTACTAAGCTCTGGGTATGCGTGAGGAGGTCACCGGCTCGTCGCAGAACCAGGCCCTGGCGCGCGGGCTCGAGGTGCTGCGGGTGCTGGTCGACGAGAGCGAGCCGGTGACGGGCACCGAGATCGCCCGCCGGCTCGGCCTCCATCAGAGCTCGATCTCCCGCATCCTCGCCACCCTGACCGAGGTGGGGTACGTACGCAAGACCGCCAAGGGTTTCGCCCCCGACTTCGGCGTCCTCTCGCTGGCCTCGGCGACGTCGCAGTTTCCGCTCATCCGGAAGCCGCGTGCGGCGATGAAGCAGATCGCCGCCAGCTGCGGAGGGCTCAGCCCGTCGCTCGGCATGCTGTGGCGGGGCCAGATGATCTACTTCCTGCGGACGACCGAACACGGGGACACCATCGACTTCTGGTGGTCGGACTACCCGATCCACCTCTCGGCACCGGGACTCCGGCTCCTCGTGGACCTCCCCCGCGAGGAAGCGCTCGCGATCCTGCGCGGATCGCGACAGCGGTACGGCTGGGACGGGGAGAAGGGTGTCGTGCCGGCGACCGAGGAGGAGGTGCTCGACCTCGCCGCGAAGAACGTCGCGCACGACGTGATCGTGCTCACCGGGTGGTTCCGGCGCGGATGGATGGGCGCGGCCATACCCGTCGAGGTCGAAGGGGAGCACCGGGTCGCCCTCGCGTTGGCCGGCCCGTCCGACGTGACCGACCTCGCGACACTTCAGCTGTGGTTGCACGACGCGCGTCGTACGGTGGAGGCCGCCCTCCGCCAGCCCACGACCGGCCGCTGACCGCGCACCCTCGGTAGACGGTCGCGGTGGCCTGCGCGACCAAGCTCGGCGTACGTCCCCGACCAGCCGGGTGACGACCTGGACGGAAGCGGCCACCGCCACATTCTTGACCGCGGAAATTAATCGGCCAGGATGCGAGGCGTGACCTACCGGATGAGGCGCCTGATGACGGCCGGCAGCACCCTTGCCGCGGCCGCGACCCTGTTGGCCGGAGGAGTGTTCGGCGTACCGACCACTGAGGACTCCACGACCGACACCACCCGCAGGCAGCCGCGCGGTGACGAGGCGACGCCCACCCGGGAGATCGTCACTGCGCCGACGGGAGCCGCCGTGGTCGAGCCGCCGTACCGCGGCTGGTCCAGTTGGAGCATGCAGTCCAGCAACTATCCCGGCCTCAACCCGCGCGGCCCGGGGAGCTGGCTGCACGAGGAGAACGTCCTCACCCAGGCGCGCGCGATGGCGAAACACCTGAAGCCGTACGGCTATGAGTACGTCAACATCGACTCCGGCTGGACGGCGACCTGGGACTGGCAGGGCGGGTTCGACGCACACGGCCGGCAGACGCCCAACCCCGAGAGGTTCCCGCACGGGATGAAGTACGTCGCCGACGAGATCCACAAGCTGGGGCTCAAGGCGGGAATCTATCTCGCGGTGGGGTTGGAGAAAGGCTCGTACGACAAGGGCGATCTGCCGATCGCCGGTGCGCCGGAGTGCAGTACGCACGACATCGTCTACCCCGACCTGCGCACGACGAACGGCTGGGACTCCTCCTACAAGATCGACTTCGGCCAGCCATGTGCACAGGCCTACGTCGACTCCCAGGCGGCCATGATCGCCGACTGGGGCTACGACCTGCTGAAGATCGACGGTGTGGGACCGGGTTCGTTCAAGTCCGGGCCCAACTACGACAACCGGCCCGACGTCAGGGCATGGCACCAGGCGATCGCCGCAACCGGCAGGGACATCCAGCTCGAACTCTCGTGGTCACTGGACCGGGCGGCGATCAAGGACTGGCAGGCCTACGCCGACGGCTGGCGGATCGACACCGACGTCGAGTGTTACTGCGACACGCTCGTCACGTGGAACAACTCCGTCGACAACCGGTTCTACGACGTGCCTGCGTGGGTGCAGCATGCCGGGCCGGAAGGCTGGAACAACCTCGACACCGTCAACGTCGGCAACGGTGAGATGGACGGACTGAGCGACGCGGAGCGGTACTCGTACATGACGCTGTGGGCGATCTCGGCCGCACCGCTCTACACCGGCGACGACATGACGAAGCTCGACGCGCTCGGCAGGAAGCTCCTGACAAACCGCGAGGTGCTCGCCATCAACGCGGCGGGACGGCCCGCGAGCCCGGTGGTTCCGGACGCACTGCAGCAGGTGTGGAGGGTCCAGAACACCGACGGGAGCTACACGGTCGCGCTGTTCAACCTGGACCGCAAGCCGGCGGTGGTCGGTGCGCGGTGGTCCGACGTCGGCTTCGCTGGCCCGGCTGCCGTACGGGACGTGTGGGCGGACAAGGGCCTCGGGCAGCAGGCCGACGGATACGTCGCGATGCTGCCGGGCCATGGGAGTCGACTCCTGCGGGTGACACCGAACGTGCCGGCGCTGTCGGTCGAGGCGGAGGCGGCCGGCAACGAGCTGGCGGGTACGGCGAAGATCAACGAGTGCGACGGATGCGCGGGCGGGCTCAAGGTCGGCGACCTCGGCGAGGGCGCTTCGGTGACTGTCAAGGGAATCTTGACAGAGCGTGCTGGTGCCTACGACGTCACGGTTTCCTACGTCGACGGTTCGAGCGGTCGGGCGGTCGGCGTGGCGGTGAACGGCGGCCCCGTGCAGGAGGTCATGCTCGGTGGGGCGGACGACGACCGGTGGGATCGACCGCAGGGTGAGACGCTCCGGCTGTCCCTGGCACGCGGACAGAACACTCTCACCTTCAGCAATGTCGGCGGCTATGGCCCGGACATCGACCGGATCACCGTGCAGGCGCGGTGACCCTGAGGCCACCGGTCGCCGACGGGTGTCCTCAGAGGCCCTCAGAGGCCCTCAGGTGTCGATGTAGTACTGCTCCGGATTCGTCCATCCCGGCGAGGGAAAAGTCGTCGACCACGGCACGGACGACGGCACGTTGTGCAGAGTGTTCTTGACGACGCTGTAACCGCCGACCGGCAACGCCGTGCCGATGATGACGAACTCCTCGCGCGCGATGCTGAGGATCTGCTGGAACAACTCGTCCTGCCGATCGGAGTCCGAGGTCGCCTTCACCTGGTCGTAGAGCTCCATCTGGCGGCGGATCTGGGCCGGCGGTTCCTCGCCCTCCTTGCCGCGTGAGGCGTACCAGGTCCCCCACGGGATCGCCCACTGGCAGCCGGCGTGGGAGGGGAAGTACCACGTCGGGTCGAGTTGGACGTCATCGAGGCCGGGATAGCCGTCGTCCATGACGGCGTCGTGCTGGTTGGCCTCCACCCGGCCGATGACGAGCTCACTCGCGCCGGTCTGCACGCGGGCTTCGACGCCGACACGTTCCCAGTAGCGCTTGGCGAGTTCGGCGATGTCGACCCACGTGGAGATCGTGCCCAGGCGTACCTGCAGGGTGAACGCCAGCCGCTCACCGTCCGGGCGCAGCCGGAATCCCTCGTTGTCCCGCTCGGTGTATCCGGCCCGGTCGAGGTGGTCGTTCGCCTTCCCCACGTCGTACGCGGTGTACTGCTTGGCGAGGCCTTCGTCGTAGAACTTCGAACCGCGCAGCGGCGATGTCTGCCAGGGATCGCCTTGGCGTTGCAGGACGGTGTCGATGATCTCCCGACGGTTCAGTGCGTACGACAGGCCGATCCGGAAGTCCTTGTTCCCGAAGACCTTCCGCAGGTTCGGGTCCTTGTGCGCGAGGTTGAAGACGAACGTCGCTGCGTTCATGTTCGACTGCGGGACGTCGATGAAGTGGTAGCCGCCCTTCTTCCGGCTGGCCGCGATCACCGGCTTGTCCCGCACCACGGCGAACTCGTCCGGGACCAGGCTGTACCGCCCTTCCGTCGTCTGCAGCACGGCGACCTCGGGATCGGCGACGACGTGGACGACCACCTTGTCGATGTAGGGAAGTTGGCTGTCCTGTGGATCGGTCTTCCAGTAGTACGGGTTGCGCTCCGCGACCAGCCGGAGGTTTCCCGCCAACGGCTCGGTGGTCTTCCACGCGGCGATCGTGGGAATGTCGGGGTTCTGCCACCAGGCGATGTCGGTCATCCCGCCGCCACCCTTCGCCATGAACAGATCGCTCCAGCGGGGATGCCCTTCCTGCTTGGCGATCGCGTCGGCGTCGGAGGCGTAGTCCTTGTGGAACTGCTCGAAGTAGTGCTTCGGGAACGCGGTGAGCACGTTGCCCGCCGAGGAGGCGAGATGCTTCAGGAACACGCCGTTGGGTTGGGTGAACGTGAAACGCACGGTGCGATCGTCCACCTTCTCGACCCGTGCTGGCCGTCCGCCCGCGCTGAGCCACTCCGGGAACGCCGGAAAGAGCGCGACATTGCCGATGACGTCGTTGTAGGCGAAGTCGATGTCGTCGGCGGTGCAGGGTTCGCCGTCGGACCATCTCGTACCAGGCTTGAGATGGAAGGTGTACTCCCGTCCGTCCTTTCCCGCCTCCCATTCGGCGAGGTTCGGAATCACTTCCGTCCACCCGCGGTTCCATCGCACCAGGCCGTCATAGCCAATGGCCGTGTAGATGAAGCTCGCGTCGGGGTTTCCCATGCAGGTGTTCCACGTACCGCCGTAACTGCCTGCCCGCTCGGTCGGTTCGACCACGAGCGGGCTCGCCGGCATCCGGTCCTTCCTCGGCGGGAGCCTGCCCGCCTTCACCTGCTCGGCCAGGCTCGGCGCCTCCGGCAGCCGTGGACCGGAGGAGGCAGAGTCAGCCTTGCTCCTGTCGTTCGATGAACGATCGGTGGAGAGCAGGTCGCAGCCCGTGGCCGAGAGCCCGAGGAGAGTTCCGGCGCCAGCGGAGCGAAGTACTCCTCGCCTGCTGAGCTGTGGGTGGGGAGATTCCATCGACTCATCCCATCCGCGCGTGTGAGAACTGGACAGTGCCGTCGATCATCGAGCCAGCCAGCAAATCACGGACGGGGAACGTGTGCGGCAGATCCTGGCCGCTACCGGCCGTCGTGTCCGTACCGGACAGCACGGGCAGCACGTGTATCACGTGGTGGACCAGTCGTGGATGAGTTGAAGGAGTCGGCGTGTGAGGCGGTCTCGCTCCTCCTGGGTGAGAGAGGCGGCGAAGTGTGGCCATGCGAATAGCAGAATCTCGATCTCTGCTGCGACCAGTGCGCGGTGAAACAGAGCGGGATCGACTTCGCGATGTGCGACGTACTCGCGCAGCATGGCCTCGTACGGCAACTCGGCGCCATCGGCATTGGCGCGTGACCAAAGGAACGCCAGCTCGCTGGCAGGACATCCGACTCCTGCTACCTGCCAGTCGGCCCACACGATCTGCTCGCCTTCGCGCAGGAGGTTGTCGACGTGGCAGTCGCCGTGGCCGAAGCAGTCCGGTATGGCCCGGAGGGCTTCCACGAGCTGGTCCGGTTCGTCGAGAAGCGGTCGTACACTGTCGGCGGCGCCCGTGGTGGGCCAGTAGGCCTCAGCAACGTCGATGGGTGGTAGGTAGGGAAGCTTCCGGTGCACCGGTGGATCGATCCAGGGATCCTCGCCGGGCGGCGGGATCGAGTGAATGGCCGCTAGTTGCCGTGCAACCTCTAGCCATGCTGGCCGGTCCCATTCCCGTGCAGGTCGCGCGGAACCGTGAGCAGACAGCAGCAGTGCGGTGAAGTGATCGTTGTCGGCGTACCGGAGCAGGCTGGGTGTCGTGACAGGTACCTGGTCGGCCAGCGTCTGATAGAAGGTGAGTTCTCGCCGGGCATTGTTCTGCCATTCGCCGGCGGGGGTCACCTTCAGCACCGCAGCGTCTCCGTCGATCTGCACGCGATACACCCCGGAGCCGGACGCGCCGCCCGTCAGGTCCATGCGCTTGGCACCCAGCTCCAATCCCACAGATCGCATGACGCGGGCAAGCTCATCGTCGAGCATTCCACACTCCCATCGGTGCCAGTCAGCTACAGCGCCGCCATTGGTGACGACTACTCACGCGTTGTCAGGCCGGTGGTGTCTCGGTGGACCTCGTACCTGAGCCAGATCACCACAGGTCCACAGCTGAACGGGACCTGGCTCCATCTCGATCCACTCCCTCTCAACCGCCGATGACCTCGACACGGCAGCAGACGCGACGCAGGCGACGCGCCCTGCCTACTCGCCCTTGGCTACTGGCGTGTTCATACGGATGGGACGACCTCGCGCAGGGCGGCTGGCAGGGGAGTCGCATGGATGACATGCAGGCTGGTGACCGCACGGGTGAGGACGACGTACAGCCGATGAAGGCCGCGCGGCTCCGCCTCGACGATATGCGATGGTTCGGCCACCACCACGGTGTCGAACTCCAATCCCTTGGCGAGCCGGGCTGGGACGCACACCAGCCGTGACATCTCCATGGCATCCTCGGTCGCTCCGAGGAGAGCGGGCGCGAGCCCGGCGGCGAGGAGTCCTTCGTACAGTGTCACGACGTCGGCGTCCGCGGCGATCACCGCGACCGACCCCTCACCGTCGAGCGCCTTGTGGCTTGTCGCCACGAGCGTGTCGAGGAAGTCGTGGTCGTCGGTCTCGACGATGTGGAGTGCGCCCGGAAGCTCACGGACGCCTCTCGGCTGGCCGAGTGTCGGCGCGATGAGGGGGAGCAGTCGGGCGGCGAAGTCGATGATCTGTGCCGGCACCCGGAAGCCGCGGTCGAGTTCGGTCAGTCGGGCGTCCGGCATGTCGAGGTGCTGGAAGACCTGTGGCCACGAGCCGACCGCCCAAGGTGTCGTGGCCTGGGCGAGATCGCCGAGCACGGTGGCCGACCCTGACCGGCACCGCCGGCGGAGTGCACGAAGCTGCATCGCCGACAGGTCCTGCGCTTCGTCGACGACGAGGTGACTGAGGGAGCCGGTACGCCGTTCGATGAGGTCGGCGAGCTCGTCCAGGAGTACGGCGTCGGCATCGGACCACCTGGCCGACTTCCACGAGCGTGCGGGCTTGGGCCAGAGGAGGGTGGCCTGCTCGTCCGGTGTGAGATCGTTTCCAGCGGCCGAGGCCAGGAAGTCGGCGTCGGAGAGCAGCCGAAACAACACCTGCTCCGGAACGACCCTCGGCCAGACCTCGTCGATGAGCTGCTTGACCGGCTTCGACCTGGCGACGGCGTTCTGCACCCGGTCGTCGGGTGACTCACCGCGCTGCTCCATCCGGACCAGGACGGCGTGCGCGATTCGCTGGGCGAGCGCATTCCTGGCGAAGGCGTAGCGGGTCGAGCCACGCAGCGCGGCCACGATCTCCTGGACCTCGAAGTCGGGTACCCGGTAGCGGCGGGAACCCTTGGCGTACAGGACTCCCTCCGTCGGCGTACCGACCTGTGACCACAACGCCCGGTGCAGCACGGTCGCCATCCGGGCATCGGCCTTGATCGCCGCGACGCGCGAGTCGTCTCGTGCGACATCGTCTGCCAGCCCGAGCACCTCGTCGACCGTGGCCTGTTTGACGTCGACCTCGCCGAGCGCGGGAAGCACCTTGCGGATGTAGGAGAGGAACGAGCGGTTCGGCCCGACGATGAGGACACCGCCGCCGTGGGCGAGGCGTTCCCTTTCGGTGTAGAGAAGGTACGCGATACGGTGCAGGCCGACCGCGGTCTTGCCGGTGCCCGGAGCGCCTTGTACGCAAAGGGAAGGCTGCAACGGCGCCCGGACGAGATCGTCCTGCTCGGGCTGGATGGTGGCCACGATGTCGCGCATCGGCCCAGTGCGTGGTCGTTCGATCTCGGCACGCAGGAACGCATCGGTGGGGGTAACCGCCACCGCCTCGTCGAGGAACTCGTCGTCGAAGGCAGTCAGCTCCGCGGAGTCGGAGTAGCCGTAACGGCGCCGCCGCCGGACGAGTTGCCGGTCACTGCGGGTCGCCCGATAGAACGGAACGGAGACCGGTGCCCGCCAGTCGATGACGAGCGGCGTGCCGAGTTCGTCATGCACATGTCGGCGGCCGATGTAGACCTGCTCCATCTCCTCGATGGCGCCGGACTCGTAGTCCAGGCGGCCGAAGAACAACGGCACATCAGGCAGGTCGACAAGGGCCTGTACCCGGAGCCAGTGGGCCCGTTGGTTGGATTCGTTGGTGAAACGTTCGTCATTGTCCTCACCGCCGATCAGCGGTATTTCGCGGTGAAGGACGTCGTGATGCATGCGGGCGAGCGCGGCGCGTGCGGTGGCGAGAAAGGCGCGCTCGGTGTCGAGTTCTGGATCTTCGGCGTGATGGGACAGGGGTTCGACGGATTCGACCATGGGAAGAGTCGTCCTCGGCTCGTGAATCGGCGGGGAACATCGGATTGGCGGCAATCAGCAGGGTCCCGCCCCGGACGAGCGATCCGGTTCGTTGCGATCCTTTGAAGTGGTGCGTAGGAAAGCCACCCAAAAAACGGCCCAGGGAGACTATCAAGATCGATAGTTGGCCGCCACCGAATTTCCCGGGCCTGCCTGTCGACCCGACGCCCGGGACGTTCTCACTTCTTCCGGAACACCTTCAGGGCGATCGCCGCCACGATCAGGATGGCGATGATCGCGATGATCAGCTGAGGGGTCTCCACTGTCGACCTCCAGGTCGGCGCTCGCGGTGGTGGAGCGGCTCGTCGCGCGTACTGCTCGGTGCGGACAGCTCAGTGCGTGCTGCTCGGCGCGTACGGCCCTCCTCATGCCCGCTAGCCGGCCGCGTCTCACCCAGCGTGTCCGGCCGGGCCGCGTGATGGCCGTTTGTGGACCGGCGAAGCCGTGGCCACCGGCGGAAGAGAGGTTCTACGATGCGAAAATCCACTTCCACGGGATCGGCCCGTGATCGGCAGGAATGAGGACCATCCATGAGCTCCGCGACCGGTGGTGGCGACTCTTCATCCATCGCCATCGTTCTCGACCCGTCCGATCCGCTGGCGACCGAGCCGCCCGTGCGGTGGGCGGTCAGCCACCTGGCCGACGTCCTGGCCGGCGCGGGCGTCACCGTGCGTACCGACGCGGACTCCGAAGCCGACCTGGTGGTCAACGTCGGCGGCGCCGGTGACACCGGTCAGTCTGCGGGCCCGGAGGCCTTCGCGCTCAGTCGGCCGGACGGAGGCGAAGGCCGGGTGGGGGTGGCTGGTGCGGATGCGCGTGGCCTTGCGTACGGCGTGCTCGAACTCGCCGACCGTGCCCGTTTCACTGGCGACGTTCTCGGCGAACTCCGCGCCACGACGCCGGAATCCCAGCAGGCGGCGACGCCGGTCCGGAGCATTCTGCGCACCTTCACCAGTGACGTCGAGGACAAGCCCTGGTTCTACGACCGGGAATTCTGGACCGACTACCTCACCGAACTCGCCGTCAACCGGGTCAACCGGTTCCAGCTGGCGCTCGGCATGCAGTACAACTACGGCCACCATCCCGCGACCGACAACTACTTCTGCTTCCCGTATCCGTTCCTGCTCGACGTTCCCGGATTCGACGTACGCGCCGGCAACGTGCCCGACGACGAACGTGACCGCAATCTCGAGACGCTTCGGTTCATCAGTGACGAGACGAAACGCCGTGGAATGCACTTCCAGCTCGGGCTCTGGAACCATGCCTTTGACCAGGGCGAAGGATCGGACCCGCTCTACCCGGTCACCGGAGTGACACCGCAGAACCACGCCACCTACAGCGCGGCGGCACTGAGCCAGTTGCTGAACGAATGTCCGTCCATCGACGGCCTGACCATGCGGGTCCACTACGAAGGGGGAATCCCCGAGCCGAACCACGAGGAGTTCTGGCAGACCGTCATGACTGCCGTCGGCGAGGTCGGCCGTCCGATCGAGCTCGACATGCACGCGAAGGGCGTGGACCAGGCGCTCGTCGACATCGCGCAGGGAACGGGCCTTCCGGTGATCGTGTCCGCGAAGTACTGGGCCGAACACCAGGGGCTTCCCTATCACCAGACGACAATTCGCGAACGCGAACGGGCCACCAAGGAAGCCGGCAGTGGGCTGATGGCCATCACCGCGTTCCAGCGGCGCTTCACCCGGTACGGATATGGCGACTTCCTCCGCGAGGGCAGCGATCTCGGGTTGTTGTTCAGGATCTGGCCCGGCACCCAGAAGGTGTTGTTGTGGGGCGATCCTGAGCTGGCCGCCGGTTATGGGCGGCTCGGTACGTTCGCCGGCGCGCGAGGCATCGAGCTGTGTGAACCACTGACCTTCAAGGGGCGCAAGAACACCGGGGAGGAGGGTGGGCGGGATCCGTACGCCGACGGAAGTCTGCGCATGGGCCGGGACGTGTGGAAGAAGTACCTCTACACCTACCGCCTGTGGGGACGGCTGCTCTACAACCCCGACGCCCAGCCGGACGAATGGCGCCGGTTCCTTCGTGCGGAGTACGGAAACGCGGCCGGCGCGGTCGAGCAGGCACTCGCACCAGCCAGCCGGGTGCTCCCGCTCGTCACCGTCGTCCACGGCCTCGGTGCCTCCAACAACGGTTACTGGCCGGAGATCTATCTCAACATGCCGATCGCCGGCGGACCGAATGCCGACCACTACGAGCGGGACACGGCGAAACCGCCGACATTCGGTGGTGTCAGTGCGTTCGACCCGAGCATGTTCTACCGGGTGGGCGAGTACGCCGACGACGCGATCGCCGGCCGGCGGGACGGACGCTACACACCGCTCGACGTCGCTGATTGGCTGGACGGCCTCGCCGACGAGGCCGAACGGAATCTCGCCACGGCGACCGGTCAGGCCGCGGATCCGGACGCGCCGGTATTCCGCCGGCTGGCGGTCGACGTGAAGGTGCAGGTCGGGCTCGGCCGGTTCTTCGCCGGAAAGTCCCGAGCGGGGGTGGCGTACTCCCTCTACGAACGCACCCGAGATGCGCAGCACCTGGGGGACGCGGTGGCCGCCTACCGTCAGGCGCGCGACGTCTGGGCGGGCATCGTCGAGGAGACGCGCGAGGTCTACCGGCCGGACCTCACCTTCGGCGACCTGCGGTCAGAACACGGCCACTGGGCCGACCGGCTGCCGGCCATCGAGGAGGACCTCGCCAACCTCGAGCGGCTTCACGAAACCGCCAGGGCCGAGAAGAACACGCCTGTCAAGGCGAACCTGACGGTGCCGCGAAGTGCCCGACCGCGCTTCACCCACCCGGCACCGGCCGGGTTCTCCCGTGGCGAGGACATCGCGATCGATCTCGTCCCGAGTGAGGCGTCGTTCGACGGCCACGTGGTCTGCCATTACCGCCATGTCAACCAGGGCGAGGACTTCGAGACCGCGGAGATGCGCTGGAACGGTGCGCGCTATCAGGTAACCGTCCCAGGTTCCTACACCGACTCCGACTTCGCGCTCATGTACTACTTCACCATCCATGACGCGGGCGGTGACGCCTGGATCTCCCCGGGTCTCGAGGATTCGCTGGCCAGGCAGCCCTATCACCTGCTGCGACAGAGAATCCACTGAGATGCCCAACGAACGAGCCGACGTCGCTCACGTCCTCGACGATCCACCGCCGCTGCACCGCAAGCTGCTGGACTACGGTGAACGCCCCTACTGGTCGGCCGACGGAACCAGGATCGCCTTCATCGAGACCAACTACGGAGACGTCTGCGAACTCGACGTCGACTCGGGGCAGGTACGAAACCTCACCAAGGGTCTTGGTGAGCATCACGCCTTCCTCCGCGTCCTGATCCTGTCCAACGGGGACTATCTGCTGATCGGCCCACGGCAGTTCACAGATCGCGACACCAGTCGGCATGTCGAGTCCGAGCTGTGGGTGCTGGACAAGAACGCGAGTCGGCCGCCGAAGCCGCTCGGTCGCCGCATCTTCGAAGGCTGCGGCGTCTCGACGAACAGTCCGCTGATCACCTACGCCGTCACCGGGAGGAACGATCCCGGCCTGGGTGATCCGGACGTCTCCGAGTGTCACGTCACCGAGATCGCCTACGGCGACGACGGTCCGGAGCTCGGCGAGGACCGGGTGTTCTACCGGACCAGGCGCGGGCTGCGCCCGGAACCACAGGACTTCCGCCACGATGACACCGAGGTGGTGTTCGCCGAGTACGTCAGAGTCGCCGGCGATGTGCGCCCGCGCTGCGTGGTCAAGGGCTGCCGGCTCGACACCGGCGAGTTCACCACCTACATCGACGAGCCGATGGTGCACAACGAGTGCGAGGGAATCTTTCCCGACCACGAGTACATCTGTCTCGAGTCCTCCTGCGACACCGACTGGCCGATGTTCCCACCGAGAGACCTGTGGAAGCTCAAGCTCGACGGTTCCCAACAGCGGGTACGGATGACCTCCATGCCCGGCGACCACACGTGGAAGGCGACGAACTCCAACGTGAGCCCGGACGGCAGGTGGCTCGCGTTCATGGTGGGCCTTCGTGCGGACGAGGCGGGGTTCGGCCGTGGTCTCGGCCTGTTGGATCTGGACGCCTGGGAACGCACGCCGGACGCCGAGCGGTGGGAGACGCCGGCGGACCGGGCGCGGGAGAACGCGGCGAAGTTGCTGAACTCCACCTCCGGCAAGCCCTGAATCCGATCAACGTCTTCTGAGTGTGTCTCCCGACGAGCAAGGAGTTTCGCATGCCTTCCCACGCGGCCACGTCAGTCACCGGTCCCTCGGTTCCCCGCAGTGAGGAGGTGCTGACCCCGGAGGCGCTGGCGTTCGTCGGCGCTCTCCAGCAGCGTTTCGGTGCGCGCCGGGAAGAACTTCTCGCGCGCCGCAGGCAACGCCGGGACGAGGTGGCAAAGACCGGGACTCTCGACTTTCTCCCGGACACGAAGGAGATCCGCGACGATCCGGCCTGGCAGGTGGCGCCCGCGCCGAAGGACCTGCGCGACCGCCGGGTCGAGATCACCGGGCCGACGGAACGCAAGATGACCATCAACGCGCTCAATGCCGGCGCGCAGGTGTGGCTCGCGGATCTGGAGGACTCGAACACCCCGCACTGGTCCAACGTGGTGAGCGGGCAGGTCAATCTCGCCGATGCGGTCCGGCGACGCATCGCGTTCGAGGGACCCGACGGGAGACAGTACGCATTACGCGAGGACGGCGAGCTCGCGACCATCGTCGTACGACCGCGTGGCTGGCATCTTGACGAGCGGCACCTCACCTTCGACGGTCAGCCGGCGACGGGTGCGCTGGTGGACTTCGGGCTGTACTTCTTCCACAACGCGCACGAGTTGCTGGCGCGAGACAGCGGACCGTACTTCTATCTGCCCAAGCTGGAGAGCCACCTCGAAGCCCGGTTGTGGGCCGACGTGTTCGCCGTCGCGGAGGAACTGCTGGGAATCGAGCACGGCACCATCCGGGCGACGGTGTTGATAGAGACGATTCCCGCGGCGTTCGAGATGGAGGAGATCCTCTATGAGCTCCGACACTACGCGTCCGGGTTGAACGCCGGTCGGTGGGACTATCTGTTCAGCCTCATCAAGTATTTCCGTGACGCCGGGCAAGAGTTCGTTCTCCCCGACCGGAACGCGGTGACGATGACGACTCCGTTCATGCGTGCGTACACCGAGTTGCTGGTGGCGACCTGCCACCGGCGTGGTGCGTTCGCCATGGGAGGAATGGCAGCTTTCATCCCCAACCGGCGCGATCCGGAAATCAACGAACAGGCCCTGGGCAAGGTCCGCGCGGACAAGGAGCGAGAAGCCGATGACGGCTTCGACGGATCCTGGGTGGCGCATCCGGACCTGGTGCCGATATGTAAGGACGTGTTCGACCGGCAGTTGGGGAGTCGGGAAAACCAACTCGACCGGCGTCGTGACGACGTGGAGGTAGCGGCGGCGGACCTCCTCGATGTGGGGTCGACGCCCGGGACCCCCACTGAGGCAGGGCTTGCGAACAATGTCGCCGTGGCGCTGCGGTATCTCGCCTCGTGGTTGGGCGGCAACGGAGCCGTCGCCATCTTCAACCTGATGGAGGACGCCGCGACGGCCGAGATCTCCCGCTCCCAGATCTGGCAGTGGATCCACCACGCGACACCACTGGACAATGGGCAGGTCGTCACGGCCGAGCTCGTCCGGCGGGTGGCAGACGACGAGTGTGCCCACCTACGCGAAGAGATAGGCGAAGAGAATTTCCATCGCAGTAATTTCTCGCCTGCCCGCGAGCTCTTCGAAAAGGTCGCTCTGGCGCCGAGCTACGCCGACTTCCTGACGATTCCGGCGTACGAACTCATTGACGAATCCCGTCCCTAGGGCGACTGTTGGTCAAGCCGTTCGGGGGCCCGAATCCGGCCAGAAAAAGTCCCCCTGTGTTCATTGACCTCACGATTTCCGACTCGTACCCTCAGCGGTACCCCAGTTCCGCAATACGGAGCATCTCTTCCACTGAGAAGAGTGGCCATTGAGAAGGGATGGACCATTCAGGAGTGGTGGCCATGCTCATCCACCGCTCCGCCTTCGTCCGGCGACGCCGATCGCGTGGCCGCCCCGTCGAGTCACCTCGACCATCCCACCCCCACCCCGAGTCCCACGGTGTAAGGGACCTACGCAACACCCCGAAGCAGGAGAGATGAGCAGCATGAGACGGGCCATATCACGCAAGCAGTTCCTGACACTAGGTGCATCGGTTGTGGGCGCGAGCTTCCTTTCCAGTTGCAGCGCGCTGTCGATGGACCCCGATACCAAGGACGGGAACGGTCAGGGCGGGGGCAAGGGCGGGGGAACGAAGGGCAAGGAGGCGCCGAGCCTGGCGGCCAAGGTCAAGGCAGGCGACCTGCCGCCGGTCGCCGAACGGTTGCCGAAGACTCCGCGGGTCATCGAACCCCTCGACCAGATCGGCACCTACGGTGGCACCTGGCGTACGGTCGACGCCAGCACCGACCCCAGTTGGCCGTGGATGACGGTGTGCCACGACCACCTCATCACCTGGGACCCGACCTGGAGTGAGATCATCCCGAACGTCGCCGAGTCCTTCGAGGTCAACGGTGGCGGCGCGGAGTACATCTTCAAGCTGCGCGAGGGGATGAAGTGGTCCGACGGTGAGCCCTTCACCGCCGACGATCTGGTCTTCTGGTACGAACACATCTTCTCCAACGAGAAGATCACGCCTGTGCCGCCGTCGCAGCTCGCCATCAACGGAAAGCCACTCGTGGTGGAGAAGCAGGATGACGTCACGGTGGCGTTCACCTTCGCGCAGCCCAACGCCTTGTTTCTCGACAACCTCGCGATCCACGGCCCGCCGTTCCGGTTGCTGCCCCAGCACTACCTCGAGCAGTTCCACCCGGAGTTCACCTCCGGCCTGCCCGACAACTGGAACGAGACGTTCCTGGAGCGGATCGACGAGCTCAACAACATCGACCTTCCGGTACTTACCGGATGGATTCCGAAGAACCCCCATGGCGACGGCGATCGGCAGGCGTGGGAGCGCAACCCGTACTACTGGAAGGTTGATCCCGACGGAAGCCAGCTGCCGTACCTCGACAGCGTGGTCTTCACCTTCTTCCAGGACCAGGGCCCGTTGATCCTGCAGGCGGCCAATGGTGACGTCGACCTCTACCAGCGGTCGGAGGTGACAACTCCGAAGAACCGACCCGTGCTGGCGCGCGGCCAGGAGGCCGGCGACTACCGACTGGTCGACATCAACGATGGCAACCAGAACACCATGGGAATCTGCCTGAACCTCACCCACGAGAATCCGGCCAAGCGGCGGATGTACCAGAACAAGGACTTCCGCATCGGGCTGTCGCACGCCATCAACCGCCAGCAGATCATCGACCTGGTGCACCTGGAGCAGGGCGAGCCGTGGCAGACGGCGCCGCGCCCGGAGCTGCCGTTCTACGACGCCAAGGAGATGGGCAAGCAGTACACCGAGTTCGATCTGGCCCGCGCGAGACAGCACCTGGAGAAGGCAGGCGTCGGTGAGGTCGACGGCCAGGGTCGGCGGCTCGGCCTGGACGGGCGACCGATCATCATCACGGTGCTGAACCAGAGCAGATATCCGCTGATGGTCGACGCGTTGGAGTTCATCAAGCCCACCTGGGAAGAGGTCGGTATCGAACTCCGCATCGACAACGTCGCAGCGGAGCTGGTCAGCACCCGGCTGGAGGCCAACCAGTACGACTGCACTCCCGACTCCGGCGAGCTCGGCTATCTCGACCTGGTGGCAGATCCGCGTTGGTTCTTCGCCACCGGCGGATCGTCCTATGCGCGCCTCTGGTCACAGTGGTACGAGGGTGGAAGCCCCAAGGAGGCGCCACCACCGGCGATGCAACGGCAGGCCAAGATCTACCGGGAGCAGGTCGTCGGGAACGCCGATCGCGAGGCGCAGTACGAAGGCATGCGGCAGGTCATCGAGATCGCCAAGGAGGAGTTCTGGACCATGGGGATCAGCCTTCCGCCCAAGGCGTACGCGGTGGTCACCAACCGCCTGAAGAACGTGCCGGGTGACGACAAGATGTGGCTCGCCTTCAAGTGCCCGTATCCCGCCGTGACGAATCCCAGTCAGTACTACATCGACGAAGGCTGACCAGGAGATGCTCAGTTTCATCGTACGCCGGGTGGCGTACATGATTCCGACGGTGTTCCTCATCTCCGTCGTCGCCTTTCTCATCATCTCGTTGCCACCAGGGGACTACCTCACGACCCTGGTGGCACAGATGCGGGCGCAGGGAATCGAGATGGACCAGGGTCAGCTGGCAGCCCTGCAACAGCGTTACGGCCTGGGCGAACCGATCTACGTGCAGTACTTCAAGTGGATATCGGCGATCCTCACCGATCTCGACTTCGGCCAGTCGTTCCAGTACAACCGGCCGGTCGCCGACCTGCTGGCACAGCGCCTCCCGCTGACCATCGTGATGGCTGGGACGACGCTGATGTTCACCTGGATCATCGCCTTCCCGGTGGGGCTGTACTCCGCGGTCCGGCAGTACTCGATCGGCGACTACCTCTTCACCACGATCGGGTTTCTCGGACTCGCGGTGCCGAACTTCCTCATCGCTCTGGTGTTGATGTACATGGGATACCGGTTCTTCGGCCTCAGCGTCGGTGGGCTGTTCTCGCCGACGTACGCGGATGCGGGGTGGAACCTCGGCAAGGTCGTGGACCTGCTCGGCCATCTGTGGGTGCCGATCGTCGTCCTCGGAACCGCCGGGACGGCGGGGCTGATTCGCATTCTCCGCAACAACCTGCTCGACGAGCTTCGCAAGCCGTACGTCGTCGCGGCGCGGGCGCGCGGAATTCCTGAGCGGAAGGTGATCCTCAAGTATCCGCTGCGGATCGCGATGAACCCGTTCATCTCCACGATCGGCTGGATCCTGCCGGTCCTCGTATCCGGTGAGGTGATCGTTGCCCAGGTGCTGTCCCTGCCGACGACCGGCCCGTTGTTGCTGAGCTCGCTGCTCAGCCAGGACATGTACCTTGCCGGGTCACTCATCCTGATCGTGAGTGTGCTCACCGTCATCGGCACGTTGTTGTCCGATATCGCTCTGGCGTGGCTCGATCCCCGAGTCCGGCTGCGCGGAATGTAGCGGCGGGAAGGCGAAGCATGGCAGGGGTGACGGGACAGGTGCCGACCAGGCAGGTCGCCACGCCCGATGGTACGTCCGGTCCGAGCGCCGGCACTGACCGCGCGCGAGAGGAGGACTACTCGGCGAGCCAGGCGAAACTCGTCTGGCGTGCGTTCAAACGCCACAAGCTGGCGATGATCGGTGCCGTGGCGGCGATCATCCTGTACCTCGTCGCACTCTTCGCAGAGTTCGTCGCGCCGTACTCCACCGGAAAGTTCCACGAGGAGTATCCCTTCGCGCCGCCGCAGATGCTGCACGTGCTAGACACGAGCGGCGACGGCTGGGACTTCGGACTTTATGTCCACGGCTATACGTCTTCGCGGGACCCCGAGACGTTCGAGAACGTCTACACGATCGACGAGTCGAAGAAGATTCCCGTCCGGCTGTTCGACACCTCGACCGACGAGTATCGGATGTGGGGGCTGATCCCGACCAACCTGCACCTGATCGGTCCGGTGGACGACAAGCAACCGATGTACCTTCTCGGCTCGGACCGTAGTGGCCGGGACCTGTTGTCCCGTCTGGTCCATGGCACGAGGGTGTCGATGACGATCGGGCTCATCGGCGTCACCATGGCGTTCCTGCTCGGCGTCGTGCTCGGCGGGATCTCCGGCTATTTCGGCGGCAAGACCGACACGTTGATCCAACGCATGGTGGAGTTCTTCATGTCGATTCCCACGCTGCCGCTGTGGCTGGGGCTTGCCGCGGCGGTGCCTGGCGGCTGGGGACCACTGAAGCGGTACTTCGCGATCACGGTGATCCTCGCGACGTTCGCCTGGACCGACCTCGCCCGCGTCACCCGAGGCAGGTTCATGTCCTTGCGGGTCGAGGAGTTCATCACGTCGGCCCATCTGGACGGCAATCGCCCACGCCGGTTGATCTTCCGGCACATGTTGCCGTCGTTCACCAGCCACCTGATCGCGTCGTTGACCCTCTCGATTCCGGGCATGATTCTTGCCGAGACGGCCCTGTCGTTCCTGGGCCTGGGTCTGCAGGCGCCCGTCGTCAGCTGGGGTGTCCTCCTGCAGGACGCGCAGAACGTCCAGGTGATCGCCAACGCGCCATGGTTGATGCTGCCGGGCGTGGCCGTGGTGATCGCGGTGCTCTCGCTCAACTTCGTCGGCGACGGTCTGCGTGATGCAGCAGACCCGTACAGTCAGTAGGAGATCGATGCCACGTTCAGACGGTCTACTCGTGATCGAGGGACTGAAGACGCACTTCTTCACCGACGACGGTGTGGTCCGTGCTGTCGATGGTGTCGACCTCAACCTGCCTGAGGGCAAGACGGTGTGCGTGGTCGGGGAGTCCGGCTGCGGAAAGAGCATCACTGCCCGGTCGATCCTCGGTCTGGTGGAGTCGCCCGGCCAGGTGGTCGATGGCCACGTCTGGTGGCGTACGGACGGTGCCGGAACGAACGGCGCCGCGGCCGCCGATGAGGATCGCGTCGACCTGGCGGCCTACGACATCCGTGGCGAAAGGATGCGGAAGATTCGCGGCAACGAGATCTCGATGGTCTTCCAGGAGCCGATGGCGTCCCTGTCGCCTGTCTACACCGTGGCGAACCAGCTCGTCGAGGCGATCCAGGTACATCTGCCGTTGAGCAAGGAGGATGCCTGGAAACGCGGCATCGGCCTGTTGGAACGCGTCGGCATTCCCCGACCTGAACGGACGATGGGCAGTTATCCCTTCCAGCTCTCTGGTGGCATGTGCCAGCGGGTGATGATCGCCATCGCGTTGGCCTGCGAGCCGAGACTGCTCATCGCCGACGAGCCGACGACGGCGCTCGACGTCACGACCCAGGCGCGCATCATCGACCTGCTGATCGACATCCAGCGCGACACCGGGATGGCGATGATGTTCATCACGCACGACCTGGGTGTGGTCGCCGAGATCGCCGACGAGGTGATCGTGATGTACCTCGGAACCGTGGTGGAGCAAGGCGGCGTTGACGAGATCTTCCATGACCCGAAGCATCCCTACACTCGGGCACTGCTGGACTCCATCCCCACCATGGGTCGCGGGGTGCGGCAACGACTGTCGTCGATCCGCGGGCAGGTGCCTCATCCGCTCGACCGGCCGAGGGGCTGTCCGTTCCAGCCGCGCTGCGACCACGAGGTCCCGGGCCTGTGCGACATGGTCGAACCGCCGACGGTCACGCTCGCCGACGAGCGCCGCGTCCGCTGCGTTCTGCACGATCCTGACCTGCTCCGAAAGCACGAGCTGCGCCAGGGCACGGGAGTCCGGGTGGACGGAGGGGAGGGAGCATGACGACAGCGGCGGAAACCACCGACTCCGTACGTACGGACGACACCGGAGCGTTGCTGCGGGTCGAGAACCTCTCGATGCGCTTTCCCATCAGAGGTCGCGGGCTCTTCGCGCGGACGACGGGCCATGTCCAGGCGGTCAATGACGTCAGCTTCGCGATCCGTCCTGGCGAGGTTCTCGGCCTGGTGGGTGAGTCCGGCTGCGGGAAGACGACGCTGGGAAGGTGCATCGTCCGCAGCTGCCAACCCACCGACGGTCACCTGTACTACCGCAACGATGATGGCAGTGCGGTCGACCTGGCGCCGATGGGCATCCGGCAGCTCCGTGCGTACCAACGAAGGATCCGGGTGATCTTCCAGGACCCGTTCTCCTCGCTCAATCCGCGCATGACGATCCTGCAGATCGTGGGTGATCCGCTCACGGCCAGCGGGGTCGCGCGGGGCTCTGAGGTGGAGGACCGGGTGGCCGAGATCCTGCGCAAGGTCGGCTTGTCACCGTCGCACATGCGCCGTTATCCGCATGCGTTCTCCGGTGGTGAACGTCAGCGGGTCAACATCGCCCGCGCGCTCATCGTCAATCCCCAACTCGTCATCGCCGACGAGGCGGTGTCCGCGCTGGACGTCTCGGTCCGGGCGCAGATCCTCAACCTGCTACGCGATCTGCAGGACGAGTTCGATCTCACGTACCTGTTCATCTCCCACGACATGTCCGTCGTCGAGAGCATCTGCAACCGCGTGGCGGTGATGTACCTCGGAAGGATCGTCGAGGTCGCCACGACCGAGGAGTTGTACGACGATCCGCAGCACCCCTACACCGAGGCTCTGCTGTCGGCGGTGCCGCGCCCGGACCCGCGGCTGCGGGGCAGCGGACGCCGGATCCGGCTGTCGGACAACTTCCCCGACCCCGCCAATCCGCCGAGCGGATGCTTCTTCCACACCCGGTGCCGGTACGCCGACGAGGAACGGTGTACGACGGAGCGACCGGAACTCCGGGTGATCGACGGCCACCACCTCGCGGCCTGCCACCACGCGGAGAAGCTGTCCCTCGCAAGTGCGACGATCCCCGCCGAGGACGCATGACACCCGGCCCGCGCCGCCTGCGTCCCCGAGGCACTCATCGGCGTCCGGTCTCACCTCTGCCCGGAGACATTCTCGCTTGACGCCGCGGTGTGCTTCCTGGTCTGCTTACCCGGCCCGATCAACGACTGGCGTGACGCCACCGAGACTGAAAGGAGACGAGTCATGTTTGTCCGGTTTCGTACCCTCGCTCCGAAAGGTCTCTCAGGTTGGCATTCGCACGTTCGTTCCGGTGCGCGCACTGCGGGGTAGACGTCTCGCTCGACGCGCCCGGCACCTCCCATCGCAATCACTGTCCGAGTTGTCTGTGGTCCCGGCACCTTGATCGCAACGTGCCGGGTGACCGGAAGACCGACTGCGCCGGCGGGATGGAACCCATCGCGGTCACCGTGCGCGGCAAGGGTCGGTGGGTCCTCATCCACCGCTGTACGAACTGCGGGCGGCTCCGGCTCAACAAGACCGCCGGCGATGACAATCCGCTGCTCCTCGTCCGACTGGCCGCATTGCCGTTGACGATGCCGCCGTTCCCGTTCCAGCGACTGCAGGACGAGTAGAGCGGCGACGGGTAGCTGGCCTCAGGGCGAGTGGTGAACAGGGGCGGGAGCTCCGGCGCTGGTCGGAAAACGGCTGGCGGCGTACCCCTGCCCGGCTTGTACCGTGCGGGGGTGGCAGAAGACGGCGAGATCCTCCAGGACCGCTCCGACCGGCCGGTGGTCCGGGTCGGCTCGACTGTCCGCCATCCCCTGCAGCCATGGACTCCCGCCGTCCATGCGCTGCTCGGCTACCTGTGTGACGCCGGGTTTGCGTACGCCCCGCACGTGGTCGGCATCGAAGGCGACGTGGACATCCTCACCTACATCGAGGGCGAGTCGGGCCCGGACGGCTGGGCGAAGGTCGTCGACGAGGGCGGTCTGCGGGCGGCGGCGCGGCTGCTTCGGGAGTACCACGACGTCGTGGCGGCATGGCGGCCGGACGTCGAGCCGGTCTGGTTCACCGGGCAGCGGGGGACCGGCGGGCCGGGCGAGGTGGTCTGCCACGGGGACTTCGGGCCGTGGAACATCGTCTGGCAGGGAGTCCAGCCGGTTGGCCTGCTCGACTGGGAGTACGCCAACCTCGCGTCGCCCCGGCAGGACGTCGCGTACGCGCTGGAGTACATGGTTCCGTTCCGCGACGACGCCGAATGCCTGCGGTGGTTGCGCTATCCGGAGCCTCCGGACCGGCTGCGGCGCCTCGAGATCTTCGCCGAGGCGTACGGACTGGCATCGACCGAGGGCCTGGTCGATGAGGTGATCGCGGTGCAGCAGGCTGGGCTGGGCACCGTCCAGAGACTCGCGGACGAGGGACACGAGCGCCAGCGGGAGCTGGTGGCCGCCGGCTATCTGGACGAACTGCGGGACCGCATCCGGTGGAGTGAGCAGAATCGCCGCCTCTTTGCGCCCTGACTGTTCGGCTGGCGGCATCTCAGGACCACTCCAGGATGGATGAGGGGTGCCCCTGCTGCGAACCAGCCCGCACCGGCACCTCAGGTGAGGTCGTAGTCAGCGCGCCTGGCGCGACGGGCGCGTGCCCAGTACTCGAAGGAGAAGCCGGGCCAGATCGTCCGGTTGACACCGTCCTCGTCCAGATACCAGCTTCGGCATCCGCCCACACTCCACACCGCCTTGCGGAGTCGCCGGTGCAGGCGTTCGTTCGAACGACGTTGGGCGGACGGCCTGACCTCGATCACGTCCGCCCGGTGCCGCAGCAACAGCCGCAGGCAGCTCATGATGTGCTGGACCTGCGCCTCGATCATGAACACGACCGACGTGTGGCCGAGGCCGGTGTTCGGGCCGAGAAGCATGAAGAAGTTGGGGAATCCGGCGACCGAGATGCCATGGTGCGCCTCGATGCCGCCGGCCCAGGCGTCCTGGATCTTCACGCCGTTCCGGCCGACGATCTGGCGTTCCATCAGGGCAGAGGTGACCTTGAAGCCGGTACCGTAGATGATCGCGTCGACGTCGTACGAATCTCCTTCGTGCGTACGGATTCCCCGCTCGTCGATCTCGGCGATTCCGTCGGTCACGAGATCGGCGTGCGGCCGCGCGAGCGCTGGATAGTAGTCCGACGACAGCAGGATCCGGTTGCAGCCGATCGTGTAGTCGGGCGTGAGTTTCGCCCGCAGGTCCGGGTCGGCGACCTGGCGTTCGAGATGCCGCCGCCCGAGCGCCTCCAGCGGTTCCATCAGCTTGGGGTTCACCGCGAATCCGAGAGCGCGGAGTTCGAGCCCGCCGTAGATCGCCGTACGAAACGCCCGCATCGCCGGCGGAATGCGCCGGAAGAGCGCGCGTCGCTTCGCGGGAATCTCGGTGTCCGGCCGGGGATGGATCCACGGCGGCGTTCGCTGGAAGACGTGCAGCCGGGAAACCTTCTCGGCGATTCGGGGAACGAACTGGACTGCGCTTGCACCGGTCCCGATCACCGCGACCCGCTTGCCGGTCAGGTCGTACGAATCGTCCCAGGCCGACGAGTGGAAGCTCACGCCGCCGAACCGTTCCGCGCCAGGGATGTCGGGATAGGACGGCACGTGCAGCGACCCGACCCCGGACACGACCGCCCTCGGTGTCAGAACCTCGCCGGTCGCGGTCGTGACATGCCAGCGGCGCGTGTCGTCCTGCCATTCCATCGACTCGACATGTACGCCGTAACGAATGTGCGGCGCCACCGCGTACTTCTCCACGCAGCGACGCAGATAGTCCCAGATCTCCTCCCGTGGTGAGAACATCCGCGACCAGTCCGGATTGAGTTCGTAGGAGTACGAATAGAGGTGCGACGGCACGTCGCAGGCACAGCCGGGATAGCCGTTGGCGCGCCAGGTGCCGCCGAGGTCGTCGTCCTTCTCGAGGATGACGAAGCTGTGGATTCCGGCCTTCTTCAGCTGGATCGCCATGCCGATGCCGCCGAACCCGGCACCGATGACCACGATCGCCGGCTGTGTGGTCGATGCGCCGTCGGTCATGGCCTGCGTCCCTTGACGGTGTGTCCGATGGTGGTGGCGACCAGGACGGGATCGTCGCTCATCGGTACGTGGCCACAGCCCGGAAGGTCGACGTGACGGGCCTCGGGGAAGCGCTGTCTGGCGCGGTCGGCCTGCACGTACGGAAGGATCCGGTCCCGGGTCCCCCACGCCACGGTGACCGGGCACTGGAGGGTGCCCGTGACCGCATAACCGCGGCCATGCCGCGCCACCGGCCGGAAGCTCTTCCCGGCACGCATCGCGAGACTGTCGTCGAGGATCGCCGCGGGTGGAAGACGATCCGGCTCGCCGACGAACACCCCGTACGTCCAGCGACGCATCTGCCGCGAGGCGAGAAGGGAGCGTTGCACGGCCACCGGCAGGAAGGTGGTCGCCCGTAACGTGTGGAGCGTGGCCAGCGCCCGGCGGCGTTCCGACGTGGTCCAGAAACCTGCCGGCGCGAGGGCGGTGGCGGACGCGACCCGTCCGGAGATCGCGAGTTCCAGGGCGAGCGCGCCGCCGAGACTGTTACCGGCGACGTGCGGGCGTTTCAGGCCGAGGTCGTCGCAGAACGCCGAGATGGCGGGCGTGAGGTCCTCGCGCCACCGCGGGCCGACCGGTGAGGATTCACCGAACCCGGGCAGGTCGACGGCGATGACGTCGAACTCCCTGGCGAGCAGGTCGATCACCGGGCGCCACCCCTGTCGGCGGTGGCCAAGCCCGTGGAGCAGAACGAGCGGAGCACCGGTTCCTTGCCGTTCGTACGCCAGAGTCACGACGACCGTCTCCTCTCCACCCGTCCCGTCGACGACCACATTCTCACGGAATGGACGACCGGTCACGATCTGCTGGAGGGGCCGACGTTCACGATCGGCGCGGAGACGATGCGGGTCTGGTCCGGACGCCGCTTCAGCGGTGACGGCGCCAGAAGTCGTACGGATGCCGGCCCGGATGGAAGCCGGCGGCCTCCACCATCGCGGCGGCGGAGGAGAACCCGGTCGCGAGCATGGCCGGCTCGTGGGCGTCGCTGCCGAAGGTGACTGCTTCACCGCCGACGTCGTACCACCAGCGAACCACCTGTGCGTGCAGGGGGAGCCGGGTGTTGACCTCGAGGGCCCGTCCCGAGCGAGCCAGAGCGTCGAGCGCGGTCCGAAACTCGTCTTCGAAGGCCGTCGGGTCGAACGGTCCCGCGTCGGCCGGCAAGTACCGGAGGACATAGTCGATGTGGGCCAGGACCTCGAAGGCGTCGGACTGCTCGATGAGGCGGGTCACCTCGGCCAGATAGCCCCAAACGACCTCGGCCACTGGCTGCTCGCGGAAGAGCTGCGAAGGCTCCACGTAGCGGCCGTTGCTCTGCAAGGCGTGCAGGGATCCCAACACCCGGTCGAAGCGGTCGCCGGACAGCAGATCTGCGGCGGCCCGCCGGTGCCAGTGAGCTTCGCCGAGTTCGACACCGGACATGATCCGCAGGTCGGGGAACTTGTCTCGGCAGACTTGCAGGCATGCCAGGTAACCGTCGACGTCGAGACCCGGTGGGCTGAAGAGACCGTCGGCGTCGACGAGTGAGGGCGGTGGAGGCGCCGGATCGTCGGCGGCGACCACCCACGGCGTGAAGTCGGCGTGTTCGGTGAACGCGATCGCGGGAAGACCGATCTCGACGGCCCGGGCGCAGGTCCGTTCCATCGAACCGTTCTCCGCGTCCCAAGACCATTCGCTGTGAACATGGTTGTCCGGTGGTGGCGATGTTCGTCGGCTCATCACGTCCAGTGTGCCGTGCCCTTGCCGTTGGAACGCCAGGGGGCAGCGGGGTCACTGCCTTTCTGGGTCGTGGGGGCGGCACTCGACGGCGAGGTGCCCGGTCGGGAGGTGCCTGGTCGCATGGACCTCGAGCCCGGCCGCGCGGGCGAGCTCGCCGAAATTGGTGAGGCGTCGATCCTTGCCTCCCATCAGGACTGTCTCCGGTATCAGGGCGGCCGACCTTCCTGCGCCGTCGGAAACCCCACCGACGATCAGAACCCGGCCATGGGGGTGTGCCGCTTCGGCGCAGCGCTTCAGGATCGCGACGGCCTCGCGGTCCGGCCAGTCGTTGAGGATGGACATCAGGAGGTAGAAATCGGCCTTGCCAGGCAGCAAATCGAAGAAACTCTGTCCATGTGTGGTAACGCGGTCGGCCACTCCTGCGGACCGGAACGTCGAGTCCGCGCGTGCGACTGTCCTCGGCAGATCGACCAGGCTGGCATGGATGTGTGGATGCGTACGCAGGATTTCCGCGAGCAGCGCGCCTGTGCCTCCGCCGACATCGACCACGGTGCGCACCGAGTCCCAGTCGCCGGTGACCAGGATGTCGGTGTCTGGGGTGCCATGTCCGGCGGGGCCCATGAGATCGTCGAAGCTGGCCGCGACGTCCGGATGGGCGTCCAGGTCCTCCCAGAACGGTCGGCCGAAGACTTCATGGTAGGCGGGCTCTCCGGTGCGTACGGCCTTCAGGAGCGTGCTCCATGCGTGTGCCATCCTGCCGCCGATGCCGTCGAGGTCGAGGAAGAGGTGCGTACCAGGGTCGAGCAGCGCGCGTGCGGTCTCGTTGATCGCGAACCGTCCGGCCGTGGGCTCGTCGAACACGCCCTTGGTGACGAGGTGCGAGAGCACCCGGTAGAGGACGTCGGGATCGCAGCCAGCCGCCGAGGCGAGGTCGTCAATGCCGACGGTCGTATCCATGTCTGCCGCGGCATCTGCGCGCGCCGGCCCGCTGCCGTCGCCCTCGCCGCCTGTCGTCCTGTCAGCCTCTGCGGTGTTGTCTGCGTCTGTGGTCCTGCCTGTCTCTGCGGTGCTCTCTGCGTCCGCGAGGAGTTCAGCGATGCGAAGGGTTGCCACGACCCGAACGCACCACGGCGTGCAGAGGTCGCTGAGGGCTCCGAGGTTTGCCGACATGAGCGCCATCCTGCCGGTGAAGTGGACAACTACCAACCCCTACGTTCGATGTCTTGTGTTGCGTAAGGGTTCTCGGGTTCTGCTGATCCATTCGGGTGGGACATATTCCGGCATGCCGTCGCCGGCTATGCGCACGGTCCAGGCTCCCTGGTGGATGAGGCGGTGGTGAAATGCGCACAGCAAGACGCCGTTCGCGACCGTGGTTTGGCCCGCCTTTCAGCCAGGCGATCACATGGTGGCCCTCACACCATGATGGCGGGCGGTCGCATCCAGGAAAGGCACATCCGCGATCCCGGAGTTCGAGCAGCCGGCGGGTTTTGCCGACGAAGAGCCGGGTGCCGTCGGTGAGTGCTTCTTCGCCGTTGATGGTGCCCCTGACGCTGATCTTCGCATCGCAGGCCATCCGTTGGGCGGTGCGCGCCGAGATGGGGGTGCCGGTGCGGAGCAGGGTGGCGTAGCCGGTGCCATTGGCGAGGTCGTTGCTGTCGATGCGGATGACCAGGTGCGGCTTCTCACCAGCGTGGGATGGTGATTCGCCGGAGTTGAGGATCGTTGTGCCGATCTTCGTCAACTCCCCGGGGTGAAAGGTGCGGGCGTGCTCGAGCATGGCGTGTTCGGCGTCGAACCGTGCATCTGGTCCGGCCTCGGATGGTAGGTCCCGCATCGTCTGGGCGATCACGTCGGCGGTGTCGGCGCTGATCCGGCCGGTGTTCATCTCGGTCCGAGTCATCACCAACGATGTGTCGAGATCTCTGGCAAGTTTGACTTTCCGACTGGCCTGGCCGAGACGTATCCGCAGGATGTCGGACAGCCAGCTCGTGGTGGAGGTGGCACCGGCGGTCTTGCCGAGGTCGCGACGATCGGCCTCGCTGATCGCGGCCAGCAGTCCGGCGTCGCACTGGGCGATCAACCCCTGCAGGTCAACCAACAGGTCGATGAGTTCGCCCTCGCCCATCGACCACAACGCCGGCGGCAACTCCTCACCGAGCCGGCTGCGCATGCGCGACACCACCACCGACAACGCATTCGCCTGCTGCGGTGTGGTGCGCGTGGTCCCCGTTTCCATGATCCAACCATAGCCGCGACCACCGACAACCGAGCCGCGAAAGCCCTGTAGAACAAGGGCTGTTCCATGATCATGAAAGGAAGGGCGGCTATACGCCGAGAATCCTTCATGATCTCGATCATGATCACGGGGCGGCGATCTCGCTGGCCGTACAATGCCCGGATGTTCGGGTGAGAGGATGCGGATCGTTGGAACAGAGCGACGGGGCGAGTGTTCGGGCCCGTGGGCGGCAGGCGATTCTCGCCGGCACGATCAATCCCGAGCAGCCGCTCCACGACGGTGGTCGCTGGGGCATCAGTGTGGTCTTCCGCTCCGCTCATCCGGTGATGCAGGTGCTGGCCGACCTGGGGCGCGAGGCCGACGCGGTGGCAGGCGCTGGGCACTGGGCGCACGGACCCGGCGACATCCATTTCACGATTCGCGCGCTCGAACCGCACCGGTCGTGCGTCCCGCGCGACGATCCCCGACTTCGTACGTACGTCCGGGCGTTGGACGAGGCGGCCGAGGACCTCCCTGCACTCCGCATGGTCGTCCGCGGCGTGAGCCCGCACCCAGGTGGCATTGCGGTGGTCGGCTACCCCCGCGACGACACCGCGGACGAGCTCCGTCGACGACTGCGAACGATCCTGGAGCGGTACGCAGTGCCACCGATCGAGACCCGGGTCCGCACGGGTTGGTACGCCCATCTGGTCCACTTCGCCGCGCCCGTTCCCGACACCGGGGCCGTTGTCGCATGGTGCGATGCGCGCAAGGACCTCGAGCTGGGGGAGCTCGAGTTCGGTGCCGCCGAGCTGATCAGCTGGCACCAGCCGGACCGCGCCTGCGGCGTACGTGGCTCGTACCTGCACCGCGCGGTCCTTGCCGGCGGCGGGCATGACTCGCTCCTGCACCGCGCGGACCTGAAAGGCAGCCACGCCACAGGCAACACTCAGCCCTGACGAGCAGCCACCGAGCCGGAGAGTCGCGCCGCCGCCTGCACGGTGTGGTGCAGCAGCATGGCGGTGGTCACCGGTCCGACGCCTCCGGGCACCGGCGTCAGCGCTCCCGCCACCTCGCCCACCGCCTCGGCGTCGACGTCGCCGACGAGCTCACCGTCCGGGGTCGGGTTGGTCCCCACGTCGATCACCACCGCGCCCGGGCGTACGTGCGAGGCGTCGATCAAACCCGGCCACCCCACGGCCGCGACCAGGACGTCGGCCTCCCGGCAGACCGCCGCCAGGTCGCTCGTTCGCGAGTGGCACACGGTCACGGTCGCGTGTTCGGCCAGCAGCAACAGGGCAGTGGGTTTGCCGACGACGGTCGAACGCCCGACCACCACCGCCCGCCGACCGGAGAGGGCGACGCCGGACGAGCGCAGGATCTCCATGACGGCCGCCGCGGTTGCCGGCGCGAACGCCCCGGAGATGCCCGCCGCGACCATGCCGAGCGACGTCGGGTTGGCCCCGTCGACGTCCTTCGCGGCCACGATCGATCCGGCGACCTCCGACAGCGTTGTGCCCGTGGGCACCGGCGTCTGGCAGACCACG